>CAMBQP010000048.1 GCA_945869955.1 Schlesneria paludicola DSM 18645
GCATATCCCGGGCGGACTCCGCACATTCACTTTGCGGTTTCACGGGGCCGCGAACGGCTGCTGACGACACAACTTTATGTCCAAGATGATCCCGGGAACGGGCGTGACGGAATTTATCAGTCACTGGGAGCGGTCAAAGATTTGGTGACGGCCGCGTTTACTCCTCTCAAAAACTCGAAAATTGGCGAGTTGGAAGCAAGTTTCGAGATGATCGTCGGCTCGACCCCTGAAGAAAAATAAACCTCCATCGGACCCGTTGGCCCCGAAACGGGCAAGCCATCCGGTGCCTGACGATGATCAGCGAATCAGCCCCCCTTTGGGTTGTAGTCCAAGTTCTGTTTTGCAAATGATATCTGCTGAACCATGATCGCCAGCCGACCAAAGCCATCAGGGCCAGGTCGAGCTGGGTTTCTTCGTCGAGTACCCCGAAAAAGTGCTCAATCGCAACGAAAATCCTTGAACAACTTGCCGCACCCATCAAATCCGGCTAGTCTGAATGAGTGAATCAAGACGATCAGATTGATCAGAGCGTTTTGGCCAGATTCTGCTTGATCATCCCACCTGCCAGTGAATTCGAGTGAACTTACCAAAGAGCCCTCCCATGCTGCGACAATTTTGCTGGATGCTGATGGTGATGGTTGTCATGCATCGCTGCGCCGACTTTGCCGAGTTGCTGTCGGCCGAGTTGCTGCCGGCTGAGACGCCAGTGGAACAGGCGATCGATCATTACATCCAGTTGCAGCTGGATACCAAACAAAAACAGCCAGCGTCTCTGGCCGATGAGAGTACCCTGATTCGGCGAACGACCCTGGACTTGGCCGGCAGAATCGCCACCCTGTCAGAAGCGCAGGCGTATGTTGCGGCGACAGAAACGGACAAGAGGTCAAAGCTGATTGAGCGGTTGATGGCAAGTCCGGATTTTGCGTATCATTTTCGCAATAGCCTCGAAGGTCTCTTGAGTGATGGTCAACGAAACAGTCCAGGAGAATGGCGCGAGTACCTGCTGAAGGCAATTCGTGAGCATCGTCCGTGGGATCAAATGTTTCGGGAAATGATGACCGGTAACGAGGAAGATGTCGCCATCAAGCCGGCTCTGACATTCCTCCGCTCGCGAGCACGCGATTTAGACCAGTTGACCAATGACACCAGTAGCCTGTTTTTCGGCGTGAATGTCAGCTGCGCCAAATGTCATGACCATCCGCTGGTCGATGACTGGAAACAGGAGCACTACTTCGGGATGTCTTCATTTTTCCAGCGAATCTATCTGACGAAAACGAATCTCGTTGCCGAGAAATTCAGTGGTGAGGTCAAGTACAAGACGACCAAAGGTGAGGAAAAACTGGCTCGCATCATGTTTCTGACGGGGACCGTCGTGGAACCCCCTGCGGTCGCCAAGACCCCCGAACAAATCAAGGAAGAGAACGACGCCGTTCATCGACAGACGCAGGATGATAAAGCGGGGCCGCCCCCCAAACCCGACTTCAGCCCGCGAGCCAAGCTCGTGGAGCTTGCCCTGCAAGCGGATCAGAATCATTTTTTTGCCAGGAATGCGGTCAACCGAATCTGGGCGCTTTACTTCGGTCGCGGGCTGGTTCATCCTCTCGATCAGATGCATTCGGCAAATCCTTCCACCCATCCGGAACTGCTCGACTGGCTCAGTCGTGACCTGGTGGCTCATCAATATGATTTGCAGCGACTGATTCGCGGGATTGTGTCGAGTCAGGCTTACGGACGGAGCAGCGTCTGGGATTCGGCAGGGGATCCGCCAGGACCCGAGCAATTCGGATTAGCGCTGGTGCGGCCGCTGTCTTCACGGCAATATTCGCTGTCGCTGCGGCTTGCCAGTTTGAATCCGGACACGATGACGGCGACCTCCGCCCCGGAATGGGTGAATCGCCGCGACGAATTTGAGCGAAACAGTGATGATCTGGCGAATCAATTCGAGGTACCGGGGGAAAATTTCCAGATCAGCGTCGATGAAGCATTGTTATTTAATAACAGTGCGAGGATGTGGGATGAATTTGTACGCGATGATGGGGGAATGCTGATCGGCAGCCTCAAACAGAAAGCGGATCAATCGGCCCAGATCGAGACTGCGTTCTGGGCGATCCTGGGGCGGGCCGCGATGCCGGCAGAGCGATCGGCTTGTGAAGACTTCCTCACTCAGAAAGCCGCCAATCCGGTGCTCGGTCTGCGGCAGTTTGTGTGGAGCTTGTTAGCCAGCCCTGAATTGCGGTTTAATCACTGAAATGGTAGATCACGAAAATTGCGGATCACAAAATTTGTGCGTTCAAGGTTCGATGGTTTTGAAAGGTTGATGAGATGGCCAGGAATGATCTTCCCAATCGAAATCTCTCGCAGCACGATGTGTCTCGGCGTGGATTCCTCGGTTCCGCCGCCTTGGCCGGTGCCGCCTCTTTCGCCGCCAATATGCGCGTTCTCGATGCGCTGCAGACACCGACCCTGGCCGCAGAACTGAAACGGCAGCAGAAAAGTGTCATCCTGCTGTGGTTGGCAGGCGGCGCCAGTCAACTCGAAACATGGGATCCCAAACCGGGACGAATCACTGGTGGGCCGTTCCGGGCAATCTCGACCGACATTCCGAGCGTGCAGATCAGCGAACTGTTGCCGAAGATGGCCCAGCGGATGAAAACCACGGCCATCATCCGTTCGCTGAATACTCGCAATGGGGATCATGGTGGCGGGACGATATTGATGGAAACAGGACGAGCCAAAGAAGCGGCCGTCGATTATCCGGATCTGGGAGCCTTAATCGCTCGTGAACTTGGCCGGGCCGATAGTCAGGTTCCTGATTACGTTTCGCTTTATTCCGAGACCGAAGGGCGTCATAAGGGAGGGGCTGGATTTCTCGGGGCGCGGTATGCCCCGATGTTCCTTTCAGACAGCATGATCCCGCCGAATATCCGCAGACTCGATTCGATTTCCGAGACCGATCATACCGATCGAGCGGCGTTTCAGCGGTTGCTGGCCAAGCAATTTCAGGACCGCCATCCCCGTTCGGTTGTTTCGAGTCATGGCATGGCTTACGAACGAGTTCGCGGACTGATGTCGAGTGAGACCTTGTTTGATGTCAGTCAAGAGCCGCAGTCCGCTCGGGATTTTTATGGGCCAACCCAGTTCCAAGAGCAATGCCTGATTGCGCGGCGACTGGTGGAAGCGGGTGTCCCCTTTGTGAAGGTGGCGCGGGCTTGGTGGGACAGTCACGGGCAAAACTTTGAAACTCATCGTGAACTCTGTGCCGACCTCGATCAGGGAATGTCTGCATTGCTGGATGACTTGGGACAGCGGGGATTGCTGGAAAATACCTTGGTGCTCACCTTCGGAGAATTTGGGCGAACACCTCAGATCAACCCCAGTCTGGGCCGCGATCATTTTGCCAACGCCTGGAGTGCGTCATTGTCCGGCTGTGGCATCAAGGGTGGAGCTGTTTACGGTAAAACCGACGCGGATGGTCACACGGTGGTTGAGGGTGAGGCCAAAGCAGGTGATTTGTTTGCAACCATTTTTTCGGCTGTGGGGATCGATCCTACCAAGGAATACCAGGTCGGAGCGCGACCGATTCCGATTGTCGATTTCGGCTGTAAAGCGATCCCAGAGATTCTGGCCTGAATGGAAAATAAACTAAGCCGATCCGCTCATGACAATCGCGAGCGAACTGCTCCTGCTGGCCCCGGAAACAGGTGGCCCCTGAAATAAGGACTGATTGATGTCTGCAGACCCCCTGAAACTCGCCATCGCCAAAACGATTCGTTTGAAGTCGATCGGATTTTGTATCGCGAGATTGCCACAGACCGAACGGCTGTTCATTGGCGGGTCGGATTTCAAGGTTTATGAAATCGATGCAGGGCTGGAAAAGCCAGAATTGATCGAGTTTCAAGGGGATGGGCACCAGAGTTATGTCATGGGATCGGTGGTTGTCGGTCAACAACTTATCACGGGTGGCTATGACGGCCAATTGATCTGGTGGGATCTGGAGCAGCGCCGCTCGGTGCGAACGCTCGCCGCCCATGATCGGTGGATTCGAAAAATGGTGGTTTCACCCGATGGCAAGCGGATCGCGAGCGTTGCTGACGATATGTTGTGCAAGGTCTGGGATGTCGAATCTGGCCAGTTGATCCATACTTTGGCTGGGCACAAACCCGAGACACCGCATCATTTTCCGTCCATGCTGTATGCGGTCGCCTTCTCGCCAGACAGTCAGTCGATTGTCACAGGGGATCGAACAGGACATCTAGTCGTTTGGGATGCCGCGAGCGGCAAGTCGCTGGCCGAACTGGAAGCCCCGGTAATGTATACGTGGGACCCAAAGCAACGCCGACATTCGATTGGTGGAATCCGGAGCGTTTCGTTTTCAGCGGACGGTCAGTTTGTGGCGGCCGGGGGAATTGGAACCATCGGCAATATTGACCATCTGGACGGTCCGTCCCGTGTGGAAATCTTTAACTGGCGAACGCAGCAACGGGTCCACGAGATTTCCGACCCTGGATACAAGGGTTTGGTCGAGCAGATTGTGTTTCCGCGTCAGGGAAACTGGTTTGCCTTTGCCGGCGGTGACAACGGTGGATTCGTATCGTTCTATGATGCGAGCACAGGAAAGCTAGTGCATCAACTCAAGATGCCGATGCACGTGCATGGATTCGTCTTCAACGAGTCGGAAGATACCCTGTATGCCACCGGCCACGATCAGGTTGCCGTCGTCACCTTTAAAGAAGCGATCCCTGCTCCAGCAGCGATCCCTGCCGAAGAACCCAAACCCGCTTCGTAATCGATGAGATCTCCTGCTCTCGGTGAAACTCGTCGAGTTCGGGTCTCATTCGGACAACGAGTGCCGAGCATCGTAACGGGATCGCAACGGAAGGCCCTGTTAATCGAACCGTTGCTCATTTTGTCTTGGCTGGTTCGATCATTCCCCACATGTGGCCACCGACTTCACCATGTTGCCAGGTTCCGGCGTAGCGATTGCCGTAGAACATGACGCGAGAAGTGAATGTTCCGACGCCGGGAATCGTCAAATCGGTCAGTGACATCACGGGGGTATCGTCAGCCCAATAGACCTTGATCGGAATCGGAATATCCAGCTGGTTTTCCCCCACTTTCATGGTGGCGGTGATGACCCAGTCATCGCCGCTGAGTTTTTTGGCGGTCACAATTTGATAGCGATCGGGTTTATGCGACTCGGCTTCTTTTCCATCGATACTGAATGAACCCGCCAGGACGGCTCCAGAGAGTTTTTTCGCGAAGGCCTGTTCCAGCCCCTCACGGCTGGTTTTTTTATCGGCGTCAACCCCCCATAGAGACGAGGCGACGACGAGGGTCGCGACGACCAGAGTCGTGAGAAAGGTGTTCATGGCGTTTTTCATTTCAGATCCTGTTCAAAGATGTTGGGAAAACCAATTGGGAATCTCAGGCATGTTCAAGAACATAGAGAGCGTTGTCGGCCCGAACATTGGCGGCCCAGGCGTTTCTGGCGGCGCTTCCGCGGATGATCGGAATTTCGTGAATGATCTTAAACTTCATCCGTTCGCAGAGTTCGCGAAAGTCAATCATCGAGAGAAAGTGCAGGTTGGGGGTATTGTACCAATCATAGGGAAGCGAGCCGGTAATCGGAGTTCTTCCGTGCAGCAAGATCTGGACCCGAATCCACCAATGTCCGTAGTTGGGGACCAGAATTACGGCACGGCGGGCAATCCGCAGCATTTCATTCAAAAGCTCTTGCGGGTGTCGAACCTGTTGCAGAGTCTGGCTGAGTACCGCGAAGTCGAACGACTGTTCGGGGATTTCTTTGAGACCTCGATCCAGATCGGACTGAATCACCGGCATCCCTTTCGAAATCGCTTCGATCACTTCGCGGTGATCGAGTTCGACACCCTGAACAGAACAGCCGAGTTCGTCGCGAAGACGGCAGAGGAGCCGACCATCACCACAACCAAGATCGATGACACGGCTGGATCGGCCGATCTGATCGATGATCAAGCGGTCGGTTAAGGCGGCGGTGGGATCGAGAGGGTTGTAACGCGATCGAAAGCACCGCTGCATCTGCTTTGCGATCCCGGTTAAGGCGGCGGTGGGATCGAGAGGGTTGTAACCTCGCACGGGATGACTCCGTTGACTCGGATGAAAGTTGACTCGGATCGCGGGTAGCAAAAACGTGTCCGGCTGCTGCCCGCCAGTTCTTACGGAAAAGTACAGCGAAGAATCAATGGGTTTTGCGGTATCGTCGATAGGTCTCGCGTAATAAGGGGGTGACGAGTTCTTCCAGTTGTTGGATTTCCAACAGGAATGAATCGTGTCCAAAAACACTTTCCAGTTCCAGATAAGTCACATGTCGGTGGGTTTCCAGCAGGGCGCTCACGATCTCACGACTTTGACTGGAAGGAAACAGCCAGTCACTGTGGTACGAGGTAATCAGGAAGCGAGCCTCGGTCTGGCCGAGGGCATTGCGGAGAGACCCATACCGCTGCGCCAGATCGAAATAATCCATGGCCCTTGTCAGATACAGATAACTGTTGGCATCGAATCGCTCGATGAAACGTTTCCCCTGATAGTGCAGGTAACTTTCAATTTTGAATTCGGTTTCGCTATGGAGGTCATACGCGAGATGGTCGCTGTGCTGCAGATCACGGCCGAATTTCCGTTCAATCGAAGCTTCCGAAAGATAAGTGATATGCGCCACCATCCGGGCCAGTGCCAGGCCTGCACGAGGTCCGACCTCACCATATTTCGAGGGGTCTAAGCCGTAGTAATCCCCATTTTGAAATTGCGGATCGGTGGTAATGGCCCTCCGTCCAACCGCATTGAAGGCGATTCCCTGAGCCGACAATTTGCCCGCAGAAGCGAGGCAGACCGCTGATCGGATCATGTCCGGATAGCGGGCCACCCAGTCGAGCACCTGCATTCCGCCGAGGCTACCACCGACGATCGCGAGCAGTTTATCGATCCCCAATTTTTTTACCAGCGCGACATGAACTTCGACAATGTCACCGACCGTAATGAAGGGGAATCGCAAACCATACGGCTGACCCGTTTCAGGATGGGGGCAGCTCGGGCCCGTTGTCCCCTGGCAACCCCCCAGCACGTTCGCGCAAATGATGAAATACTTGGAGGTGTCGAGTGCTCGACCTGGGCCGACCAGACCATCCCACCAGCCCGATTTGCGGCTGTCAGCAGAATGTTTGCCTGCGACATGGGCGTCACCCGTCAAAGCGTGACAGACAAAAATCGCGTTATCGCGGTCCGCCGAAAGTTCCCCGTACGTTTCAAAGGCGACATTGATCGGCCCCAGTTGGAAACCACTTTCCAGGGTTAATATCGACGGCGGCTCAAACAGTCTCACAAATTGTGTTTGCACAATTCCGACCGACTGTGCGTCGTCAGATCCATCCGGAGGGGCAATTTCAGCAGTCATGTGAGCGGTCTGATCCTGAGAACACGATGCGAACCGTGAATCGCGTGAACCAACAGAAAACTCGAAGCGCCATACTCGAACGATCATTATAGGTATCTTGGGCGAGGGATTCGAGTACACGCCACACGAAACCAGCAAACCTTCCCTTTTCTGATTTCCGAAGGGGCTCGATGGAACCGATGACTTTCGGCAGAAACAGCGGTTGAAAAGATTCGACTTTTCCACCGGAATGGAACAAGCTTGATTTTCCGAGGATGCCGGTCGAATAATTCGAGACCAAGGCCCACCGAGTGTCCGACTCGGGGAACAAACCCATTTTCAACGCGCAGCGTGCGGGAGAAAACAACCATGAGAGCGTTTCTAACAGCACTTGTTTGCGGGCTCGCGATCTCGATTCCTTGTCAGGCAGGGTTCTTTGGCATTGGCATCCGCATCCGCAAGGAAGCGGCTCCCTGTTCCCACTGTGGTGGCAGCCAATTGAAAAAGGTTTGTCGCCTTGTTTCCGACGTGAAAAAAGTGACCGAGACAAAATACAGCGTCGAAGAAGAAGAGATTTGCCTGCCAGGGAAAAGTGCGAACGAAGAGCGCGTCTTCGAGGATTCCTGTGCTCCAGGTGGTCGGCGTTGTGAGACCGTACAAGTCCCACGCTGTGGTGAGATGTACTGTAAAAAGAAATTGAAAAAAACGACGACCACGGTGGAAAAACCGATCCAAAAGTGCGTGGTTGAGACGGTTTGTTGCCAGTGTGGCAGCATCTGTGAACGTGGTCATTGTGGCCAATAAGGACCCTGCAAACATGTCCAAACCCATTCATGGCGTCTTGCCCATTGCCCATACACCCTTTCTGGAGGATGACTCGATTGATTTCGCGAGTCTCCGAAAGCAAATCGATTGGGCTTTTGCCTCGGGGGCCGATGGTTTTGCCACCGGAATGGTTTCGGAACTTTTGCGTCTGACGTTTCATGAACGACAACAATTGACCGAGCAACTTGGGGAGATGGTGCAGGATCGCGGAGTTTTTGTCGCTGGCGTCGGGGCCGAGTCGACAAAACAGGCGATTCAATACGCTCAAATTGCGGAAAAAGCAGGCGCCGCAGCCGTCATGGCCATCCCCCCTTTATCCACGCGAGCCCCTGCGGCGGCGGTCCAGAATTACTTCGTCGCACTGGCCGAGAGCATTTCGATACCTGTGATCGTTCAGGATGCCTCGGGGTATGTGGGACAACCGATCCCTCTTCATGTGAGTGTGGACTTGCTGAAACGATTCGGTAACGAAAAGATTCTGTTCAAGCCTGAAGCGGCACCAATCAGCCCCAACTTGTCATTATTGCGGGACGCCACCAGTGGGATGGCCAGGATTTTTGATGGATCGGGGGGCGTCTGTCTGGTCGATTGTGCGCGTCGCGGCATCGTCGGAACCATGCCAGGAATGGAGTTTCTTCCTGGAATTGTTGCCTTATGGAAAGCGTTACAGCAGCAGGATGAAGAGGCAATCTATCGACTCTATTTTCCCATTTGTGCCCTGGTAAGCCTGCAACTGCAGGCGGGGCTGGATGGCTTTCTGGCGGTCGAAAAGTATGTGATGCACCAAAAGGGCTTGTTTGCGACAGATCTCCGCCGACAACCTTATGGATGGAGCCTCGATCACGAAACGCGCGCGGAAATCGATCGATTACTGAAACGACTCGACGACGCCATCGGTTAACACCGGCACATGGTCAAACCCGGCTCGACAGGCCTCTTATCGGATCTGCTGCGTGCGGAGCGTCCCCCTCGCAGCCGATTTCCTGGTGACGAACAGTTTCATCAAGTTGGATCCACGTCAGGAACCCCGCAGCGAAGTAAGCCACGACACCCACTAACAGCGATAAGGCCGCGGTCTGGATCGTGGTAAACTGGCTAGCGTCCCCGAACCACCCCGTCAGACCAAAAAACACGATCGCCACTCCCAAGCTACGGACGCGATTAAGACCGGTTTTGATCAGTTCCTGAGCAGATTCAGCGGGCCTGGCGGTATCAGAAACAAGCGGCCTCAGGCCGGAAGCACTCGTTGACTCAATCTCCTGCCCGACTTCTTCTGTTTCTTCTTCGGAAAACAAACAACCACTTCCGAGCCCAAGTGCCGAAAGTGTTGCAGCACACGCCAGCAGAGTGACTCCGGAAACCGAGCAGACAATGTAAAACAGGTTCATGACAAGGGCTTTCTGGATTTTTGCGTTCGTTCCTTTCAATAGGAACGTCATCCAGTCCCCAACGGATCACGCGACCGAGTTGATAAAAGCGGATTTGAGCCGATTTGCGGAAAGCCCATCACTGGAGAAAGACTCGGGACTATTCCGACCGTAACGGACGTAGCATCAGTGATCGAGTTGCGTCACTTGCGGAACGCCCTTCGTAAAGGACGCGATAAACTTCAGTCGTGATGGGCATTTCGATCCCTTCCTGTTCGGCCACGTCGAAAACGCTTTTCGCCGTCGCAACCCCTTCCGCGACCGCATCCATGCTGGCCAGGATCTGCTGAAGAGTCTCTCCCTTGCCCAGCCGCACCCCCACGCCACGGTTTCGTCCAAACGGGCTGACACAGGTTGTGATCAGATCTCCCATTCCGGCCAGTCCCGTGAAAGTCCCCGGTTCGGCACCAAAGCGTTGGCCGAATCGAGTCATTTCCACCAGTCCGCGCGTCATCAGTGATGATTTCGCGTTATCCCCATATCCCAGTCCATCCGAGATGCCGGCAGCAATCGCGATTACGTTCTTTAAAGCCGCCGCCAGTTCCACTCCGATCAGATCGAGGTTGGTATAAACGCGGAAACGTTCGGTATTGAACATTTTCTGGACTTGTCGCGCCAACCCCAGATCCCCACTGGCCGCAACGACCGTGGCAGGCATGCGGCGGGAAATTTCTTCCGCGTGACTGGGACCCCCAACGGCGACGACAGCCCGGCTGCCGAGAACCTCGGTGATGATTTCACTGGGCCTCATGAAGGTTTCGTTTTCGATCCCCTTGATCACGCTGATCATGGGCCGATTACGGTTCAATGACGGACGCATGTCACTGAGACTTTTACGGAGAAATTGAGTGGGGATCGCGGCGACGATGTATTCACTGTCTTTCAAGGCCAACTCAATCTCGGCTGTCACGAAAATTCGCTCGTGGAGAGAAACCCCAGGGAGTAGCCGTTTGTTTTCGCGGGTCTGTTGAATCTGATCGGCGTGCTCGGGGTTTCGTCCCCACATGGAAACTCGTTGGTCAGGATGTTCCGCCAGCAGAATTGCACAGGCCGTTGCCATCGCACCGTTGCCGAGAACTGTGATTTTCGTCGTCATTGAAGCCGCCCGTTGATGTAGAATCCACCCGTCCACGAGTTGACCGGTGCGGAAAACAGGGATTGTGATGTCGTCGCGTTGTAAATCAGGTTATTGACCGTACCGGTGAACTGAATCGTCGGAGCCACATTCGAGAAGATGATTCCCTGATGCGGCGTCAGATCCGTTGATAACAGATTGATGGTGTTTCCATCAATTTGCAATCGCGAATTCGCGGCGACGTTGTCAAACAACATACCGGTCGCTCCGCCAGCTTGATCGGTAATGATGTTGGAAGCAATGTAGTCCGTACTCGATCCCGCTAGTGAAAAACGAGTCCCAATGCCGCTGACACCCTGGAAATTGATCGTGTTGGTGGCAACGGTCAGGCTGGACGTTCCCGCCGCAATCACCGAGAGACCTGTTCCCTGACTGCTGGCAAAATTCATGGTGTTACCACTGACTTGTGCGTTAACCGAGGCCGTTGCCGAAGGTTCCTGGATGAAAACACCGGTCATCCCAGCCGCTTGGGCATAAATACGATTGTTGGAAACGAGCAGACTTTGTGGGCCATTCCAGTTGAAATGGATGATTGGTGAACTTCCCCGATAACCCGTAATCGTGTTGGATTGGATCGTCGAGGCCAGCGAAGCCCCCGCGCCGGTGGGAAGCGTCAAATACTCTATCGCGGTTCCATTCGCGTCGGTGATCGTACTACCAGAGATCTGGGAATTAAACGTGCCGAGCGTATCGGCCTGAACGCGAATCGAACCCCCAGCGATCGTGCCGTTCCCCGTGATTTGAGAATTTTGGACAACGAGTGTGGCATCATTCATCGAGTCGATGGCAAATCCGGTCGATCCGGTGATCCGAGACCCGCTTAAAACCAGCTGACTCGTTTTTTCCGACTGAACTCCCACGGCGTTATTGGTAAAGTCGATGTACGACAGATTGGCAATCCCAAACGAATTGGTGATCAAGCCTTCTCCGGTATTTTGAATGACCCCACCTGATCCCAGTGCTCCATTCCCTTTAATGGTCAGATTCCCCTGACTTTGCACCAGGCTGATACCAAAAGGGCCGCCATTGGTTGAGACGCTGGTTAGCGCGGAATTGATTGTCGAACCTTGCAGGTCGATCGCCGGGGCATTGACGGTGGTGATCGCCCCGTTGTTGATTTGCAATAATGCGACACCTCGTCCGTATAATGCGGTCGCATTGTTCGTGTTAAGATTCATGCTACTGACGAAAAACGGACTGGTTGCATTCACAATCGACAGTGCAGGAGAAGATGAGTTGGAAGTGATATTCAAGTTATTGACATTAATCAATGCGTCGGAACTATTGACACTGAACCCCATACCATTCGGCGCGGTGATCGTTGTGTAGCCAGTAAAGTTATAGTTATTATACGTGGTTGTTGAGACCCCGCCAGACGTGGAAACGGTACCGGTTGTCCCCGAAATCGCAACGGCAGGCCCAAACGTCTGCGTCGCGAAGAATGAGGGAATCGTCACATTCGAGCCAACGTTACTCATTCTTAAGCCTGTACCACCCGTCGCCTTCACCGACAGATTTGCCAGCTGGATCGATCCCCCGTTTGTATTCATCAGCACGAATCCGTCACCTTGTGAGGTGATCGTGTTACCCTGACCATTGAACAGCAGATTCGCATTTCCGCCGTCATAGACAATCCCATTCCCCGAGGTGGAATTGATCTGGATGTGATTCATGCTCACATTGCCCGAGGATCCCGTGAGACGGATGGCATCTCCACCAATCTGATTAAACGTCAGGTCATGCAGGTTCGTTCCGGAAACGTTCGTGCCGACGATTCCACTCCCCCCCGTATTGTTGAAATTGAAACCTGCAACTTCTGTATTGGATGCCAAAGTGATCGAGGGGGACGTTGACCCCTGGACCTTTTCAAAGTGAGGGGTCAGCGTTGCATTTCCCAACCCCGCGGCTTGAGAGAGGTGCGGCAGAGAGGCGGTTTCACCCCCGGCAACGGCTAATTTCAGCGACAGGTTTGCGGTCTCGCCCAACAGGTGTTGGCCTGGCAACAGTGTGACCGATTCGCTGATTGTGGAACCGCTGCGGACGTAAATCACATCGCTGCCCGTGGCAATTGCTGCCGCGAGTGAACGATAGGGATTGGCGGTGGTTCCGTCATCGGGACTCACCGCGATGGGTGATGCGTTTGACGGACCTGGATCGTAAACTTGAGCGATCTGGTAAGGCTTGCCTGTCCGGGGGTTGATTGCCAGTTTGCTGCCCGTGTAGGCTTGCTCACGGCTGACGATCACGTTGTAGTTTCGTTCCACAAAACGGAAGGGAGAGGGAGTGTTATGCTTCCAGCCGCTGGTGGGGTGATTTGTTCCCAGCGGCAATTGCAGTGAGACGCCTGCCATCACATTGCTGCCATAGAGTGGGTCGTTTGTATAGAGTAGCTGGGCCGTAACACCATTATTGAGAACGCCTTCAACGCGGGTTTTGAAGCCATTGACATCCCCTTTGGCTCCCCCCTCAAAATGGTATCCCCCCACAAACCCGCGTAACCAATTCCGTTCCCGAATCGGCAAACTGTACCCGAATTCCAAATCAACCCCGCTGAGGGCAACTCCCTGGTTGACCGCCTGCCCGTACAAAAGTTGATTTCCCACGATCTGTTCGGCCCCCACCGTATTGGAATAAGTCTGAGCGGAGGTAAACGGAAGGTAAATGTTGGATCTCAGTTCAAAGCGATCGACGAGTGCTTCAAAACTGAGTCCGATCTGTTGAAAAAGTTTCGAAGTGGTGTCATCGGCGTCATACCAGATGCTCGCACCACCCCAGGCATTCCAGTCCTCACGCAAATAGCGATACCCCATACCGGCACTTCCGCCGAATCGGGAGTAATTGGAGATAAATCCTCGCACATCAGAGAAGAGGAAATGTTCGTCTGACAGGACGTAGGGCATCACTTCCAGCGGAGCAATCGAATCCGTTCTTCCGAATGTTTTGCCCGCCAGATAGCCACCCCGACCGATCGCTCCCCAACCATCACTCACATCAGCCGGGTCATTCGGTGCCGACATAGAAAAAAAGTTTTTCATGGTGGGGGGGGCTTTCCCCTTCTTCCGCTGTTTCGCCTCGCGACGCTGCAGTCGGGATTTCTCCATGGCTCGTTCCCGGAAAATATCGACCTCTTCGCCAATAGGTTCCGGCGGAATTCCCATCTCTGATTGAGCCCGAATCACGATCACCCAATCCTCGGCGACCGTGATTGCGGGTGAAAAACCTCCCGCCAGCATTAAAAATGCCAATCCGCAAAAGAAGAGGTGATGGCCAAGACGCCGTGAAATCGAAGCCAATCGAAGCGAACTCAACATCAGGAACACCCTTTCCGCACGCGTGATCGCAGAGGTGCGAAACGTGTACGCAAAGACGAACTGCCTGGAAAACAGCGCAAAATAAGCCCACCTCAAAATTTAAGGCGACTGCGCGGCTTGCCATTCAGGTTCGCGAGGAAAATGGAAAACAGGAATTGCAACAAGACGGAGAGAGACGTGTTGGCGAAGGGTATAAATCCAGAGGGGTATTCTGTCGAGAGCGATTTAGCAGTGCTTAACGAGAACCTGCGTAATTTTCAGAAACGACGGGTGATTTCGCTTGGGCTACGGAGAAGTCCAGCAAAAAGTGCCGATCGCATGTCCGCAAGCGTTGAGTCGAACCGGCTCAGATCGAGTCAGGACGGGATCATCGAGTCAGGACGAAAATTGCAGTCGCAAGGCCAGTTCTTTGACGGCAGTCATCGGGATCTCGTCAGTTTCAATGCTCCGGCTTGAACTGATGAACACAGGCCCTTCGCAATCCTCACGCCCAGGGGTCGGCAACCGGCCATGGCTCCCTTTCACAGGGCTGGCGTCAAGTCCAATCACATCCATGTAATAGCGGAATCCCGTGAATTTCTGGGCCAGGCGGTAAGCGATTTGCAGCTTCGGAAACGAAAGTTTTGGGTTGATGAACAATTCCATCGGGTCGTAACCAGGTTTGCGATGAATATCGATGGTCCGGGCGTAGTCGGGTGCCAGTCGATCGTCTTCCCAAAAATAGTACGTGAACCAGGATTCAGGAGCCGAAATGACGACTAATTCACCGGATCGCTCATGGTCCAACCCAAACGGTCGCTGCTCTGAACGGTCCAGCACCAGATCAATTCCTGTGGTCTGCTGGAGCAATTGCTTTACCGCTTTGATGTCGGTGCTGCGCTGGACATAGACGTGTGCCACCTGATGATCGGCCACGGCGAATGCTCGAGAGGCACCGCAATCCAGCGTCTCCCAACCGAGTGGTTCCCGGCGAACGGCGAGGTATCCATGCCGCCGCAAAATACGGTTGATATGGACCGGCTGGGATACCGCTGTAATCGCGTATTCTGACAAGGCAATGATGTCAGCACCGATTTCTCGGGCGGCGGCAATGCATTTTCCCGCTTCGGCATCCACCTGCCGAATGTCGTCGATCATTTTTGGATCGTCCGGACCGAGTCTCTGCAGGCCATAGTCGAGATGGGGCAGATAAACCAGAGTGAGGCTGGGGCGATGACGCCGCATGACTTCGACCGAGGCATCCGCAATCCAGCGAGAACTGGTGATATCGGCCCCTGGACCCCAAAATCGCGTCAGCGGAAAAACTCCCAACTGGGATTGCAGCTCATCCCTCAATTCGGGAGGCTGGCTATACGAATCAAAAACTTTTCGTCCGTCCGCGGGGTAGCTGGGTCGAGGGGTCATCGACCAGTTGACGTTGGCGTACATATTGTACCACCAGAACATTTTCGCAGTGGTATAGTCTGAGGCGCGGCGGAGACCCTCGTCGTAGATTCGCGCACCTTTTACCAAACGGTTTGATTGCCGCCAAAGCCAAACTTCGGCCAGATCGCGAAAGTACCAGCCGTTGGCAACAACCCCATGCTCACGAGGTAGCGTTCCTGTCAGGATCGTGGATTGCGCTGAACAGGTGACTGCAGGTAAAACCGTCCCCATCGGTCTGGCAAATCCAGATGTTGCAAGTTCCTGCAAATGGGGCGTGTTGGGACCCAGCATCTGATGAGTCAGGCCAACAATATCCAGCAATAACAGTGGACGGGGCATGAGATTCCATCAGAGCCAAGCAAACCGGATCACAAATCCGGCAGCCTGAAAAACGTTCTGAAGTTCCAGGCTGCCAAGATTCACGCTGTTAACAAAACAATCAGACTGAACGAACTTAAACGGGTCAGTATTATTACATGGAATTCAGGACTCTTAAAAAGAGTTCGAACGAAATTTTCGTACAATCTGACTCAATGACAAACTGCAAACCGCTGCCGGCATTCCGTTTGCAGCCAAGTCACACAATCACCGTACTCACCGTCATCTCAGTGATTTGGGTCGGATTGATATCCGCGTGATTCACGAACCGACTCGTCAGCGTCAACGAAACTGTTGCGGTTGATGTCGCCCCGGAATCATCACAGATCGTGTATTGAAATGATTGGTTTCCGACGTACAGTGCAGGAACATAAAAACAAATGGCGTAGTGATTAAAATCGCCTCCTGGCGAGCGGATCATGGCACAACCATAGGGAGGAGTGATGATATCGGTGATTCTCAAGATCCCAACTCCACCGGTGTCATTGGCGAGGACCTCGAAAGTAATTGGTGACAGACGGTTTGGGTCAAATTGCACTGTGTACGAATCGGGAACGGCCGTCAGTCCCGTCGGTGTTAACCGTGCATCCAATGTTTCTGCAACGATGGCTTGTGGATTTCTCGCCGGGGATCGCCCCCGGGCAAGCCGGGTTTTTTTTTCCTGTCGGTAAGCAGCAATCTCGAAAAACTGAGCCAGAAACTGAGTAAATACCACTCGAAGTCGCCTCAAAATGGCCGCACCATAAAACATGGGTCAGCAGGTGAAAGGAATAGTACACTGGTCGAGTCGCTATTGGCTGAGCAACGACGCAATCCGTAGAGAATATCGGTGATTACGATCATTAAAGCCAGCCCTATCATCAATTGAAGACTAATTTCGTGGCCAAGGTCGCGGGCTCGGAGGGCAGAGAAGGCTGCACCAATTTCTTCTGCAGTTGATAGGGATTTTCAGTTTTGCCGTTCAGGATCAGTCTGCGTTTTCCAGACAGCGAACTCCATTCGGCGTTCGTCTCATCAGTAACGCCCGTTCCAATCAGGTTAATTTTCGTTAAACTTTCCTTATAAAGCAGATGGTCGCGAAATCCATCGTCTGTGATCTGAGTCCCCTGCAAATCAAGGTAACGGAGATTCGGCAGCTGTGCAAGGATTCTCAGTCCTTCGTCCGTAATATGCGTATTGCTCAAATCTAAATCCATGAGATTATTCAGTTTCGACAAATTTTCGAGCGTCTCGTCGGTAACGCGGGGGTCCCCCATTTTCAGAGAAGCGATATCTGTCAGGTTGGAGATCGCCGAATAGTCGCGATTCCAGTGAGTGAGATCTACGAATCGATGATGTCCAACGAAACGCTCGTACGGGGCGCCAAGACTGATTAATCTCGCGTGAATCAGACTCGCTGAAATGGAAAACGCGAATAACGCCACCGAAAGAGCGAACATCACGACCGGGACCTTCGCAGTCCCCAACGATCTTTGATTGTAACAGCGAATCAGGAACTTCCCGAGCGGGTCACGCCTGAGGGCTTCAAACAATTTTCGTCGAGTTCGCCTCAGCTTGGATTGAAAGGTTTTGACCATCATCACGCAGACGCCGAGGATCCCTAAAATGACACCAAGTGCTTGCACCGCGAACAGTATCTGTTGAATTTTCATGGCTTCACCTCGCAGAAAATGACCAAAAACCAGCCTGAATCTCAACGCAGCCAATGCGAAGAGATCTTCCTATTGGTTGGCTCGCAAGGGGGATCTTCAGCACATCAAAAATTCGAGTGGTTTCCGATGTTTTTCGAAAAATATCCCGGAAAGTGCCGTTTATTCGCTCGATTGCGGACTGCAAAGTGATTTCTTCTCGCAACGGAGATTTCAAGCGATTTCTCTCCGTTTTTCGCCGATTTCCAGGATTTTTCTCCCCCTTTTGACAGGATTCAGAGTTGGTGAATTCCAACTCAATCGGCTGGACAGTTGTGAATGATTCGTCTGGTTCGGTACAGTACCAAAAATTGCAGCGACGCTCGACCCGAATGAGCGACCACTTGAAACCTGCCTGCTGGAGATCACAACAATGCTGTATCGGTTGATTTCGATCCCTCTGATTGTCTGGTTCTGTATTGGCTTGCCTGTTCGCGCCGCCGAAATTGAATTTCCGGATGAAAACCTCGACACGGTGATCCGTGAAATCTTGAAGAAAAAGCAGATTGATAAATCTGACAAGGCGAAAAAAATCACCGATGAAGATGTCGCCACGATCTTCTTTCTCGAAGCACCGAGCCGTGGCATCCAAAATCTGACGGGACTCGAAAAGTGCAGAAACTTGGCTTTGGTGAAATTAACTGGTAATCAAATCAAGGATGTCAAGCCGCTTGAAGAGTGTGTCAACGTGCAATCGCTGGATTTGGCCAAAAATCAAATTGTCGATGCCTCGCCGCTGACAAAACTGACGAAACTCCAATACCTGCAACTGGATGACAATCAGATTCAGAAGCTCGACGGGATCCAAAATCTCAAATCGCTGGGGGCGCTGTATCTCAGTCGAAATCAGATTGAAGTACTGCTGCCGCTGGCGGAACTTCCCAAACTGCACGCACTTTATCTCGATAAGAACAAAATCAGTGATATTTCCCCCCTGAAAGGTCTCCGCTGGCTGGAGAGATTGGATCTGAAAGAAAATCAGATCAAAGACATTTCTGCTCTCGCCGAGATGACGGAATTGCGTTTCACCTTCCTCGAAAGAAATCAGCTGCCAGAACTCTCGACGCTGGTCGACATGGCGAAAAAAGATCTCGCCGGTGAACGACGATTTGCCCCCTATTGGAAGTTGTATCTCACCGGAAACCCTCTGAACGAAGCGGGTAAATCCCACGTTTTGGAACTGGCAAAACTCGGTGTCCGCGTCTCGTCAGAATGATTTCCCTTCGTGGCTGCTGCAGGGGAGCTGCCAAATCTGCGGCTTTGATCGCTCCGATATTCTTTCTTCGCTTTGTCTTCTTCGCTTTGTCAACGGATTCTCGCAGGATATCGACGGTTTATGAAAGTTCTTGTGGTTGGAAGTGGTGGCCGTGAACACGCTCTGGTCTGGAAAATCCAGCAGTCTCCCTCGGTAACTCAAGTGTTTTGCGCCCCGGGAAATGCCGGAATTGGCCTCGATTGCACGAATGTTGATATCGCAGCAACGGACATTCCACGTCTCATCAAATTTGCCCAAAAGGAACAGATCGACCTCACTGTGATCGGCCCCGAGGGACCACTCGTCATGGGAATTGTCGACGAATTTCAAAAAGCCGGCCTCCGGGTGTTCGGGCCATCAAAACGGGCTGCCGAATTGGAGGGCTCGAAAAAATTTGCCAAAGAGATGATGCGGAAGGCAAATGTTCCCACCGCCGATTTCCGGGTCTTCACGAATATGGCTGAGGCCATGAGTTACATCGAAGAGCGTGAAGCACGAGATCGTTTTGTCGTCAAAGCCGATGGATTGGCCGCAGGAAAAGGGGTTACAGTTTGTTCCAACAATGAAGAAGCGCGCGATGCCATCAAGCGAATGCTCTTGGAAAAAGAATTCGGCGAGGCCGGTTTACGCGTTGTGATCGAAGACCGACTGGAAGGGGAAGAGGCGAGTCTGCTCGCGTTTGTCGACGGAAATACCATCGTTCCACTGGAAGCCGCACAGGATCACAAAGCGGCCCATGATGGTGATACCGGCCCCAACACAGGCGGAATGGGGGCCTACAGCCCTACCCCAATTGTCACTCCTGAAATCATCGACACCGTCATCGAAAAAATTCTGATCCCGATTGTTCATGAAATGAACAAAGAAGGCCGCCCCTTTCGGGGTTGTCTGTACGCGGGGTTGATGTTGACGCAGCAAGGCCCCAAGGTGCTCGAGTTTAACGTTCGCCTCGGAGACCCGGAAACTCAGGCGGTCCTGATGCGGCTGAAAACGGATCTCGCATTGCTGATGTATGCCGTCGCCGATGGAAAGCTGGATCAGATCGAGCCGCTGGAATGGGATCCCCGTCCATCGCTCTGCGTGGTTATGGCCTCAGATGGTTATCCTGGAGACTATCAAAAAGGGTTGCCGATTCGAGGACTGGAAGAAGCCGCACTGATTCCCGAAACCAAGGTCTTTCACGCCGGAACCCGCCAGTTGGGTGACCAGATTGTCAACGACGGGGGCCGCGTGCTGGGTGTCACTGCCATTGGCGATACGATCTCGGAAGCCAAATTGCGTGCGTATCAAGCGGTCAAGTGTATTCGCTGGGATGGTGCCTGGTGTCGTAAAGACATTTCCGATAAGGCAAATCGCTATGAAATCGAGCTGAATCAAGCTGATTGACCACCGCAGGTGATCCCCGCAGTTGATCGCTTCGATTTGTGATTGGAAGGGCTTGATTTCCAGGTGACCGTGACCACCTCACCCGTCAGTCACGGTGTTTTTTTGCTGCCAGCCGATCCTTCATCAAAATCGAATCATCGTGTCGGTTTGTTGAGGATCGTTCGACGGATCAGGTGCTGATCCCGTCATCGTCTTGCGTCTCCCGACAACAACACAGAGGGTCTGATGAACGACGACACCCCTTACAACAAACCGCCAAGACGTGAGCGATACCAAGGGAAGAATCCCCAGGAATTCCACCAGAAATATAAAGAACATCAACCGGAAAAGTATGCGGAGGATGTCGCCAGGGTCATTGCCAGCGGTCGAACCCCCGCAGGCACACACCGCCCCATTCTGGTCCAGGAAATTCTTTCCATTCTTGCACCACAGCCGGGCGAAATCGCCGTCGACTGTACGATCGGTTATGGCGGGCACGCGAAAGAATTGCTGGCGGCAGTTCAACCCCATGGTCGATTGCTGGGGGTCGACGTTGATCCCTTGGAATTGCCCAAGACCGAAGCCCGATTGCGGGAACTTGGATTTCCCGCAGAATCGCTGCTCATCGCACGGATGAATTATGCGGGGATTTCGAAGCTGATCCTGAGCGAGTCTCCGGACGGTGCCGATGTCATCCTGGCTGATCTGGGGCTCTCATCGATGCAACTCGATGATCCGGCTCGGGGATTTTCTTACAAAACGGACGGGCCGCTCGATATGCGGCTGAATCCCAAACATGGCCAACCCGTCTCCGTACTATTGTCACAACTCGACCCGCCGGGGTTAACGAAACTGCTGGAACGGAACGCCGACGAACCGCATGCCGTGAAGCTCGCCAGCGTCATTCTCGAGGCCCATGCAGAATATCCCTTCGAAACGACAACGGATCTCGCCAACGTCGTCATTGATTTTATCAAAAAACGACGGATGGGGTCCGAGGACGAATTCAAGCAAACCGTAAGACGGGTCTTTCAGGCGCTGCGAATCGCCGTCAATGATGAGTTCGGAGCACTCGATTCCTTCTTAAGACAACTCCCCAGTTGCCTGAAATCGGGGGGGCGCGTTGCGATTCTGACCTTCCATTCCGGAGAAGACCGTCGGGTCAAGCATGCCTTCAAAGACGGTCTGCGGGATGGCCTTTATTCTGCCATCGCCGAGGATGTGATCCGTCCTTCTGCCGAAGAACAGCGGGCCAACCCCCGTTCCAGCTCGGCAAAGCTCCGGTTTGCCATTCGTTCCTGATGCGTTTTTATTTTAACGATGTCAAATAGGCGATCAGATCCAGAAATTCACTGGCGGTCATGAGTTCGTGCAGCTTCTCGGGCATGATCGACGTTTTCAGCGGGGCACGGGTTTCGATGTTTTTGAAGGGAACAAACACCAGCTCTCCCAGAGGGTTGCCGATCCGCAAGTCGCCGTTCAATTCTTCACCCAGCAACAGTCCTGTCACGACGGTCCCCTGTTTGGTCTCAATCGACCAAGTGGTGAATTGAGGAGAAATCTCTTTGTTCGGTTCGAGGATTGATTCCGCCAGTTTTTTACGGTCCATGGTTCGTGCAATCACCGTGAGGTCCGGGCCGACCTGACCACCACGCCCACTGACCGTATGGCATTTGTAACACCCCGCTCCATTGACGTGGAAAAAGAGGCGGCGTCCCGATTCAATTTGATGAGCCGGCGGCGGTGAGTTTCCCATGGCAACCACTGCGTCCTGTAATTGCCGTGGGGGAACGGAATCACGCCGACCGACGGCAAACTGCAGGGCTTCCGTCAGTGGTCCTCGATCGGCTTGGGCCTCTTGCGGAAGGCGAGCCACGAGCTGCTTCAAGCGATTGGCAACCTCGACATCGCGAGGTTCCTGTCCCGAAACCGATATCGCGGAACTGCGCAGTGACCGAATCGCTTCGACACGCAGATCAAGTCGCTTCCCCTTGGCGGCGAGATTCATCAGCAAGTCACGAGTCGGCTCGGTCAGTTTTGTCTGTGTCCCATTTCCTGCTAATCCTGCGATGGCGTCGGCACGCATCCCGTTCTCAATAGATTCGTCCCCAGCGATCTTCCGCAGCATCTCGTCACGCTCCGGAATTGCGGTATGTTGTAGTCTTCTCACCACTTCGCTTCGCAGGCCGAAATCTGTTGACTTTGTCAGGATTTCTTGCAGCAGGTTCGCATCGAGCTCTTTTTGAGCGGGAGGCAACATCCGCAAGGCCATTGCACGCAGTGAACTGGGCCGGGTACTCTCCTTCACCATCGCCAGCAGATATTGTGATGGAGGGGTCTTCTCAAATTCTGCCGGTGCGACCCCGTCTAACAGAGAGAGCGAGGCGAGACACGCCATGAACAGGTCTGTGGTCATCGGTTCCGACGCGAGTACCTTTTCAACCTGAGAACGCAGGGATTTGAGCTGCTCTTCGCCAACCCATTGCACCGCCAAGCGACAAATCGCCGGAGTGGTCTCATTCAAGCCCGCAAGCGCCAATGTCGAGTCTTGCGGGAAGGATGTCCGTGCCGCCAGCAAAATGGCCGTTTGTCGCAGTTCGACTTCTCGTATCGCTCTTCCCTGTTGCGCCGAATCGCGTACATGGGTACTCGCCCAGAGCTGTTTCAACCCCTCGACGGTCGTAAACTCGGTGACAATCCGAGCTGTCGCGGCGGTCAATTGAAAGGGATCCGCCAAGTCGACACCCGCGAAAAGAGGGCCAGCGGGGGCCGCCTTAAGCCATGGGGAAACCGACTGCCGTGCTTCATAGACCTGTCGATTCATCGGCTTACCCTGATTCGCCTGGATCAGGTCGAGCAAAACATCCCGGCCCGCTTCCGTTGTCGCCAGTTGCTTTGCTGCGAGGCGACGAGTCGCCAGCTTGTTGGAATTCAGGGCCTTTAACAATTGAGCCGTCGAGGCCCCCTGCCCCGTGATTTCCTCTTTAGCCGTTACGGTATCCGCAGAGTTTCTGGCCGAAATTCGCCAGATCCGACCAAGTCCATGAAGTTGATATTCTTTCGAAACCCAGTCGGTGACAAAGATCGAACCGTCGGGAGCGACCGCTAGACCCACCGGACGAAAATTGTCGTCCCCGGTGATCAACGGCTGAGGAATTGACTCGACCGACACCCCACGCTCTTTCAATACAAACTTGTCGATACGGTGATCGCCCCAACTCCCCACCAGTAGTGCACCACGATATTCGGCGGGAAAGCCGTCAGACTCGTAGCAGACAATCCCCGAGGGGGCTTCCCCCGTCCCCGAAACCATCGGCAATGTTCCCGGAATTTCGCCGTTCCAACTCGTAAAAGGATGTGTCCCCTTACGTCCATTTCGAAACCGATAACCGTAATCCCCGTTCTGAACAAGATGCAGAAGTCGACACGGGGGACGACTATCCGGGTCGTTATCAAGGGTGAACAGCCGACCAAACGAATCAAAACAACTGGCGTGCGGATTCCAGAACCCCGTGGCCCAACGCTGTAGCTTCGACCCGTCCGGTTGACAGCGATAAACATTCCCCCCTTCGCCCCCGCCAGCCAGCGTCGTTCCGTCGCTGCCAATGATCTTGTAGTTGGCCCCCAAGTTCTCGCCAAACCCAAAAAACAAATGCCCCGCCGCATCAAAGGCAAATCCCGCCAGTCCGTTATGGGGATAATTTCCACTGGTTTCCAGCCTCACCAGTGATCGCTGCTCGTCACATTTTCCGTCCCCATCCTGATCCGTACAAAGAAAAATTTCACGTCGGGTGGCGATGAAGACCGTAGTCGGTGGTTGTGGTTTCGAGTCCCCAGCGGCGAATCCATCGCTGTCGAGCCAGACCGGAATGATGGCGATACTCATGGAATGGACCAAACCATCCAGAAAAACCTGGGTCTGATCCGCTTTCCCATCCTGATCCGTATCCTCCAGGATCAGAATCCGGTCGGTCGGATGCCCCTGGTAGCCATTCGGTGGAAAGTGGGTGTTACTCTCAATGGCCCAAACGCGACCCGCACCATCCACATCGATTCCCGTCGGAGTTACAATTTGGGGTGATTCGGCAAATAACTCGATCCTCAGCCGGGGATCCGTCGAGCGGGGTGACACCTCTTGGGCCAAGAGCGATCGATCGGACACAAAGTAGGCAATAATCACAAGCAACGCGAACCGAAGGGACGGCATGCGGGGTCTCCGGATGTCTGAACGGGGAATCTGAGTTTCCTTCATTGTGTGATGCCGGAACCAGACTCGCAACCACCAGAACCCGACTTGACCCTACAAGCGATTTCCACACCGACTTCGGTCCGTCTTGGCGGTGGCAGCCAACAGGCCTTTCAAGAGATCAGTTGTCTCTCAAAACTGATCCCATACTTTTTCATTTTCTTATAGAGCGTTGTGCGATTGATCCCCAAACAATCCGCAGTCTCTTGACGGTTCCACCCATGCGTCTCGAGTGCCTCGATAATCAATTCCCTTTCGGGCGAGGCGAGGGCCACTTTCAGGTGATTTCCAGGCAGACTCAAACCGCTGCCGGATTCGCCACCCATTTCGTCTCGACGTAACGCTTCGGGAAAATCCGTCGATTGAATCACGAGGTTCTTTGTGAGCACGACCGCACGCTCGACGACATTGATCAGTTCTCGCACATTCCCCGGCCAGCGGTAACGCTGCAGCAGTGCGAGCGCCTCCAGGCTGAATCCGGTAATCGATTTGTTGTTTTGTTTCACGAATTCCTGCAGATAATGCTCCGCCAGAATCGGAATATCGCTCGTCCGTTCCCGCAGCGGAGGCTGCATTAACGAGACGACATTGATGCGATAATACAGATCCTGGCGAAATTGACCTTTCCTCACCGATTCTTCCAGATCCAGATTTGTCGCCAGAATCATCCGGACGTCCACTTTATGGGTTTTTGTTCCCCCGACCGGTTCAAATTCCCGGTCCTGCAGCACACGGAGTAGCTTCACCTGCAAACTGGGCGAGGCGGTGCCGATTTCATCGAGAAAAATCGTGCCTCCATTCGCTTGCTGAAATTTGCCGATCTTGTCGTGATGAGCCCCCGTGAAGGATCCCGCCATGTGTCCAAAGAGTTCACTCTCCAGTAGGGAATCCGTCAGCGCACCGCAAGCGACTTCCACAAACGGTTGATCACGACGCGCACTCAATTGATGAATGGCACGGGCCGTCATCGTTTTTCCGGTCCCCGATTCCCCCAGAACCAGAACCGTCGTCCGGGTGTCGGCAACACTTTCGATCAGATCAAACATCTTCAACATTCGGTAGTCGTGACCCACGATATTGCCGAGGCTGCATCGCTGATTAAAAGCCTGCTTAATTTGCCTCCCTTGGGCAGCCACTTCCTTTTGGCCAATTGCTCGCCGGATCGCAAAATCCAGCTCGTCGTCGATCACCGGCTTGGTAAGATAGTCGAACGCCCCCAGACGAATCGCATCGACCGCACTTTCAATCGTTCCAAAGCCAGTCAACATGATGATCCGGGTTTCAGGGGACTCTCTCCTGGACCAGTCGAGCAGTCGAAACCCATCCTCATCAGGGAGATTCACATCACAAATGACCGCATCAAACGGATGCTCTTTAATCCGCTGGATCGCCTCGTGGCAACTCTCGGCAGTCTCTGTCCGATATCCGAGACTCCGCAAATCATCCGCGATCGATTCCAATAAAGGGCGATCGTCGTCAACAATGAGGAGTGAACCGAAATTCATGGCTCGCACTTTTCAAATAAAGTCGTTTAATCGGCAAAAAATAAAAACCACCATCTGCCAGGTCAGGCCGATCCCCCGTTCGAGGGGACGGGGATTTTCCCGGCGTGTGGAATTGACGGATTGTGAGGAATTCTCGTTCTGTAACATTCCGCGAAACGTGACACGTCAGGCGGTATGGAGAACATAGGTCAACGTTGCGTCTCGTCAACATTTTTTGTCATAATCGGGGGGATTTATCCTCGTTTGACTGAAGTTTGCCGATGAAACTACCGGGTGTGTCAGAAAATACCGGCCGCTGGGGGGCGATTTCGCAAACTTCGCTCTTCGAAATTCAGGCCAAATTTTTGCCGAGAACTCTTCCACACGAGGGGCAGATCAGCGAACCTGATTAGCGGGAAGTCACCTCGCTCAAATCATCCGAGTTTTGCTCAGGCCATGACAGATTGTTGGTCATTAAGAAAGAACCTGATCCTCATGAAAACTTGCTTCGCACTCTCGTGTCTCATGCTCGGAACGTTCGGTTTCTCTGCCAGCTTGCTGCTCGCCGAGATCGATGTGCGTCAGGCCCAGTCAAATCGGACTGAGGTGGTGAGGCAGGCGGCCCCTGCCGTGGTGGCGATTTTTTCTGCCGATGGGAACGGCGGGGGATCTGGAGTTCTCATCAGCCCCGATGGTTATGCCTTATCAAATTTTCACGTGACCAGTGCCTGTGGAAACTTCATGAAGTGTGGACTGAACGACGGAGTCCTCTACGATGCGGTGATCGTCGGGATCGATCCGACCGGAGACGTGGCACTGATCAAGCTGCTCGGACGGAATGATTTCCCCTTCGCACCACTGGGTGATAGCGATCAGGTCGCAGCAGGTGACTGGACCTACGCCATGGGAAATCCTTTTCTGCTCGCCACCGATTTTCAGCCCACCGTAACGTTCGGGATGGTGAGCGGCGTTCATCGCTATCAGTACCCGGCCGGAACGTTCCTCGAATATACCGACTGCATCCAGGTCGATACCTCGATCAATCCCGGAAACTCCGGTGGACCACTCTTTAATAGCGCCGGCGAATTGATCGGGATCAATGGGCGAATTGCCGTCGAAAAGCGCGGTCGAGTCAACGTCGGTGCGGGCTATGCCATTTCGATCAACCAGATCAAACACTTCATGGGACAACTGCGTGGAGGCCTCGTCGTCGATCATGCCACGCTCGGAGCCACAGTCCGCTCGGGGACCGATCGAACGGTCCTGATCGACTCGATTCTGGAATCCTCGAACGCATACCGACGCGGTTTGCGTGAGGATGACGAGATTATCTCGTTCGCCGGTCGACCGATTGGAAGCGTGAACCAATTCAAGAATATTCTGGGAATCTATCCCCAGGGGTGGTCGGTCCCCCTGGTCTATCGACGGGAAGGAAAGAAGGAACAAATCATCGTCCAACTTCCTGCGCTTCATCGCAAATCGGAATTGCTGCAGCCAGCGGGACCAAAGGCTCCCCCGCAGCCGAAACGACCGGATGGTCGCGGTCCCAAATCACCCGATGATCCCCACTCGGCAGAAGCCAGCTTGCCCAAGGACGAATTGTTGGCCGAGTACAAAAAACTGTTCGTGAAAAAAACAGGATATGCCAACTACTATTTCAATGAACAGGAACAACAACGAGTCTTGGCGGGGTTAAAACCTTTCGCTGGCTGGCAGAATGCCCCGGCAAAATGGGTTCTCAGCGGGAAAACTACGGATCAGGATACTTTTCAAATCAAACTGCTTCCCCAAGCACTGAGCGCCCAGTTCACCAAACGAGCCCCCGGACTGCAAAACCTGGACGGAACCGACTTCCTGGATGAACCCCCCGGTTCCGGTGGGCTGCTCGCCGCGCTGCAACAGTTCAAAATGCTCTTAACAGGAGGAGCCGCCGCGTTTACCGAAATGTCTTACTTGGGGAACCAGCCACTCGACGGACAAGAGGTTTCTGTGGATGTGCTGGTGACCCGAAAATCAACCGTCGAGTGTCGTTGGTATTTTCGATCCAGCGATGGTGTTCTGGCGGGATTCGATTCTTCACTGGGAACCGATGTCGATGCCGCCCAAATCCGTTTTCTGGACTTCCAAGATGTCCAGGGTCGGTACTTTCCGAGTCGGTTTGCAGTACAATACGGCAATACGGACTATGGAACATTCGAGGTTACGACGGTCGATATTTCGGCGGCCAACGAGACCGCCAATTAGTTTTGCCGAGAAGACGGGTCTGTTTACCGTTGTTCGCGTCGGATTCCCCCCTTTTCGATTCACTGGCTTTTCTGGGCGCTGACATGCTCGCTTCCATCAAATCGCTCTCTTCCGCAGTAGTCATCCCATTCCTGAAACGGGGCTTGTTGCTGCTCACAACCGTCCTCCTTGCCATTCCCAACGTGGGCTGGTCGCAATCCAACTCGCAGACGATCACCTCGGTCTCACCAAAAGTGGTGAAAATCTTTGGCGCGGGAGGTGCCAAAAACCTCTACGCTTATGGTTCAGGCTTTCTGGTTTCCCCACAAGGCCACATCCTGACTGTCTGGAGCCATCTGCTCGACAGCGATACGGTCTCGGTCGTACTGAACGATGGGCGTCGCTTCGAAGGGAAGGTGGTGGGAGTCGAGCCACCCCTTGACCTGGCAATCCTTAAAATCGAAGCCGATGGCCTCCCCTGCTTTGACTTGAGTCAGGCCACCAGTGTCGGACCGGGGACACGCGTGCTCGGCTTCAGCAACGCGTTTAAAGTCGCCACGGGGGATGAACCGGTTTCGGTCATTCACGGTGTGATTGCGGCAAGGACCACATTAACCGCCAGACGCGGCGCCTTTGAATCCCCCTATAATGGGACCGTTTATATTGTCGATGCGGTCACCAATAATGCCGGAGCCGCCGGCGGTGTGTTGACCACTCGCGAGGGAAAATTGGTCGGCATGATTGGGAAAGAATTGCGAAACACCCAAACGAATACCTGGCTGAATTATGTGATGCCGATCAGTGAACTGAGTGACACCGTCGAGCAGATCATCAGCGGTCGATTCACCACGAAAAAAACTGACGAGGACGAAGACGGGGTGAGCAAAAAAAAGCCCCGGCGGTACGAGGCTGCCGATTTTGGCCTGATCACCATCCCCGATGTTGTCGCCAGAACACCCGCGTACATTGACCGTGTTCTCCCAGGATCGCTCGCCGAAATCGCCGGTCTGCAACCCAACGATCTGATCCTGTTCGTCGGAAACGATCTGGTGCAGTCGTGCCAAATGCTGAGGGAAGAACTCGGCCGACTTCAAAGTGGCGATCCATTAAAAATCGTCGTGCGACGCGATGACCAATTGGTCACCGTCGGTATGACGGTCCCGAAAAAATCGGTCGAATGACCCGCTGGACTGATGTAAAACCTTAGACCGGAGAGAAGTCATCGTGACAATGCCCCTGACTTGGAATGATTCGCAACGACTCTGGAAACTTACGACTGCGGTCGTCATTGGTGTCAGCTGCTTCGGCATTGAGTTCAACGGGACGAACGTTGCCGCAGTGGATACACCCAATCGCGTTACGGCGTTACCCGCTGACAATCCGTTTGCGGTGCCGAGTTCTCTGCCGTTCCACACTCCTGCGTTCGACAAGATCCGATCGGAACACTTTCTGCCGACGTACGCGTTCGCCATGAAGCAGCAGCTTGCGGAAATGAAGGTCATTGCGAGCCAGACAGAAAGCCCCACGTTCAAAAACACCATCGAGGCGATGGAACGATCCGGCGAACTTTTGACCCGCGTGAGCAATGTTTTTTCTAATCTCACTTCGGCCGAGAAAACCAAGGCGCTCCAGCAGATCGAGACGGAACTCGCTCCCCAGCTTGCGGCCCATTCGGATAACATCCAGCTGAACCGCCAACTGTTTCAGCGGGTCGACAAACTCTGGCAGGGACACGAGTCACTCGGACTCAGCGAAGAGCAGACGGAAGTGCTCAAGAAAACCTATGAAAATTTCGTTCGCGCGGGCGCCAGGCTCAATGACCAGGATCAGGTACGAATTCGATCACTGAACGAACAGCTCTCAAAACTCGAAACCAAGTTTGAAGAGAATCTCTTGGAGGTTGCAAAAGAACGGGCGATTGTCGTCGCGACTGTTGAGGAACTGGATGGCCTGTCGGCAGCCGAAATCGCCGCCGCAGAACAAGCGGCCAAATCGCGTGGTCTGGAGGGGAAATATCTGCTGCAGATCTCAAACACCACGCGAGTGCCAATTCTCCCTTCGCTGAAGAATCGAGCGGTCCGTCAGCGCGTCTGGGAAGCCTCGGCCTACCGCGGCCTGGGCCGCGACGGTGGCATTGATAATCGCGGACTGGTCCTGGAAATTGCCCAGTTGCGCGCCGAGCGAGCGAAAATCCTGGGGTATGAAAGCCATGCCGCCTACAAGCTGCAAAATCAAATGGCGAAGACTCCCGCTGCCGCACGAAAAATGCTGGCAAACCTGGTCCCCGGGGTGCTGGAACGAGTCAAACAGGAAGCCGGGGACTTGGAGGCGATGATCAAGGAGTGCGGTGAGCAACATGCACTGGCTCCGTGGGACTGGGAGTATTATTCCGAGAAAGTCCGCAAGGCGCGGTTTGAAGTCGACGAGGCAGCCGTCCGGCCTTACTTCGAGCTCGACTCCGTCCTGAAAAACGGCGTCTTCTTTACGATGAACAAGCTCTACGGCATCTCGTTTAAAGAACGAAAGGACTTGCCTGTCTACCATAATGACGTGCGCGTATTTGACGTGCTTGATCAGGATGGATCTCAGATTGGACTGTTCTACGCAGACTATTTTAAACGGGATACCAAGCGTGGCGGAGCCTGGATGAGTTCCTTTGTGGATCAGTCTGGGTTACTTCATGAAAAGCCGGTGATCGTGAATTGCCTCAACATTCCTCGTCCAGCCGCAGGGGAACCGGCACTGATCAGCTTTGACAATGTGACGACGCTGTTCCATGAAATGGGTCACGCGCTGCACGGACTGTTTTCTGATGTGACCTATCCCACCGTCGCGGGGACATCCACACCACGGGATTTCGTGGAATTTCCTTCGACGTTCGAGGAAGATTGGGCGATTCAGCCAGAAATTCTCGCCAACTATGCTCGGCATTATCAGACTGGCGAGCCAATCCCCAAAGCGCTGCTCGACAACGCGATTAGCGCGAAGAAATTCAATAAGGGATTCGAAACACTCGAATATCTCTCGGCAGCCTTGTTGGATCTCGAGTGGCACACGCTGACCAGCGATCAGATTCCGTCTGACATCGAAAAATTTGAAGCGGAATCGCTGAGGAAAGTGGGAGTCGATCATCCTGCCATTCCTCCCCGCTATCGGACTGCTTATTTTGCTCACATCTGGTCCGGGGGATACTCGTCGAGCTATTACGCGTATCTCTGGAGCGAAGTGCTGGCTGCGGACGCGTTTGCCCATATGATTGCGAAGGGAGGCTGCACTCCAGACAACGGTGCTGCGTTCCGAAAGCAAATTTTAAGTCGCGGTTCCAGCCGTGATCCGATGGTCTCGTACAAAGCCTTTCGCGGAATTGAGCCGACGGTGGACGCACTGCTGATCCGGCGCGGATTGAAGTAGGGTCGAAGCGGACCGGAGTACCGTCCGCTGACCTTGAACGTTCGGTGGGCTCAATGATCACGCAGTGAACACTCTTGATCGGGCAGTGAACAATCATATTATTAGAGTATTTGAAATCCCGAAGAGTCCTCATGCAGAGCATCTTCAAAAGCTGGGCACGCTGTGTCCTCTTCGCTGCACTGATTGCAGGAATCCCCGTCTTATCCAGTTCTCATCCCGTGTTGGCTCAGACGAATGAACCGAGCCGTGAGGTGCTGACATTCACCGGGCACCGCGGCCGCGTCAGGAGTGTTGCCTTCAGTCCGAATGGGAAACGACTGGCAGCATGCAGCCATGACGCGAAAGTGAAGGAATGGGATATCGCAACTGGTCTCGAGACCTTCTCACAGACGGCACTGGTTGACCTAAAGACCGCAGAATTTATCCTGAATATCCCGAATCCCGCTTGCAATTACGTCTATTCCATCGCCTTTCGCCCTGATGGCAAACAGATTGCAGCAGCCAGTTCCGATGGAATCGTGCGAGTGTGGAACCTTGCACTTCAGCCGTGAAGCGTTGTTAAGGTTGAAATTAACCGGCGGCGTACTCGCCGTCGGTGTTGAATTCCATGTTCGGGATTCGTTGAATTGCGATACGAAATGTGTGCGACTGTGTCAGCAGCGTCTGTGATCAGCGTCTGATGGAACCAAACCACCCAGCTTTGGGGCGAGCTACTCCGTCGGCGGTAGCGCACTCACACCACTTTCAACGGCGTCCGAACGACCCACGGTTGTGGGGGGGACAGATTGATTGTCTTTTGAATCGTCAGGACCGCGCGGGGCGTCATTTGCCGCCCCATCGGGCGACTCTTTGTGATGATTTTCATGCATCGACAGTCCAATCCGCTTGAGTTCAGCTGCGGTGGCAACTCGTCGCGCGGCCTCGGCTCGTTGCTGCTGGGCGGCGAAATCGCACCCAACACACAATAGCCCGAATAAAACGAATAGGCCGAAAATCGGAATCTTGTGAAACATCGGCCCAATTCCCAAACTGACGCAGTGGA
>CAMBQP010000049.1 GCA_945869955.1 Schlesneria paludicola DSM 18645
ACGGGTGTGGAACTCGAGTTCGGGACCGCGATGGGAAACCATTTTGATCAGCCGGTCCTCTTGATCAAGACGGCGTGGGGTGGACACTCGCTTTATAAGCTGTTTCGTTCCCCTTCGGCAGGACTTCCCGCAGCGATGCTGCAGAAGGAATTGGACGAAGCCGAAAAGCGTGTCAAACAAGAGAACGAGAAGAACAAGACGGATGCGCCCCTGCCAACGCGGGAAGAAATCGTGAAGGATTATGGCTCTTCGTATCGCCGCATGCTGACGGAAGTGCGGGATGTGCAGGAAAACTATGCCAAACTGTTTCCCGAACTGGAAGGAAAGACGTTAGAACTGACGGGGTTCGTTTGGTTTCAGGGTTTCAATGACATCTTCGGTGCTCAGGACGAATACGCGTCGAACATGCAGCACTTCATCAAGGACGTTCGCAAGGATCTGGGGACTCCGAATTTGCCGTTCGTGATTGGTGCACTCGGTCAGAACGGATCGAAGCCGGCGACCGGCGGGATGTTGACGGTTCGCGAGGCGCAACTGTCGATGAACGAAGTCCCCGAGTTCCAAGGGAACGTCAAGGCGTTTCCCGTCGACGTGCTGGTTGACAAGGCTGCCGAGGCGTTGTTCCCGAATTGGCAGAAAGAACCAGAATGGGTGCATACCGGCAGCGACCGTCCCTACCACTATTACGGCAGCGCGATTTGGTTCAACCGCATCGGTAAGGCGATGGGGGACACAATACTCGAACTGCTAAAACATCCCCAATAAACGAGAAACCCGATGAATCGCAGAGAGTTTTTCCAATGCGGAGGACTTGCCCTTGGGGCCATTTCTCCGTTGGGGTTATCGCTCCCCGAAGTGCTGGCGCGTGAAGCGGCCAGCGGTGGTAAGAAGCCGATCAATGTGATCTTCCTGTTCCTGCAAGGGGCTGCAAGTCATGTGGACATGTATGACCTGAAGCCCTCTATGCCCGACGAAATTCGGGGAAAGTACCAGCCGGTGTCGACCAATCTGCCGGGATTGCAGTTGAGCGACCAATTGCCGAAGCTGAGTCAGTGTGCCGACAAATTTTCCCTGATTCGGTCGATGCATTCGTATAGCTCCGAACATGGCCAAGGTGATTTCCACATGATGTGTGGAAGTCCCGAGGACAAAAACATCCAACCGCCGGGGATTGGTGCGGTGCTCAGTTGGCAGCAAAAGCAGCAGGCCCCTGTGCCGCCGTTTGTGCATTTGGGAAACATGAAGCATCCCGCGCACAGCGCTCCGGGTTACGGCGGGTTTTTGGGTAGGACCTACGATCCGTTTCTCATCGATCAAGATGCGGACGAACCGGGGTTTGCGGTGAAGGAATTCGATGCGGCTGCGGATGTGGACGTTGATCGTCTGTCGGGTCGTTCCTCGCTGCTGCGATCGCTCGATCGCTACCAGTCCGCTCAAGAGAGGCAGTTGGAGTTTTCGCTTTACCACAACAATTTTCGCGAGCAGGCCTTGAACCTGGCGACATCCCGACAGGCTAAGGAAGCCTTTGATCTGGCACAGGAACCGGACAAGTTGCGTGATGCTTATGGACGCAACCGAGTTGGACAGGGGATGCTGCTGGCACGGCGCCTGATCGAGGCTGGGGTCCGATTTGTGACGATCCAGGGATACGTCGATACGGGCATTTACGCGTGGGATCACCATTGGGGCATCTTCTCGCACCTGGAGCAGCAGTTGCCCATTTACGACAGCAGTTATTCGGCGCTGCTCAACGATCTCGACGACCGGGGTATGCTCGACACCACGCTGGTGATCACGGCGGGGGAATTCGGGCGGACGCCGAAGCTCAACAAGGACAAGCAAGGGCCCGGTCGCGATCACTGGGGACGCTGCTTCAGCCTGACACTTGGTGGTGGTGGGGTGAAGACAGGTCAGGTGATTGGTGCCAGTGACAAGTTTGGAGCCGTCCCGACGGAACGTCCCGTCTCGGTCCCAGATTTTGTGGCGACAGTCTACCACGCCTTGGGCCTGAATCCGCACGCGGAATTCCTGTCCCAGGGGCGTCCGATGCAGATGCTGCCCCAGGGAGAGGTTGTCCACGAATTGTTCTAGACAAGCCGATGTCACGTGAGTAATGCTATGCTACCCCAGCGGAATGGAGCTTCATCTGTTGGTAACCGTTCACAGCGAAGTGAGAGGGTCAGGCACAGTTTTCCCGGCAAAATGATGAGTGAATGGTTTGAGCGATTTGGCGGATCTTCACTTGGTCGCAGAAAAATCAGTCAGTCTCCGAACTGTGAACGGATCATCTGCTGATCTTTTAGTTAATACGTAGAGAACGAGAAAATGAGTGTGGAATCTGAACGTAATGATCTCGTACCCGTCTTTATGCCCGGTCTGGCTGTGCTGCTTGTCCACGCGGAAGACAAGAAGGGTGATCCACTCACCAAGGAGGAGGTTTACGTGATTCGCGACGGCGCGGCTTGCATCATGATGCAAGCGGTTGATGTTCGCAAAAGGGATGAAAGCCGAGGGTATCGTGACATTGATCCGGAAAACTGCTGGTACGATTGGCAAATGACGCGCCGCGACATGGGTCGTAAGCCGGATCTCGATCCGGGGCCGCGTTTCGACCACGTTCGTTCAAGTGATCCGGCTTACCAGAAAACCATCGAGGACGCACATCGATTTCTATCACATTTTCGCGATCGGCTCCCTGCTGACGGGACACCGCACCCGAACGCACTCGTCAAAATCCGCCTCGTCGACGGCGACAACCATGCTTTCATGTGGCTTAACAACACCGCAATCGACGGCGACGACTTCACTGCCGAACTTTTCGAAGTTCCCGACTCACACCCCAATTACAAAGTGGGTAACCGACTCGCAGTAACGCTCGACGAAATGCTGGATTGGATGGTAAACGAGAATGGTCGTCTCACCGGCGGCTTTTCGTTGCGGTACAATCGTGATCGCATGACAGACGCGGAAAAGCACGATTTCGATGAGTATATCGGCGTCGACGAATACGCATAACGAATGGAATCCGAAGTCGACATGACACCTTTATTCCTATCTTCGTGCTGGTGCCCAACTGAAGCGGAAGTCGGTGTGATCAGCAGGTGACGATTCCCACTTCGCAACGCCAAAAACTCGTTAGGTGCAAGGGGAATTCTCAGGGCATGCTGTCGCCTCGGTGATACCGGCAGCGATTAGCGTCAACTCGCCGATTGATTACCCCAACCAGAGTTGATGAGGTCGAAAGCTAATGCTCTACGCATGAGGTTGAATCAATTGGGCGGGAACAAACCCTTTCGCTGATCGCTTCCAGAAGTGCGTATCGAACATTCGGATTTGCATTGCGAACTTCAATATTCTCGCGAAACCACACTTCACCTCGTTCCAAGATGAGCACCGCGAACAACTCATCGGCGAATGAGTGGCTTACGGTTCGAACACCATCGAAGTCAACGGCGATTCGATTCCCAAGAATGTCAACCGCTTGCAGAATCTCGTTGCGCACAGCGGACGCTCGGCTACGACTTGATAAGTCGATACCACAGCTTGTCAAAATATTGATGGAGCGGAAGCTCATATCCCGGTCCTTTTTCCAAGTTCCTCAAGGTCAGGGCGAGGCTTGAGGATCGCATCGCTTGAAAGTGGGATTGGTATCTCAAACTCGATCCGGCCTAAAACGCGTGATCCGCGAGGCTCAGAATACGTCTGCGTGATGTTCAAAACGCGGTCCGGTTGAAAATGGTGGGTAAATCTCATTTTCCCATCAATCCAAAATCGTCATAACTCAATAGCCGAGGCGGGGTTCGAACCCGCACGGGATTTTCGTCCCACAGGATTTTAAGTCCTGTGCGTCTGCCTGTTTCGCCACTCGGCCAGTTGCGTTTGCCGATTGTCGCGTGGAATTCACGACACTGCAAGTGCGCCTCGATTCAAATCCAAATTTGCTGCTCTCCACGGCGTTTTTTCTCGCGTGGAATTTCATAGTCCACAACGCGAATCCTGTCCGAAACACGCTGAAACCGCGTCATGGCTTCTTCAGGCGGGTGCGGTATTTGTCGTAAAATCGGGTTTGACGGCTTTCAGGCTGGAATGGCTGTCCGTTGATCAAAACTCCCTTGATCTGCGTAGTCTGCTGCAGCGGTGATCCGTCCGTGAAGATCACGTTCGCTCGCTTTCCGACGGTTAACGAACCAAGGCGGTCGGCGGCACCGAGAACCTCGGCTGAGGTGAGTGTGACTGCGCGGAGTGCTTCGCGTTCTGGCAACCCATAGGCAACTGCCTGGGCCGCTTCAAAGGGGGCGTTCCGACTGTTCGAGGCGGTGTCAGAACGGAACCCGAATTTGACTCCCGCTTCGTGCAGTCGTCCCGCGTTGGCGTACGGTGCATCAAACGGATCGTATTCTTCGACCGGCTTCCGCATCGTGGGGCCCACAATCACCGAAACGTTTGCCGCTTTGATTTTGTCGGCCACTTTCCAACCGTCGGTGACGCCGCAGAGAATGATCTTGAGTTTTTCTTTTTCGGCGAAGTGCAACGCTTCAACAATTTCTTGCCGTGTGTCGGCTTCGATGTAGACCGGCTTTTCGCCGCGTAAATAGGGGCGTAGCGCTTCAAACCGGGGATCGATCAGTCCGTTTGAACCTGGCTTCGCCGCAGCGTCCCCCTTGGGGTCGGGTTGCGTCGAGCGGGATTTGTCGTAGAGGCGTGCCTCTTTCAAGTGACGCTTGAGTTCTTCGATCGCCTGCTTGCGGTTGCCTCCTCGCGGCCAGATCAGATGCAGTCCTGCTTCCATCTCGATCACCATTTCTGGCATCGTCCAGCCCGCAAGCTGAGTCAATGACGTCTGCCCGGTGATGATTGCCCCGTGAGCACGTCCATGCGAGGTCATGTTGTCACCTCCTGCCGGCAGCGCCAAGGTGGTGGTGATTCCCCCGGCGCGGGCAACGGGGATCAGTTCGGAATCGGGATTGATCGCAATCCCCGCTCGCAGGTCGGCCTGAAACTGACCCCCTTCACTCAGGTCACTCGTCTCACGAACTTTGCCGATTTCGATCAGCCCGACCGAAGTCCCGGCATCAATCAAACCGGGGTACACATGCAATCCGTCGAGTCGCAGCACAGGAATTCCCTCGGGAATCGGCAGGTTGTGACCAATCGCGGCAATCTGCCCCTGATCCACGATCAAGACACCGTTGGGAATATCGTCGGCATCGATCGGATGGAGTGTGGCCCCGCTGATGGCGTATTTGCTGGCCATGGCGGGGTTGAGGTCGATGCGGGTGATGCGTTGTTCGGCTTTTGGCAACAGCAGTTCTGGGGGTGTTGCCGAACGGGCGACCGCTTCGGGACTCATGATGCTCGGCTGCTTATCGCGGGTGAAATAAACCTCGCCCGCGATCAGGGTTTGTTCACAGCGTGAGAAGGCGCTGAGCGGGTGGCCGCTGAATATGGCCAGGTCGGCCTGCTTGCCAATTTCGATCGAGCCGAGACGATCGGAAAGTCCGAGTTCTTTGGCGGGGTTCAGCGTAATCGTTTGCAGGGCGGCATCAGGGGGCATGTTGCCATAGCGGACCGTCTTGGCCGCTTCGAGATACAGATGACGGATCAGTTCCCAGTCATCACTTTTGATCACGACGTTGGCGCCTGCTTCGTGGAGCAGTGCGGCGTTGTGCGGCGCGGCGTCGAACGCCTCGACCTTGTACGCCCACCAGTCGGCGAAGGTGCTGCAGCTGGCGCCATGTTTGACGATTTCTGGAGCGACCTTATAACCTTCGAGCACGTGCTGCAACGAGCGGACTCGGATGCCGTGGTTTTCGGCCACGCGGAGCAGCATCAGGATCTCATCCGCCCGGTAACAGTGGGAATGGATGAATTTCTGGTGATTCAGAATATCGACCAGTGCTTCCAGTCGCAGGTCACGCCGGGGCTCCAGAAGCCGGTCTGCGGCCCCGCCGGCCTGACGTTTGGCCTGTTCATATTCCAGCCAGCCTCGACGATAATCGAGTGCTTCCAGGAAAGCACGATTGAGTGTTGCTTCGACACCGAGTCGCGTATTCGGAAAGCGTCCATTCCGAAACTTGACGTTTTCCCCCAAGGCAAATTTGACCCCCGAGTTTGAGCCTGGGAACAGGTGTTCGGCCGGGGTGGTGCCGTGCTTGAGCTGTACGACGGCATCTTGTCCGCCGATACAATTCGCAGAACCATGCAGCAAGCGAGCGGTGGTGACCCCCCCTGCCAATGCGCGGTACTCGCTGGCATCGGCAGTGTTGACGACATCACGTACCCGGACTTCACAGACGATGGATGCGGTCGCCTCGTTGACCCCTCCGAGCCCGTTCGAGATCATGATATGGCTGTGGGTATCGATGATCCCAGGCATAACAAAGCGCCCCGTCGCATCGATGACGGACATTCCGGGTTCGGGCTGCAGATCGGGACCAATCGCGACGATGGTCCCTGCTTTGACGAGGATCGAGGTTTTGGGCAACGTCTGGCCAGTGGCGGTCAGCACCGTACCGTGCTGAATCAGGACGTTCCCGTTGGTGACGACCGATCGGGCTTTCCGATCATCGGCGGTTTCGATTGGTAGCTCGCCGGGAATTACCGTTTTTGTGGGGGTTGCCGTCGCGGGGTTTGCGGGTGCGGCATTTGTGGGTGTGGTCGCGTCGACCGTTTCGATCCCCGACAACTGAACCGCAGCAGGAGGAGGTTCTTTGGCTTCCACTCGTTTGGCCGACCATTTCGCCGCAGCACCAAACGGAGACTTGAGGTTTCCCTGCAGTTCGAGCAACCGGACCGGTTCCGCAACGGGTTTTGATTCGGTGGTGGGCTTCGATTCGGTGGCGGCTTCTGGTTGAGATTTCGCGGGGATCACCATGCCGACCGTGTCAAATTTGAGCTGGATCGTGGAATCCCCGGCTCCGATCGACACCACAAATTCGATCCCATCTTTGGTGGCCGTTCCGGACGTAATCCGTCCATCACCCTGTTCGCTGATAAATCGACCAGTCAACGAGCGATCGGTCTGGGTCAGTTCGAGATCGCCACGAACTTTCGCATCGGCCGCATCAATCTCGACCTGCCACTTACCCGCGACTTGTACCGGCGGCAGTTCGCCCGGCTTGGTTGGTTCGACGGTTTTGGCATCCTTATGATATTCATAACGCTGTGTCCCGATCACGACATGTTTGACTCGTGATTGTTCGTTATCGAAGGGGCCAGTCAGGGCGATGAAATAAGCGGGGCGACCGACCGCGATGGTGCCGAGTTCTCGTTCCAGTCCGAGGATCGCGGCCGCCTGGTTCGTGAGTGCCGCGAGTGCCGCATCGCGAGCGAGTCCATTGGCGATCGCCTGCCGCATCCCCTTCAGCACGTCCCCTGGTGACTTGCCATCGCGAGAAGAAACAGCGAAACGAATGCCCGCTTTTTGTAGCTCGGCCAATCCACCGACACGTCGTTTCCATTGGAGCAATTTCTGATCGCGGACTCGCTGGGGATCGGGGATGTCGGCATATTCATCGTCACCCGGTTTTGCCGCCTCGACCTTCGGTTCGTCGCCGAAATCGACGTGCAAAATGAGGTCGGTTTCGGTTGCTTTGAGACGGTCGGTCAAGCGATACGCTTCCTGACCACCCCAGATGGCAATGCGGAGCTGATGTTCGGCGGCAAAGTTTAAGGCGCGATCATGATCGTCTCGATCACTCGCGAGAAACAAGGTGCGGAGCCGCCCTGCTCGCATGGCTTGAAAGGTTTCCAGCACCGCATCGGCTGCGGGACGGTCGATCCCGCTGACCCCGTCCGCGAAGAGCCGCTGTTGTTTTTCGTGGCGAGCGGCATCGAGAAAAGTCTGACGGAGATGGGCGTGCATCCCCATATTCGTCGAGGGATATTCGCCGCCACCTCGTTCAAACAGTTGCAGCGTCGAGAAGGTTGAGGGGACGAGCAATGCTTCACGGACTGGCAGGGACGCGAGCTGCAGGACAGCACCTTGTCCACTGGCAATCCGGCCAGCGGGGAGGACCTGCACGGCGACAAAACCCGATTGTCGATAGCGTTCGAGTTCGCCGGGGACCATTTTGAGATGCTTGGCAGCGGCATATTCGGGAGTCAATCCGCTATGGTCATCGCTGCGAAGTCCCGCCAGGGCATACTTCGAGATTTCGACGCTTCGTCCTTCGACGGGGACCGGCTTGGCGTCGTCCTGCAGCGTATGAGCTGCGGCATCGATAAAGCCAGAATAAATCGTGAGCCCTTCACCCTCGATGATTTCCGCCTCGATAGGAATTTCGATCCCATTTCCGAGGGCAGTAATCCGGCCCGCATGCACCACGACGGTTGCCGCTTCGAGCACTTGGCCTGGAGCGGTCACGATTCTGGCGTTGCGAATCGCAAACGTTCGAACTTGATAGCCGGGTGCCTCATCGGCCTTCAACAGACGATTCAGCGAACTGACGACGACGGCACAAACAAGAATTGTTCGAACCAGCAAGGGAATTGAACGAAAGGGAGTACGAGACAACGGAATATTCCTGAATCAATAAACATCGGCGAATTCAGCGAAATTGACGGCAAAAAGCGAGCGGTCAATCGCCGAACCCGTTGTGACGAAAACAAACGCAAACGAACATCAAATCAGGCTAGCCGGGCGCACCCCCCTGCCGCCAGAGTTTCCTTTCGCTGTTTGGAAAAGTTTTTCGAGACTCTCCTACGGATTTCCGCAGTAACAGGGGGAGTTGCCATCGAAGTCATGCGGGGGAAATTCAGTCTGACAACAAGAATTGGAGGAGCGGTTCGGACTGGTAGAGTTCCTGTCCCCCATGCCCTAATCCCTCAATCACAACGATTTTGGCAGTCCCACCCGATTGCTGATAGCGGCGTGCAATCTCGGTCGAATTGGCGTTCATCGGGACCACTTCGTCTTTGTCTCCATGAATGTGCAGAATTTTTACCCCTGCTTTGGCGAGGGGGGCAAGATTATCGACCGGATTGAATTCGGTGATCCTGTCGGTCAACTCGGGCAGGGTCAGTTTGTAGTCGAGCCCCTTAACGGGAAAGTTGATGACATTCGGCAGGGTGGGCCAACTGCGAAAATCCGTGGCGGGGCAGATTCCGGCGATCCGTTCCACACAGGTCGGATTACGAAACGCCCAGCCATAGGCGATCAAGCCACCATGACTTTGGCCCATGATACGAGCTCGCCGATTCAGGCCAAATTCGTCTGTCACTCGTTCATGAAACGCCTGACAGACTGCGGCGGCAGCAGGGCTGCCACACGAGGGACCCACATCGATACCGGCGACATGAAACCCGGCGGCGAGCGCTTGTTCGAGATAATGGCGATGCTGCAGGCTGCCAAATCCATCATTGACACCCAGCCAGAAAGGAAATTCCCACAGCCAGCGTTTTGCCGGATCGACTTTGCCGGTCGGCTTCACCACATAAGCGATCCGATCATGGACGCGAAGTTCCTGGAGTTCACCGCCGCGATAAGTACCGGCAATTTGAGTCGGCACCATCCGCACGGCTCGTTCAGCATCCGACATTTTCGCGGGGGCTTTCACAGGGGCTTGAGGGGCTTTGGGATCGTCCACCTTCTGGAGCACAAAGCGGTAGGGACGAGGTTTGGCGATCTGCCGCTGCATCGCTTCCAGCTGTAAATTGGACCGGGTAACCTCGGCCAGATACGGGGCTGCGGCCGCGGACTGAGAAAGATATTCGGCAGTGAGCCGCGCCGAAAGATCGAGTTTATCTCGAGCTTCGGTCAGGGAATGAAGGATGTTGGCCTGGGCATCCCACGGCCCGCCAGGAACCCAGGGGTCTGCGGTCGCGGACGAGAGATTCACTCCCTGTTCGAGTTGCTGAGCCGAATAGGTGCCGACTTTTCGTCCCTCGACCGTCAGCTCGTAATCGGCTTTAGCGAGAGATTTGATCTGCAGCTGGTATTGGTTGAGTTCTTCCGGGATCGGAATGAAGCGGAAATGAAGTGCGAAAAACGTTTGGGCGTTGAGCGGCAACCCGTCATCCAATCGGGTGAATTCGAGTCGCTCGGGGGTTCCCGTAAGATCTGTGATCTGGCAACCGCTCGCTTCCAGCAGTTTTCGCTCGCCCCCCTCGATTGTGACCGAGGAAACCTGGGCCGGGGCGGCGAATCCCTTGAGTATCGCGTAGGCCATGGCGGTTTGTCCCAAGTCGCTTAAGTGAACGTTGTCGGCCGTGTGTAGCGATTCGTGCTTGCTCACGTCGGTCACGGCCTCGTTCGCCTTCAGGACTCGTCGCTGGATTTCACGCATGGTCCGCTGCACATCAATCGTTTGACCCCCGTTTTCTCTGGCGAGTTTCAGCCCGTCATCACACATGATTTGCAGAAAGTCGTTTTCGGTTTTGTCGGGATCCGCTCCTGTGATTGCGGCCGAGCAAACGACAACACGAATGGAACGAGCACGGCATTGGCGGACGATGTCTCGAATCGAGTTTAAATATCGTTGTCGATGTTCGTCATCGGCATGAAAACCCCAGCCGATATCATTGATTCCATAGGCAACCGTGAGGAGCGTGACACCGCGACCGAAGACATCTTTTTCGAGACGTGCCAGCCCCCCTGCGGCGGTCTCGCCCCCTTTGCCAAGATTGATGAACTGGACTTTTCGATCGGGGTATCTGAGTAGCGTGTAGTTTTCGATCAATTTGCCGTAAGTCCTGGCGGCAGTGATGCTGTCGCCGAGAAAGGCGACGGTGTCACCATCACGGATGGCAAAGTCATCCGCCTCGACCAAGCTGTTGATCAGTGCGAAAGCGGCCATAATTACGGTGGTGCTGACAAGGGGGCGGAATTTGCCTGAGAACATCGGTTCATCCTCGACGGGGAGATGGGGGGCCGCCGTTGTTTGGCAGTTGGTTTTGGCAGTTGGTTTTGGCGATTCCAGAAGCGACGCGATCCATCGCGGGCGAATGAGAATTTTGACAGATTTTCCGGCAAACTCAATCGGTAGCCCGGTTTTCCCGCGGGTTTTCCCGTTGGTAAGGCGTCGCCACAGTCCAATCCATGGCAGACTCACTCCGGCAGAATTGCCTCTCCGGGGAGGCCGCGACTCCAATATCCCCCCTGCCCCGACCGTATCAACGCGTTCATTCGCTGCTGCCATACGCTTGGATGCTTCAATTCTGATCGTTATTCGCAGAATTCGGCAGAGACTCTCCCGTTCACTCAAAATTTCGCTAAGATTTGCCGACGGACTGATCTTGCGTTCTTGGCCAGCCAAAGAAACAGGTTTCGGACCCCATGCGATCCAAATCCCGCAACCGAAGAGGTCAACAACCAGCGAACTGGCTGACCACGGATCTGGGACGCGGCGAAACGAGTATTCACTGTCGAGAGCGCGCAAAGTTGTTGTTAATTAAGAGGATTTCCGTCTGATGGCCGTGTTGATGCAGATTAAGAACGCTACCAAGAGTTATGGCAATCAGGTGTTGCTCGACAACGCGGAAGCGACGCTCTCGGAAGATATCAAAGTTGGTTTTGTGGGTCGAAACGGTGCAGGCAAAAGTACCCTGCTGAGAATTCTGTTGGGGGAAGAAGAGCTCGACACGGGCGATGTCACCCGACATCCCAAGCTCCAGATCGGCTATCTGCGACAGCATGACCCGTTCCAACCGGGGGAAACCGCACAGGAATTCCTGATGCGTGACAGTGGCCAGCCTGACTGGAAATGCGGCGAAGTGGCCGGCCAATTTGAACTGAAGGGTTCCTATCTGGATGGCCCCATTTCCAAGTTGTCGGGGGGTTGGCAAACTCGCGTCAAATTGGCGGCATTGTTACTGCGAGAGCCGAATCTGCTGTTGCTGGACGAACCGACCAACTTTCTCGATTTGCGGACCCAGATTCTACTCGAACACTTTTTGAAGAATTATCGCGAGGCCTGCCTGATCGTTTCGCACGATCGGGGTTTTCTGGGTGCCACGTGTACCCACACGCTCGATTTGTCTCGCGGCAAACTGACGATGTATCCCGGCAAGATTGATGCCTTCTTGGAATATCAGCGGGATCAGCGTGAGCATCTGGAGCGATCGAATGCGGCCGTGATTTCCAAGCGAAAGCATTTGGAAGAGTTCATTGCCAAAAACAAGGCTCGGGCCAGCACGGCAAATCAGGCAAAATCGAAAAGCAAGCAACTGGAACGACTGGAAGTTGCCGACATTGCCAGCGATGACCCAACCGCCCGGATCCGGGCTCCTCAGGTGGAACCGCGACAAGGCCCTGCTTTGAGGGCGCTGAATCTGGCGATTGGTTATCCGGAACGGAAGATTGCCGAGGGGATTGACCTGGAAATCGAACATGGTTCACGAGCGGCGATCGTGGGGGACAACGGGCAGGGAAAAACGACCTTCCTGCGCACGATTGTCGATTCCTTGAAACCGGTCGAAGGGGAAGTCCGTTGGGGCTACGGTTGCCAGATCGGGGTCTACGCCCAGCACGTTTATACAAGTCTTTCGGAAAAGCAGACTGTTCTCGAGTACCTGGAATCCTGCGCAGCAAAAGGGACCAAGGCCCAGGAAATCTTGAGCGTGGCCGGTGCCCTGCTCTTCCGTGACGATCATGTCCAGAAAAAGGTGGCGGTCCTTTCTGGGGGGGAACGGGCACGACTCTGTCTCGCCGGACTGTTGCTCAGCCAATACAACATTTTGGTTCTCGACGAACCAGGAAACCATTTGGATGTCGATACGGTCGAAGCGCTTGCCGAGTCATTGGTGGCTTACAAGGGAACGGTCATTTTCACCACCCACGATCGTCATTTTATGAAGCGGGTCGCGACCAATATCATCGAAGTTCGCGACGGTCGCGTCAACAATTATTCCGGTAACTACGAAGCCTATCTTTACTATGTCAACAAGGAAATTGACGACGGGGAACGTGACGAAGCAAACAAGCGCACCAAGATTCCTCCTTCGACCGTCAAGCCAACGGATGTCGTGAAGCCTGCGGCCGCAGCCAGGGCGACGCGGCGTAACGAACGAGAAGTTCGCAAAGAGATCTCAACGATCGAGAAGACAATCGCTCGACTAGATGACCAGAAGAAAAAATCGAGTGCCCTGCTGATGCAAACCAGCGATGCGAAAGAATCACTAAAACTGCATCATGAAGTCGAGTCACTGACAGTAGAACTGGCGACAGCCGAAGATCGCTGGTGCCAGCTACAGGAAGAACTCGGTGACGACGCGTAGCAAGTTCGGCTACAGGCCAATTCTTTTATTGGCCCGTGCCAGCCACGCGTCGTCCGATTGCACCAAGGATCGAGAAACTTCGTTGCCGAACCCGCTGTTGTGGATTTCCATCCCAGGTGCTTACTCTTGCAGCAAATGAGAGAAAACGCTCTTGGGATGAACTCGTTAACGCTCTGCTCGTTTCACCGTTTCGTTCTCCAGTCACTCTTTGCGAAGCACTCGAAAGAACCATAACTGTTCTTGGCTGTTGGCCCCGTAACCGTTCACGGCGAAGTGAGGGGCGACAGGCACAGTTTTCACGGGAAAACGATGAGTGAATGGTTTGAGCGATTTGGGAGATCTTCATTTTGTTGCGGGAAAAATCAGGCAGTCACCGAACTGTGAACGGTTACCTTCGCTCGTTATTTCAGTTCCGATTCGACATAGGTATTAATCTCGGTCTGGTAAGCATTGGCATCGACCATCGTCAAACCAATGAAAATCGCTGCAAAGGCCAGCGAAAAAACCACAATCAATACATTGAACGGCTTGTCATGCTTGAGGTGCATAAAGAAGAGCGCCACAAGCACGGCTTTGACGGAAGCAATCCCCATCGAGAACCAAATTTCGGCGGATCCAAGAGAAAGAGTTGAACCGTAAAGCGTCACTACGGTCAGTACAATTAAAATGGCAAACGTTGCCACGAGAGACCTGATCGAAGGGATATGCTCATGATTCGCATGAGCGGTAATCGGGGTAACAGTAGACTTATGCATAATCTGACTCAATCTCCTCGACAAAGCATCAATGCAGGGACTTGATTCGACAATTCACCCTGGCTCAATGAATGAGGTAAAGTAATGGAAAGAGAAAAATCCAAATCAGGTCAACAAGGTGCCAGTACAACCCCACAAAGTCGACGGGGGCATAATACTCGGCGTTGAAATCACCACGCACGGCCCTGATCAGAATCCAGATAATCGCCCCCATTCCGCCGAGAATGTGGATTCCGTGCAGCCCTGTCAGGGCATAGTAAATACTAAAAAAAACACCCACATCACGTGGCATCACAGTCGTCTTGCCTGCATCTTGTCCATCCCCATCGTGAGCATGTTCGTGGCCAGCAACTGGATGAAAGTCACCCGCCCACAACAAACCCGCGTGCCACTTATGTGAATATTCAACATACTTGATCGAAAGAAACACCGCAGCGAAAATCAATGTGAGAGTGAGATAAACCACCAGCATTTTCTGTTGGCTCGTCTGGGCCGACCTCACAGCCAAAGCCATCGTGAGACTGCTACAAAGCAGAACGATCGTATTGGTCGCCCCTAGATTTGCGTCCAAAAACTGATGAGCATAAATGAAAATTTCCGGATGAGTTGACCGGTAAACGGCGTACGCACAGAACAACCCACTGAAAAACATCACCTCCGTGATCAAAAACAGCCACATTCCCAGCTTTCCCGAGTCAAATTGCTGTTCGCTCGAATGGAAATGATGTGCCAGAAAACGAGGATGTGACTGCTCGTGGTTCTCTTGTCCCTGCGAACCGACAACATTGGCAGCGGTTTGGTTCAGCATTTTTGAAGATTCCTCTGTGGCACTCCGCTGACGCCAATATGGTAAAGTGATTTAGGAACTTTTTTGTAAAGTTTTTACGATCGCCCATTGACTTGAGAGACGGCTCGTTATTTCAGTGAACGCTAAATCGCCGAATCGTTAGTGGAATGCAATCGCTCCGATTCAACGCGGAAACGATAGCCGCTCAAATCCGGATCATAAATTTGTGAATCAAGATCATAGGGATCACCCGCACAGGGATCGCTCTCAAAATTGTGCAGGGGTGGCGGCGAGCTTGTCTGCCATTCGAGGGAGGCTGCACCCCACGGATTGGCTGGCGCTTTTCGACCGCGAAAGAGCGAATGAATCAGAGTGAACGCCGCGACAAACAGTGAGGCACCTAACAGGAAAGCACCGACGGTGGAAATCTGATGGTACAATTGAAATTCTGGCGGATAGTTGTAGTAACGTCGCGGCATACCGCGGGCTCCCAGAATGAATTGAGGAAAGAACGTCAGGTTAAAGGCAGCAAATACGCCAAAACAACCCAGCCGTCCCCAAAACTCGCTATACATTCGCCCTGTCATCTTGGGCCACCAATAAAAAAGCCCCGCAATAAAGGATACGAGTGTCCCTCCCATCATCACGTAATGGAAATGAGCCACGACGAAATAGGTGTCATGCAAATGAATGTCTGTCGCCAATGCTCCGAGAAACAGCCCTGTCAATCCGCCGATCGTGAAAAGAAAGATAAAACTCAGTGCATAACACATCGGCGTCGTAAGAATGATCGACCCTCGATACATGGTCGCAAGCCAATTAAAAACCTTGATGCCTGACGGAATCGACACACTGAAGGTTAACGCACTGAAAACAATCGCAGAGATGCGCGATTGCCCGCTGGTGAACATGTGATGCCCCCAGACCAAAAAACCAAGCAGCGCGATGGCGATACTGCTGTAGGCAACGAATCGATAGCCGAAGATCGGTTTTCGACTGAACACCGAAATGATTTCACTGATGATCCCCATGGCTGGCAAAATCATAATGTAGACCGCCGGATGCGAATAGAACCAAAAGAAATGCTGGAAGAGAACCGGATCTCCTCCGAGTTTCGGATCAAAAATTCCAATCCCCAATGCGCGCTCTGCAACCAAAAGCGTCAACGTGATCCCCAACACAGGAGTCGCGAGTACCTGAATGATCGACGTCGCGTACAGAGACCAGAGAAATAGCGGCATACGAAACCAGGTCATCCAAACCGGACGCATCGTGTGCATTGTCACGATGAAATTGAGACCGGTAAAAATGGAACTGAATCCCAGAATAAAGACACCGATACTTGCCGTGATCACGCTGGAATTCGTGGTAGTACTGTACGGCGTGTAAAACGTCCACCCGGTATCGAGCCCTCCCAAGACGATCGCCGCCAGCAGAAACAGAGCGCCCCCCACCCACAAATAGTAGCTCGCCAAATTCATCTTGGGGAATGCGACATCCTTCGCTCCCAGCATCACAGGTAGAACAAAATTACCCCAGGCAGCAGGAATGCTGGGAATTATGAAGAGAAACGTCATCACCGCACCATGCAATGTGAAGGTATGATTATAGGTATCGTGATCCATGATCGTGCGTTGTGGCGTCCACAATTCCATTCGTATCAAAATGGCAAAGATTCCCCCCAGCAAGAATGCCCCCAATACAGAGATGAGATACATGATTGCAATCCGTTTATGATCCCGCGTGGCAGCCCATGACCAGAAGCCGTGCGAACAATTTAAGTAATTCTCTGCCGAAGGTCGTTCGTTGACTGCTGCGGACTCAGTTTCCATCTGCAAAACCGACATGACTTCACCCTTTTTCACTTCAAACTCTTGATAAATTCAATGATCGCGTCGATTTCCAAGTCTTTGAGTTGCCCCTTGTAGGACGGCATGACGGGTCGGTACCCAGCCCGTACTTTCGCCATCGGCTCAAGAATCGATTCGCGAATGTAATTCTCGTCGATCAAAACGGTCGTTCCGTCAGCAAGTGGCTGCGACGTTCCAAAAGTCCCTGAAAACGACGGCCCAGTCCGCGCGGTCGCATCCATCGAGTGGCACTGCGCACAACCGCGCCGGTTGTAAAGTAGTTTGCCAGCTTCGGGAGGTGGCAAAGTCGACATCAGATTTGAGGCCTGCTCAAGCCATTTTTCGAATTCACCCGAAGGATGTACGATTACTCTCGACAGCATGTCAGAATGCTTTGTCCCGCAGTATTCCGCGCATAACAACGGGAAGTCCCCCACCTGATTGGCCTGAAACCACATTGAGCTGTAGCGACCGGGAACAAGATCCATTTTGATGCGGAACGACGGGATGTAAAGACTATGAATCACATCATCCGATGTCATGGTCAACTTAACGGCCCGGTCGACAGGGACATGCAACTCCCCTTCAATGTATCCATTTGGATACTGGAACGCCCATGACCATTTCTTGGCCACGACTTTGATTTCGTATGTTTCCGCTGGCGGCGTCCGCATATCAAGAAACCCCGTGAAACCTTGAAAGAAAATGAGTATGAGCAGGATCGCAGGGATCACAGACCAAACCACTTCCAGCGTACTGTTGTGGTCGGGTGCGAATTTTCGCGCATAACCCGGACGACGACGATAGATGACCACAAAAACGAGCATCAAGCCGACGATCAGAAGAAAGAAAAACGTAGAGAGTGCCAAGATAAAGTAGAAGAGACCATCAACTTCTTTCGCGATCTGTGTTCCGGCAGTCGGAAACCAAAACGAACCTCCGTCCGTCTCGGATACCGCCATCATTGTTTTTGGATCCATGATCAATACCTTCAAGCGAATCGTTTGCACAGCTCACGCACAAGCAATCAAACGCTGATTTGTTTCGATGGTGACACCGTCAGGTTGCCACAAAGATCAACAGCCTGGGGCACAATTCGCGATGCGATCTGCTGTTTGTGACGACGTTCCCACGCGAACTGTCCGACCAAAAACGTTACCAGCACGAGAGTCATCGCCGCTCCCGCAACCGTCATCAATCGTCGAGCCGCTGGTGCGTACCGCCCGGAAGCAGCGTCATAGTGGAAGCAAAAAAGCAGAATTTGATCGAGAGTCGTCCCAATCCGACCTGAACTTGCCTCAACGAGCGCCAATCGCAGGGTTTGGGGAGGGAATGCAACACCGTAGAGGTAACGAGATAACCGTCCGTCAGGAGTCACACTCGCGCAGACGGCAGCGTGGACATATTCTTTTCTCTCTGGAAGGTATCGATACGTAAAGCCTACCGACTTTGCTAACGAGACGATTGCCTGTTCAGAGCCAACTAAAAAATGCCATCCCGCTCCCGTTCCCTCGCGACCGTACATCTGATAATACTTTTGTCTCGTCTGGGCCGCACGGAGCGGAGATTCACGGGGATCGATGCTCACCGAAATCAACTCGAAGTCACGGCCACATTGCAGATCGACTTCCGACAAGCTGGTCACAAGCCCCGAAAGCTGCAAGCTGCAAAGCATCGGGCAATTGGAGTAATTAAACGACAACAAAACAGGACGCCCGAGACGAAAGAATTGTCGAAGCGACACCATCCGACCTGTCTCGTCCTGAAACTCGAGGCTCAAGGGAATTGTCTCTCCCAAATGTTCAGTCACACCCATTTCCGACAATTCCGCTGGGAGTACATTGTTATAACTCTCCGATTTTGCACACGGACTGGAGACAATCATTGCAACCAACACGATTGCAAGACGGTGTGTGACCGAAGAACTAAAGACTCCGTTGTGATGAATTCGCATCATCCGAACTCCTTGTTTTCTGCTGATTTTCTCGAACGACCGTTAGCGTCATGGCATCGTCGATGGGGATCCCGACGAGTCGTCGTTCTCGATCGATCCAGCCGTACGCGTTGAGTCGACTTCGCTGATCGTTTAGCAAGGAATCAGGTCCGACCGTCGGGGCAGTCACCACTTTTCGTTGATATTCCTGTGATTCAAAACGATAATACATGGACTGAAGTCCGATGATGATGACAAATGTTCCCACCGCAGCACAAATACCCATTACAGTGATGTTTTGAGTGCTCACGTCGTCATAAGTTGCCATGGATTGTTCCTGATCTTCCGCGGATGTCGCGTGTTTGGCTTCAATGTTCTGATTCCATTTCAATGTTCAATGACCGCCCGAAAGCGATTCGATGAGTCGCGGGTCTCCCACGGGGAGTAGTGGATGTTGACCAGCGATCCAAAGCCACCCTGCAATGTAGACCCCACCAACTCCCAGAAGGGACAGAATCGGTTGAACGGAAAACACCGGGCCAGTGGGATTCAGGGTTGGAAAAATTAACCAGTAAAGATCGGTCGCATGCATCATCAACAGCACAACTGACCAGACTACTAAAATCTGCGGATTCTCTTTCATTCGTCGGGGCATAAGACCGAGGAAAGGCAGGACAAAGTGGCCAACGACTAGGACGAGCGAAATCATTCCCCAGCCTCCCGATTGCCTGACTTGAAACCACGACGTCTCTTCAGGAATGTTGGCGTACCAGATCAATAAGTACTGCGAAAATGCAATATAAGCCCAGAAACAGTTGAATCCGAACAGCAGCTTCCCCAAGTCATGGCGGTGCTTGGCTTGCACCATCGGAAGTAGACCAAATCGACGTTGGAGCACGTCTACGGTTAGTGTCAGTGCGGCAAGGAACGCGACCATGCTGCCACTGAAGAAGTAAATTCCAAAAATGGAACTGAACCAATGGGGATCTAGAGACAGCACCCAATCGATGGCGGCGAAGGTGACAGTCAATGCAGACAGCAGCAGTGTCGGGGCACTCAACCTTTCCATGCGAAGAGATAACTCAGAGTCACCGCTCACATCTTGCTGTGACGACTCACGCCAGAGCCTTCGGGCGAGGTAAATCCAGACGGCAAAGTAACCGATTGTCCTCGCTACGAAAAACGGTGCATTTAAATAAGGAACCTTGTTCCGAATGAGCTCGTCGGATGCTGATAGCGTGGCATCATTCCAAACGTAAAGTGACGACTGTCTCAACATGAGTCCGACAAGGATGGGTACAAAAGTGATGGCGTTGATCATAATCGAAGACGCGAAGATTTCCGCAATTCGCCGGACCACCACGCTCCAACCCGATCGGGTCAGATGTTGAATCGCGATAAAAAATAGTGCTCCAAGCGAAACGCTGGACCAGAAACAGGTCGCGAGCAGGTAGCTGTGCGAAAACTGTCGCATTCCATCGTGGGCGAACAAGCCCATCGCAATCGCGATCACCAGATTCGCTACCCCAACAAGGAATACTAACTGGCGAGCACGAAATACCTTCACCGAAAGATTCTGATCTCGAAATGAAGCTTGGGGGGGCGCTAACTCGTGAATCGACTCACTGGTGATAATCATGCTTATGTTACTCCTTCGGCAAATCCTGTAGAGACGGAATCAATTCTGTCGGAACATCCTGCAGATCGGCGCGACGTGACTGCTGGAGTGCTCGTAAGTACAGAAGGATTGCCCAGCGATCTTCGACGGGAATGAGATCACCGTATCCCGGCATTTTCCTAACGCCATTGGTGACGGAATGAAAGAGCTGACCCACCGGCTGGTTCCTCACGTTTTCCGCGTGGAATGAAGTTGGCTTGATCCAGGTCCCCTGCTCAAGGTCTAATGCGCGACGTGTGACAAGCCCATCACCATCACCTGCCAGACCGTGACAACTGGAACAGTAAATGTTGTAGCGTTCCTGCCCACGCTTCATCGTTTTCAACGTGACCGAAATCGGAAATTCTTTCACCCATGGCAAAGCATCCAGAGGATCGGGGGGGGGAACCGCAGGCATCGGATTCTTCTGCACTCCCTCATTGGACGTCACACTCGGCCCCCCCTGCGCGGAAATCGGCAAAACATTTAAACGATCAATCGCCGCAACTTCTCTTGAACCGTATTCCATCCCCTGATGTAACCGACTATCCAGTTGTATTTCTCCACGCGCAATCGTCCCAGCGGACTGCGGGCGCATCACCCGGCCATCTGCAAAAAGTCGACTCGTACGCTGCGGCTTAAACTTCGGCTGAAAATCCATGTCCGTAATCACATGGAAGCGAGGCAGATCAGTCGGATTGGATCTTTTCTGAGCGATCAGTGCTGGCGGCACCAGAGCCAGCACCCCTGCCACAACGATGATGGGTGTCACCAATGACGGCCATCGCCCTTCCCGCGCATCAATCGCCAGACAAGTCTCGATCGCCGTAGCGCTGCACTCTTGAAAAAGTTGCATGACGCGATCGTGATCGAACTTTGGATCATTTGCAGAAATGACAATAAAGAATCGATCGCTGGTCGCCCTCAAAAATCGTTCGCTGGCAAACAGGGGGTTGGAAAACCTTGGAAGCCGATTGAGCAGGATCATCCCTCCGATCGTGGCGATTGCCGCAAATAAAATCATCATCTCGAACGCGATGGGAGCCGCAGCCTCGAGTGCGAAGAAGGGTTTACCGCTGATCCAGAATGGATAATCGACAGCATTCATCCACCATTGCATCACAAAAGCAACGACAATTCCCACCAATCCAGCGGTGAGCGTGAACCAGGGAAGCTTCGTCGAACGAATCCGTAGCAACGAGTCGATTCCGTGAACTGGGAATGGGCTATGCACATCCCAATCTGACCATCCCGCTTCACTCACCCGAGTCGCAGCTGCCAGCACCGAACCCGCCGTCGGAAACTCGGCAATCATCGCAGAGAGGGCCGGTTGAGCAGCGACGGGATGATGTTCTTTCTCCCGCTTTTCGGTGATTGCGTTTGAGGCGGACATATCAGATTGACCTTCTTATTCTCAGAGGGAGCTTCGTTGCTATCAGCTCTTGTCACGTTGCTTCCAGCTCTTGATGCTCGATATTCGTAATGCTTAATGAGGATTTTGATTTTCAGGAAGTATCGATTTCACTTCGGAAATTGCGACAATCGGCATGTAGCGACAGAAGAGCAGGAACAAGGTGAAAAATAAGCCGAAACTCCCAATCAACATCCCGATATCGACAAACGTCGGCTGATAGTAACCCCAACTCGACGGCAAAAAGTCACGGCTGAGCGAAGTAACGGTGATGACGAAACGCTCAAACCACATCCCAATATTGACGAAGATGCAAACGATAACCATCAGCCAGGGGGTCGTCCGAAATTTCTTGAACCAGAAGAATTGAGGACTGATCACGTTACATGTCACCATTGTCCAATAAGCCCACGCGTAAGGCCCAAACGCCCGATTCATAAACGCAAATTGCTCATAACGATTACCACTATACCAGGCTGTAAAAAATTCCATCGCGTACGCGTAACCGACCATCGTCCCTGTGAGCAGAATGATCTTGGTCATATTTTCCAAATGTCGCAGCGTGACGAGTTCACGAAGGCCGAAGAATTCGCGAGCAGGAACCATGAGCGTGACCACCATTGCGAAGCCACTGAATACAGCCCCTGCAACGAAGTAGGGTGGAAAAATTGTCGTATGCCATCCCGGGACTTGCGATACCGCGAAGTCGAAACTCACCACCGTGTGAACACTGATCACGAGTGGCGTTGCGAGAGCCGCCATCAATAAGTATGCCTTTTCATAACGGTGCCATTGGCGAGCCGATCCCGTCCAGCCCAAGGCGAGCGTGCCAAAAATCATTTGTCGGTTGCGCGTCTTCGCACGATCACGGAATGTCGCAAAATCAGGGATCATTCCCATGTACCAGAAGAGCATCGAAACCGTAGCGTAAGTCGTAACGGCGAACACATCCCACAGCAGCGGGCTGCGAAAATTCGGCCAGATTGCATTCTGATTCGGAAGCGGCAAGAGCCAGTAAATCACCCAGATTCGACCGACATGTACCGTGGGAAACAGCCCCGCACAAATCACGGCAAAGATCGTCATCGCCTCGGCAAAACGATTGATACTTGTGCGCCAGTTCTGGCGAAACAGAAACAGGATCGCGGAAATGAGTGTTCCGGCGTGACCGATACCGACCCAAAACACGAAGTTCACAATGTCCCATGCCCAAAATACAGGAGCATTGTTCCCCCAAACGCCAACTCCCGTAAAAATCAAATATCCCACAAGTCCGAAAAGCATCAGTGTTAAGGAACTCGACACGGCAAAAGCAATATACCACGCTCGTGGCGGGGTCGGTGCTTCGGCAATTTCGCAGACACGATCCGTGATCGACGAGTTATTAAGCCCTCCCAAGACGAGTGACGCTCGCTTGCCAGGAACTTCGTGGGTGTTATTCATAAGATCGTTTATCAGTGCTGACATCACACACTTCGTAATCTGTTATTGATGTAGTGAGAAAAATTCCATTCGACCGGATCCACTGCGATTCGCTGATTTTGCTTTATCGACAATCCCCTGACGTTGAAAAATCCAACTCCGTGACAAACTCAAGAAATCCCATTGAACTTCTCTAAATCCGGATGAGGATTTCGTATTCGAGCAAGATACTTTGTCCGTGGTTTCACATTCAATTCGGCAAGCATTGCATACGAACGCGGATTCGCATGGGATCGGGATACTTCACTCTGCTGATCCAATAAATCACCGAAACGGATTGCCGCAGCTGGGCACGCTTGCTGACAGGCCGTCTGAATTTCACCGTCCACGATGGCTCGTTGGTGATTCTTGGCATCAATTTTCACGGTTTGAATCCGCTGGACACAGAACGTGCACTTTTCCATCACTCCACGGCTACGCACAGTGACCTCGGGATTGATCATCAATCGAGCCAGCTCGGCATTCGCATCTGCTAACTGGCTTGTATAATCGAGAAAGTTGAATCGACGTACTTTGTAAGGACAGTTGTTGGCGCAGTACCGTGTCCCGACACAGCGATTGTAGGCCATATCATTTAAACCTTCGGGACTATGAACCGTTGCCGCGACCGGGCAAACTTGTTCACAGGGGGCATTCTCGCAGTGCTGACATGTGACCGGTTGAGTGACCACCTGAGGGTTATCGATATCGCCTGCAAAATAACGATCGACTCGGATCCAGTGCATCTCGCGACCTTTCGCCACTTGATCCGCCCCCACAATCGGAACATTGTTTTCCGATTGGCAGGCCACCATGCAAGCATTACAGCCGATACACCGACTGAGATCGATCGACATCCCCCAGGCGTGCCCTTCCGGTGAACGCTCTGTCCAAAGTGACTCCAACGGGGGATGATGGACTTTGTGCTGTGCGAAGTCGGGATGTTCGCGGAATTGTTGTTCGGTTCCTTCACGAACGAGTTCCCCGATCCGGCCAGCAAGTTCTTCGAGTCCGACTTTATCGATCGCATGATGGTCCTGCGTCGTCGCAAGCGTCACCCGCTGGCCAGTCGTTTCGAGTTTCACTTCGGTAGCAATGAATGCATTTGCGTTTCGACGTAAATGAGCCACATTCACACCCACGGGCTTCACACCAGTGGCTAAGTTCCCTCCAACATGTCCCGCCGCCGTCCGGCCATACCCGATTGCAATCCCGATCGAATTCGGAGCTTGCCCGGGCAGGACGAAAGCGGGAATTTCAATCACGCGATCCTCGACAGTGATTCGGACCACATCACCTGTGGCGACATTCCATTTCGTTGCGGTTGAAGGAGCGATCAGGGCAGCGTTTTGCCATGTGAGCTTTGTCAACGCCGCAGGGGTCTCTTGAAGCCAGCCGTTATTTGCGAATCTCCCATCGAAGGTGCTGCTACTTAAATTGAATACAACCTCTAAGCCGTTTCCTGGAGCTTTGAATTGAGGAACGTCCGTAGGAATTCTCAATTCCGGTTTCACCGTTGGTTGGCGGTATGCTTCTGCAAAGCCATCATGAACCAAGGTCGCAAATTCTTCATCGAAACGACTGTCAGAGAGGATACCCTTGAGTGTAACTCGAAGAATCTCCAAGCGTTTGACGCGTTGATCTTTAGCAAGAAAATAAAGAAATTCTTCGTGCGACAGACCCCCAAAAATCGGATCGATCAATGGTTGCCGTATCGTTAACAGACCTTCGGGGGAATATCCGACACCCCATGTCTCGAAGGGATGAGCTTCTGGAATATGCCAAGTGGAGAGTTGAGACGTTTCATCAACATAAGTTCCAACCCTCAATCGGTGCTGGACCCGAGTCACCACTTTCGCGAAGGCATCGGAATCATAGGCCGGATTTCCGCCGAGCGTGATCAGGACGTTGACTTCGCCACGCTCGATTTCTTCAATCAAACCTTCCATCGATTCGTGAGGAAAATCCGTAGGAGGATCCACGATAAAGGAGACCGTTTCACCAACATTTCCCAGCAATTGATTCAGCTGATGAACGCTCGCATGGACTTCGGGAGGCTGCCCCGGTCCCACCACGATCAGACTGCGACTCAGGTTTGCAACCAGATCGGAAGCGAGAATTTCGAGAAACCGATCCATCGGTTCCGCATAGTCGGTTTGAATGATGAGGTCGGGAGTAGAAACCCTGGCCTCGATCCGAACTTGCAGTTTGTTGAGCAACAGCGGGATGTCGCTGGATCTGAGTGGGACCCGATGGTCTGCGATACTGCCGATCGTCGAAAATTGACTTTCCACAGCGTAAACACGGTTCATCTCCCCCGATTCGGGTACGCGGCGATTCGACCAGGCTCGAATCAGACTCACCGCTTGCGGGTGAAAATCGAAGAGATCCGAATCCAGTGCCAGAATGACGTTTGCACGCTCTAAATCATAAACGCATTTGTATGCTTGGCCAAAAGCCTGTTTCGTCCCCAACTGCTCGTGATTTCTCGAATAAGCTTCGTATTCAATCAATTTCGCTTGCGGCCATTGACCAGCCAAATTTGCCAAGAGCCGGGCCCGGCATAGCGACGAAGAACGCTCCACGAGCAAACGAACCCCCTTCCCTCCCGAGGCTCGGAGACGTGGCCCTAAATCAGACATAAAGTCTGCGAAATCATCCCAAGTTCGAGCACGCTGATTCTTTGCATCGAGTTGTAGGATTTCGCGACTACGGTCAGGATCGTAGAGGTGCAACAGTGCCGCTTGACTGAAAGAATCTGTCCCGCCCAGGCTGGCAGGATGCTCGCGATGGCCTTCCACTTTAATCGGACGCCCGTCGTAAGCGGTCACAATCAGTGGCCGCAGTGAGCCACCGAGCTCAATCGATGTGGCAAACTTCTGGGGCACGCCAGGAATGCGGTTTGCTGGCCTGACGGCGAAAGGAGCAATCGTCTCTTTTTCCCAGCGACAGCCCGCTACGCCTGCCATGGCCAAGGAGGCCCCCATGAGTTGCAACCATCGTCGTCGTGACATTCCTGCCGGGAACTCGGATGCGGCTTGAGGGAATTCACGATGCAAGAATTGAACAAACTCAGGAGTCTTCTCCAACTCCTCAATGCTGCGCCAGTAGAGGGGAGGGTCATTCGTGAGGCTGTTCATGCGTGTTTTCGTTTCAAACAACAAGGTCGGAGGGGGTGATTGGTGAGGAAAGAGTTCAGCGGTGGCAAGTCGAGCAATTCGTTTTTGATTGAATCTGAAGCTTCTCGACAAGATAAGCACCGATCACCTCTTGCGGTTCCTCAGGAACCCAATCCATCGCGGTGATTTTGTCGAGTGGCCGGAGGTGTTTTTCAGGATTTCGGTGACAATCCAGACACCATCCCATGCTCAGGGGGGCGACCTGAACCACTTCCTGCATTTTGTCGACTCGTCCGTGGCACGATACACAACCGACGCCACGCGTCACGTGGGCCGAATGGTTAAAGTAGGCGTAATCGGGAAGATCATGCACCTTCGTCCAAGGGACAGAGCTTCCACTCGCCGCACTCTCGCGTACAGGCAAGAGTTTTGGGCTTTTACTGTGTATCGCAATCGTCGCAGACGGTCCCTCAGTCCCGGAATGACATTTAATACACGTCGCAGTCGCAGGAACTGCCGCGTGGGCGGCTTTCTCTACCGTTTGATGACAATAGCGACAGTCCATCTTCAAATTCCCTGCGTGCAGGGCATGGCTGAATGGCACAGGTTGCTTGGGTTGATACCCCACGTCCAATGTCGAGGGAGAGAGTCCATACACCACAACACCACCGATGTAAGAGGTGCCAATGGCAGCGATAGCAAGCGTCACCGGAATCAACCGATCGATCCAAAGCGGAAATCGAAAACGCATCAGAGTACCACTTTTTCTAATGTTCCTTTTCGCATCGTCAGCCACGCGGGCCTCTGCTCGAATCGATAGAAACAGATTTCCGCGACCCACCTGACAAACCGAATACGATCAGCCATTATTAACGCTGAAATTATTCGTAAAACCGAAGGGAACGGAACTTTCTTATGGATGAACAAGTCGTGCATTCACAAGTTAACAGAGTTTTAGTCGCCTGCCGAGAGACAGCCAATTGGAAGCAAGACCCGCAGATCAAATTGTCGAAAATAGGAATCCGACTCTGAGCAAATACTCTCTGTTGTAGGGCCAGCATGCACCCTGAGGGCCTTTGGTAGGATTGGGCGGACTACGCCTTGCCGTCTGATTTTACGGCCTTCTGTTGACGCGAATGTATTGCGCGATTCATCGAAAGTAATGCTCGCAGGATTGAATTCAGAGGATTGTCTTGGTGCTTAATCCATTATCCATTGTAGACTGTTTTAGGGAATCGCTTCAGTCTCGGAAAAGGGAACCAGAGGCCTCGATACGAAGTCTCCGGTACGCAGCTACATATGCATTTATGCATGCATGTATGCATGTGGATGCATGTGGATGCACTTATACGGAGCGACACTGCCCATAAGACGACACACCGACATACGACGGGTTCAACGCCGCATGGACGAAAAGAGACGCATACTGATTGACAAATGACTGCCGCAAAAGATCTGACTGGCATCAATTGCCGGACGGAATGAAAAACGATCCGTATCGCCATCCTGATCTGCAATCGAAACAATCAACAGACCATTGCGATTCGTGACTTCAACAGCAGCACGAGACGATCTCCACAAGCGTCAGCGGCATCCCACCAAATCGATCAAAGGTGATGATCGGAATCGCGGTTATCGAGAGTAGCGACAAATCCACCAATATGCTGCAGCAGAGAGCAGGCAGGTCACCAAACTCGTTTCCGCCGGCCTTGGTAGAAACGAAGCAATTGGCGGGACCATTTTCAAAACATTCAAGATCAACCCCAGGCTGATCATCGTTCCGACAACGATCATCCCGCGGAACCGCCTTGCACCGCCGAAAACGGGTTGACGACGTAATCGGAGCGTCTGTCTTCGATCACGCTCAAACTCAAAAAACGTCAGTTGTGACATCTTACTCTTCTCGCCTTCATTTTGAAAAGAACTCGGCACAATCTCACCCCCCCATCGACTGGAAATCTTCGATGGGGATTTCGCTCTTGAGCTTTGAGACGGCCAATTTGATCAGTTGACGCACACGTTCACCGCAGATCCCGATCTCGGCTCCAATCGCGGCGAAACTGGGACGCCGCCTTTGACCGTCAAGACCGTACCGCGCCTCGATCACCTGTTTCTCACGCTCCGTGAGAGACGCCAGAGCATCATGAACCAATTGATAATCCCCAATCGACTCAAATTGATCACTGGCATTTCGGGATCGATAATCGGGAATATTTTCGATTGAAAACGATCCTTCGTTCATCGAACTTTGACGAGTCAAACGATGCTTCTTCAAAAAACGGAGCATCTCATTCCGCACTGACCATGTGGCATAAGTACTGAAATGATTACCGGTTGCAACATTGAACAGTTCTACAGACCTAATTAACGGAGACATCCCTTCACTAATCAATTCGGGAAGTTGATCTGTCGTCTCAGAAAGTCTTCTCGCCAACCCAACGACTAACCGGAGGTTGCTTTCCGTGATTTGATTTCGAATTCGGAGTGCCTCATCCAGGTCTGCTTCAATTCGCTTCACGAGCGCGATATCAAGACGACTCAAGTCAAGCAATCGCCGATCGTGTTCGGCACGGTATTTCAAAAAATTCATCAACTCGAACCAGTATCGTTCCTCTTCCAGAGAATAAGGGGATTTTGCGACGAGAGACGAAAGGCATGTGCGGCCATGATTACCGTGAGGTTTTTCTTGCGTTTGGTTTCGCAGATCGGGGCAATTTGCTTGGATCAATTGCATCGCGTTGCTCGACCTGTAGGACTGTTGATCAATGAATTCAATTGTTCGCTCCATCAATCGGCCTGCTTGCTGGATCGCTTCTCCCGGCAGTTGTCCCCCTCGTACGTGATTGAATGCCCCGCTAGCGTCGAGTGTCGATAACGAAACAGAGGATGACTTCATCCTGCTTTGCCCCCGAGACATGCCGAAACTCACTCCTTCCCCGCGTTCGCTCTTCGACCAACTCCACCCGGATTTCAATTGGCGAAATCAGAAATGACTGACTTTCACGCCTGACGCTCCGGCACCGAATTCTCGGATTGCGCGCCCTTCTTCACAGCGAAGCCCACGCCCCTGTATCGAAATCTGACTTTTCAGGGTCGTGAACGCCGGACAGCGTTGAACATGTGACCAGCGAGTCTGGAAACCGTTATTGAGCCATCTCTTTCAACGTTTGGGTTAGTGCGATTGAACGATGCTCTCCATTTCGCTGCATAGGAATCTGATTTGCTGTAAGCGTGCCTCGCTCTCGATACGGCCATTGAACGCGACACCATCGCGCTGTTTACTGAACCGCATCGGGGTTCGGGTTTTAACCAGCATCCAGAATTCCCAATTCCGAGAACAGAAGGAACGTTACTGAAGACGAAGAACGTGAGGTTCCGCATCAATCCTCAGACTGCGATATTGCAGGTTGAGCAAGCGACACACGCGATTGATGTGAGCCACGCGGTGACTTGGGAAACGTATGATCCCCGCCAGAGCGAGCGAAAGACGGACGGGCCGTTGAGAACTCAACGCGGAACAAATTTGACTCCGACAGTCGATGAATCGAGATGTTACGCTGCGTGAAGCAGACGTTTCGGCGTAATACAGATCCACATCGCAGCGGCGACAAGGGAGTCGATTAGGGGAATGGTTGTTTCGTCATTGCAGATTAATGCCATTTTTCGAGGCATCATTCACAAACTTCCAGAGATCTCCCCCAAAAGGTTCTTGAACCGGCATCTTCAATTCGATCATTTTTAAAATCAATTGGGTCGATTTTTTGTCGCAAAACGGAGATTTCAATAACTCGATTAAAGCATCGACATCGGGTTGCCCCGGGATGATATCCAAACTTTGAATCAACTGATGAAAGCTGGCCTCATCGACGCGATTGGCAATTGTCGCGACGATCATTTTAAATGGATCAACGCGACCAACACCCACATTCTGGATTCGAAGGGATTCCTCGTAGATTGCGGTCAATACCAGCCTTCGCATCCCTTCGTCAATTCCCCCAAAAAGATCGGGATCCAGATACTCCAGTAACACCGCGAGATTCTGGCTATCTCGATTTTCACCGGTTGACGAAACCAGGTAGCTCACCGCACGTGAACGGCTTTGTCTGAGGTTCAAATCGCCGTGATCCTTTTTTGCGTTGAGTATCGCATCAAATACGGAACGAAAATGATCGTCGCTCCCAACGATTCCCAAAATCGGAAAACTTGCCGCAAGTTGATCAATCACTTCGACGTCGGTTTCATCTCTCAGCCATTTGGGAATTTGCTTAACGAGTTCCGCTTCTTCGTCATTCAGCGCTTTCCGTTCTCGTTGGCTCAGCGGATTTTCCGACAAATCGCGGTCACTTTTCAGCATCTTCACGACGGTGATGAGCGCATGAATGAGATCTCTTTTTCGTTTGTACCTTTCGGTCAGATCGTAGCCCACTTGTCGGCTTATCCAGCTACTACGGAGATCCCTTAAGACCATTTCATCGGGACCAATTCGATCCCCTTGGACTTCGTCAATGACCATCATATCGAGTCTGGATGAATAGGTATCCGAATCAACGATGGCTTGCCTCAATACGCCGCAAATCTGAATTGCCTTTCTCGGATCGCCGATGAGTTCACGCGGATTCGAATTCAACACAACCGCCAGAGCGTGTGTCAAAGGGGTTTGTTTCGAAGGGAACTTCTTACTCTCAAGCGTTTCCAATAATCTTGCCATAGTCTCACGTCGAACCTCCAACGTGGAATTCGCAGAAACACACTCGATCGCCTGAATCAAACGCATCGCATCGTTGTTGTGAAAATTGAGTAATACCGTTGTCGAGTTTTTGAGGATCTCGTTTGCCATCTTGTCTGGAATCGGCGTCGGAATCACTCTGAACGCCTGAGCGAGGTATTCGAGAGCGGGTTGGTTTTCATCGGGTCGATAAACACGATTGACAGCATCATAAGCACGCAGGATCGCCGTTTCCTTGACATGGGATTCCATGCCACGCAGTGCGAGAGAAAGTGCCAACAGCTTTCTCGCGTCGGTTGTTTGCTCCATTTCTGCGGCAATTTGTAATTGGCTGTCCATCGCCAGTTGGTGTGGAAGGGATCGACTGATGATCAACATCGCAAAACCAACACGCTCAATCGGATCGAGGAGCAGCGCATGGTCAAGAACATCAAAACACCTCGTGAAGATTGCCTGAACTTCATCCTGCGATAACGGCGAGGGTAAAATGGCGATGGCTCGGCAAATGGGAAATAGCACCTTCGGCAATTTTGCCGTTTGCAACCGCTCAAAACAGTGCTTTTTGATGACAAATTTCCGCTCAGAAAAAAGAGCGGTTTCCTTGCCCTGATATCGACTCATCGTAAAGTGAAAACACTCGATGACCACCAGAAAATCTGGTGTAATCAATGTGCTGTTCTTTGCAGGGTCTTTTTCCAGCATATCGACCAGGGCGCGTGATAAGTCCTCGACCTGGTCTTCTGAAAAAACTAGTGCCGATTCTTCCGCAAAGATGGTATTCAGTTTTTTAAATAGCACCTCAACAACACCGACTTGAGATCTTGTTTCCGTATGGTTTCGTGCGACCAGTTTGATGCCCTCAACGAGAATCGTAATCACTTCGCCGAGATGAGCCCGACTGCTGACGGGCTCAGCCTGCACTTTGTTGCCATCAATCAAAATGGTATTGTAATCACCCGCGTTGAGTCCGAACTCCAGTTTCTTTTCAACGAGATAACACAACCAATGCGCAAAATCCTCGGCGGATTCTGCGGATTCTGCATTTTTCATCGCTTCGATGATGGCGCGCTGCCTGTCCCCCATCGTCTCGTCAGTAATCCGCTTAATTCCCGTCCGGGCAATGCTTAAAATTACAGGGCGTATGTGAAGCGGCATCTGCTGATTTGTGATCTGAATCATTTTTTCGATACGAGATGGTGACGGACTTTGATTCATCTCGACGGCGACATCCTCAGGCAACGTGTCAAAGCATTTATTTTATACCCGGAGAGCGAGAATTTCACGATCATGAAAGGATTCATCGAACAATTTCCGTAACGCATGCTGAATGGAATGAAAGAGCTGTATCGCAATTCGCTTAAATGCATCAACGTGTGCTTGATGTCCGATACCAGAGTCAAAAACCGCAGTGATGATCGCAGAAATATTTTGCGGCATTTTAAAGAAATCGTCGTTTTCGATAACTTGAAGTATGAGCT
>CAMBQP010000050.1 GCA_945869955.1 Schlesneria paludicola DSM 18645
CCGGCTGAAAGCGAAGCGACCAAAGAGCCTGTGAAAATCGCAGGACGTAGCGCGACCCACATCAACTTGACTCTGAAGAGAACCACACTCGTACTCTCTCTGACACAGGTCCTCTCCGCAACAGCGGTGGATTTGACTTTGCCGGCGAGAATAACGCAAATGAGTTGTTTGACTGGAGACTCGTCGGCACGACGGGCATTACCGAGCCAAGCGATACCGTCGGGAACGGAACGGTCCCAGAACCAAGCTGGTTTGTATTATGAGGATTCGGCGGAATCGGCTTGGCAATCGGTACCATTCGGCGATGCCAATCTGGGGCCGTTGGGCAGTTAAGTTGAGTTAAGTTGAAGTTGCGTTCTCCGATGCTGCCCAAGAGGTCGCTCGATTCGAGCGACCTCTTTCGTTTCTGTGTTCGATCCCAGGGTGAATGGGAGACCCGATTGATATTGGTTTCCTTCGATCCCAATCGCTGCTGGGATCACGAGCACGAGAAGATTGTCTGAGAATTCCTTTTTTGCAATCATCCGTTTGTGCGATGATTATCGATCTTGCCAGTGACGGAATCGTCACCCAGCAGTCAGGAACAACGAACCACGCGATTCATTACACGCACAACTGGAACCAAATCAGGCGCAAACACTTCGGCTCGAGCCCTTCTCGCCATCACTTCGTCCCAAATCCAACCAGATCAAAACCAGAGATTGACACAATCCCCGCAAAGTCATGTCGCATTTTCGAGCGAACCCAGTGGCCCCGGGATTGTGTCCCTAGTGTCCTTAGTAGAAATGAGGATTGAATTGTGTTCCCAGGATCAAACCAGACCGGCAATCCATACGAAGATCACAATTACGACCCCGAGTCCCATTTGCAGCATCGCCATGCTCCGCATCCCCCGGCGAAACTCGTCGCCACGTGGGATCGAGCGGCACGCTGCACGAAGCTCATCCGCAGGGACAAACAGACGTAGGAATGTCTGTCGTCGACAGGAAAAGAACGACGTCAGGCAACCAATCAGGAAGAAACCGCAGCCCACTGACAACAGCGTCTGCATGGTGTTGCTCATTCTGCGAGACTCTGAACTGTCGCGAGAAACGATCGCTGCGAACGGTGACAGAGGATCCAGACTAAGATCCCCTGCTTACCGGGCGGGGTTGCGATGGCTGGGGGTGAGGGTGTGGGTGAGGAAGGACAGAACTCAGCCACACACGTTTCCACATTTAAAGTTTGGACAAATCGAGATCGATTGTGTTGGGGCCTGGTTTGATTTCCAGCACGATCTTGCTGGTATCAAACGCGTGAAATTTGCCGGGAATATCACTTTTGATCGGCTCGGGCTTGGCCGCAGCCCCACCTTGCATCATCATTTTGTTGTATTCATCTTTGTTGTTGACATTGGCGGCGGGTGGTTCAGGTGGTCGGATCATGACTTGATACCGACCAGCAGGAATTCCCGTCTCTTTCTCGGCAGGCTTCGCGGAATAATTTCCGAGAACATCGACCTTGCCAGCGACGATCGTGCTTTTTTCCGTCAAATAGAAAACAACGTTACTATCAACGGGTGCCGGTTTGGATCCGTCCAGAGTGATTTTTCCGGAAATGGTCGCTTGTTTCGAGGGATCAGGGGCCTTCACCGATGGTCCACACCCGACCGCAGTGAACAAAGCCGAGATGAAGCACAGTCCGGACGCTACGCGACGACCCGTCGACAGAAATGGACCCAAGTTCATAAAAAACTCGTTTTTTAAAAATAGGTTGATTGAAAAATGGGGTCGGTTCGACCGACCCCATTGTGCCTCACCAGGCCTCGATACGATGCTCTCACGAGACCTCAAACCATGCTACTTCCAGATGATTTCGCTCCAGAAACGCGAGATTTGAGTGATTAGACCTTAAAACTCGCCAACAGGAAACCCGTCGTCGCGGGTCATGAGTCGTCGTAAGGTTTGCATGTCCGTGCTGTTCGAAACAAACCGAACCGCCCCATCGACCAATAGGACATGGACGCCCCCCGTGTGGGCCGAGTTGAGTGGCTTATTGATGCCGAAGTTATCGTCGATACCGGGCCAAGCGGGGTTATTGTTGATCGCTGGGGCGTTTGGAGCATAGCGAACGGTGGTGATATTGAACTGTCGTTCAAACATACAACCAGGACAACTATCAATTCGGGTCAGATTGGGACCACCCATCATAATCCCGTGAACTCCCTGAACGTCGGTGTTTTTGCTGCCGCCAGCATTACCGAAAATGAAGTCCGACGATTCACCGACAAACACCTGGTTGGATGTTCCGTCAACCACATCGCGGATTTTCTTGGAATCCACGGGAACGAACATCCCTCCACTGGTAATTTGACCCGTAGAAGCCTGGTTACCACAGCAACCGCAGCAATTGGCTTTGCGTGACGGATTGTTCACAAAACCATCTCCATCCGTTGTTCCCATAATCCCGTAGTACTGAGGGTGTTCCGTCGGCCCCCCTCCTGAATCACGCAGATCATCCATCGGACTGGAAGGGCAAACGGTGAATGCAAAACGGATACCACGAATCACATCGCCATTCGCCTGCCCCTCGGAACTACCACAGCAACTCCAGCCTGGATGCGCACCAGAGAAGTTGATCTTGTTAAAAACAGGTGCCTGATCCACATAGGGGAGGATCCGGATGTACCAGGAAATGCCCCAACCCCCCACGGATGACGCCACGTTGCCTGGGGGGAAACCGTTGTAGGTATCGTGATAATTGTGCAACGCCAATCCCATTTGCTTGAGATTATTTTTGCACTGAGTTCGCCGAGCGGCTTCCCGCGCTTGCTGAACAGCCGGAAGCAAGAGTGCGATCAGGACTGCGATAATCGCAATCACCACCAGAAGTTCAATCAGGGTAAATCCACGTCGACGCATGCAGCACCTCCTCGGACAAAGAAATAACAGTTCGAAACCTCGTCACCACGACTGAAACCAAAAAGCAATCAAAACCAAAAGAGCGGTCAGATCCCGTCAATCGAATTTCATTTTCGTGACGCGGCTCGTGCCGAAAATCGGCGGATCAACAAATTGAATCGAGATTTCTATTTGAGTGTACTCTAATGATACTCCTTTGCAACAGCAAAAAAATTCTCACTGATGCGTGAAAATAGTAGGGAGATCGACTCAAGCAGGCACGTCGGTCCATGAATTTCCCTGGCTGGCGAGGTAGAAATGGCTGATTCCATTCGGAAATTATGGAAACGGATGCATGATCAACGGGGATTCTTCTCCTTCAATCAGCAGAACTTCCTGATTTGCAGCGAGATTGTACCAGATTTGTGTTTTTCCGTTGGGCCACCGGACCTCTACCTGTTCGGCGGTTGCTCCGGTGGGAATAAAAAAGACCAAGCGACGCTCGTTGGTGGACAAGTATCCATCGCCAGCGGTCATCAGGCGAAACTGGGTGGTTTTTTTTGATTGAATTTTGACGATGGCGCCGGTCGGTTCACGAACCCCGGTTCGGCCAATCAATTTGATCACCAGCGGTTGGCCCGCCGGTTTTGTGGAATTTGTCAGCAGGGCAAACGGTGAGTGCAGATGCGAGATTGCGAGATCGGTGATGCCATCTCGATTCCAATCGAGTGTCGCCAGTCCTCGTCCGAGATAGCCTCGTTGGAAGAATGGCCCCAGATGATCGCCTGGAATTTCGTCGAAGCGTTTCCCTTGTCGATTCCGAAATACCTGCGGTGGCATCCGATCCGCATCGCCGCGGGATGACTGTTGATCGACATGTCCATTGGTTGAGATGAGATCCTCCCAGCCATCACCATCCAGGTCCGCAAACTGACAACCGAACCCCAGTGTCCAGAACCCCGCATCACGTAAGGCAAACGTTCGCGTTGCATCCTCGAAAAATCCGTCTGCTCGCTGAGAATACAGGGTGTCGGATTCTCCAAAAAAATTGGTGATGTACAGGTCGATTCGTCCATCGCCATTGGCATCGCTGGCCGCAATCCCCATACAGGCCTGGGCATTTCCATCCGCATCAAAGGCCACACCCCGAACAGCCCCTTCTTCACGGAATTGGGGAACACCCTCGGGATTGGTCCCCGTATTGATCAACAGAAAATTCGGGCTGGTGTCATTCGCCACGAAGAGCCCCAGGCGTTCGTCCTCACCAAATTTCCAGGCAATCAGACCCAGTCCCCGCCCGTTTGGCAAATGCATACCGGACTCGACGGTGATATCCCGAAAGGTCCCATCTCCCGAATTGAGATAGAGCCGATGATACTCGGCGGTGAGCACATCGGGAGTACACGCCATGGGCTCTCCCGAGGCTTTGTGGCATTCTTTTTTCGCCGTTTGCTCTAACTGCGAATAGTTGGCCACATACAAATCGGGTAGACCATCACCGCTCAAGTCGGCAAACAAGCTGCTTGTCGTCCATTCTTGACCGGCGACTCCTGCAGTCAAAGTCACATCCACAAACGTTCCGTCCCCCTGATTGTGGTAGAGTCGGTTTGGACCCAGATTCCCAACATGAATATCAGGAAAACCATCCTGGTCAAAATCCCCTACGGTGACTCCATGGGAAAAACCCGTATCTCCCAGTCCGGCTAGTGCGGAAACATCGAAAAATTTCCCTCCCTGATTGTGGTAGAGTCGGTCGGTTTGCTCGGGCTGTATCGTGGGATCGCGCCAGTTGTTTGCCTGGGCCAGATAAAGATCGCACCAGCCATTCAGGTCATAATCGACGCAAGCCACACCACCGCCGACCACATTAAAAATGTGTTGCAATCGCGTCTCTTCGGTGGTTCCCTCGTGGTATTCGAAGGAAATACCGACACGTTCCGCATCATCTGTGAAAGACCAGGTGATCGGATTGGGTCTCCCCGATTCACTTGTCGTTTCTGTCATTGCCCCAGTCATTGCCCCAGTCGTCCCCCGTGCGGCCCCACTGGTGGCGGCAAAAGCAACGCTCTTCCAGTTTGGCTCGGAAAAATCTGAGCGATTGAGTTTTCGCTCGGGGTGAAATTGGGCCGAGGTTTGATGGGGGTGCTGTTTCCCCAGAGCCAACCAGTGACGCAATTCTTTTCGCAAGGGGGCTTGCGGAAGTTTTGGCAGATGCGTCATGACATACGTCCAACCGGCCGCTTCCCAGAAGCGGCCCAGATCTGCACACGAAGCGATGACTCGTTTGATCAATTCGGGGTCAACGTCTTTTCGCAACATATTGAGCTGGGCTTCCAGATTCGCCAGGATCTCAGCACGATGGACAAACTCTTTGGCAAGATCGTGATACTTTAATTGGTCGAGGCAACCTGCGATTTGGACGTTGGCGGGCAAATGGTTTGGTGACAGTGCCAGCGTTTCGAGAAAACAGCGAGTCGCTCCTTCGATCTGCCCTGTTCGCCGGGCATGAAGTCCTTGAACGAACCAGACATCCGGGTGGTTCATAGCCCCCTGTGGCAGGGCACCTCGCCAGTGAAAAAATTCGTCATAATCACCCCGGTCATAAACGATTCTTCCCAGCCGGCCTTGAGCCTCGCCCAGTTGTGGTGCCATTTCGCAAATTTCCCGCAATCGTTTTTCGGCTGCGACATGCCGATTTTCGTAGAGATCGCGCCGGGCCATGGCCAGTTGGATCATGAGATCCGGGGGATCGATCGCCAGACCCAACTCATCCAGGTGATCATCGTTGCGAAAGAAGCGTTCCGGTGCGGCCAGGCCAAGGAGTTCGTCTCCGCGACATTTTCCCTGCTGGATCTGGATCAAAAACGAGGGAATTGCTTCCCAGGTTCGCCCCGCAATTTGCAAAATGTGGCTGAGTCGGGTGTTGGCTTCCAAATCCCAGGGGCTGATTTCCAATGCGCGTCGAAGAGAGTGCTCCTCCTGTGTCAATCTCCCCAGCACTTCAGAGCGTCGAGCGATCCCGATGGCGGACAGGAATTCCCATTTCCCCCCATCTTGCGGCAGTTGCTGATAAAACCGAATGGCTTCATCGTGCTCGAAACCGATCGCAGCCGCCTCTGCGGCGAGTGCGATTCCGAAAGGTCCAGAGTCAGGCTGTTGAATCAATTCACGAACCAGATCCCGCGATTTTGGCTGACGCAGTTCCAACGCGGCGAGAATCTTTTTGACCTGCCGTTGATACGGGGTGGGAAAGCATTCTGGCTGAAGACAGATTGTTCCCCCCATCAGCACGATCATGAGGGCCAGACCAACACACAGTCGCTCAAGGGCATCGGCAATTCGAGTCGTCTGGTACACAATACCCCCTCGCGGACCCCAAAGAACCAGTCCTGCCTGATCACGGAAAACGGAACAATCAATCAGGACGGGAAATCAACCGCGCTTCCGTTAAGAGCCCCCAGACCAGCATCAACCCCCCGAGCAAGAGCAGAACCAGGCTGGCCGGGATCAAAACGTTTGCCGCCGATTCATGGTTAGGAAAAGGAATCAATTGCGCATGGGCATAAGCCTGTTCGGCCGTTAATAATAGTACGCCCCCCGTAACCAACTTCATAATATCCGCCTCAGCATCGGTGCGTTGAACTGAATTGTCATGATTGTAACACGAGAGGAATCAGGCAAAATGAAAGTGTTACCACGATGCTACCGACTCCTAACGCCGCTGACCACTGTAAAGTCTCTGACCACTGTAAAATGGCGGGTCCGGTAGCCGGAAACGTTGTTTCAGCCTCGGTGCCAGCCTCGCGATCAACGAGATTGTCCCGGATGAAATCACATAAAGACCAATTTTTCTCGGCCCCTTTCCCTTTTTCCGTTTTGTTTTTATAGAATACGGACGCATCGGATGGATCGCGAGTTTTCCCAGCAAGAAAGAGATGCCATGCCGACAGAGAAGCTGCAAACGGTCGTGATTCTGTCTGGAGGACTGGATTCCACGACATTACTCTACGAGCTCCTTGACGCGGGCCACGAGGTAAAAGCGCTCTCGTTCAACTATGGACAACGCCATGATCGTGAGCTGGAAGCCGCCAAAACCCTCGCCAGGTTGACGGGGGTCGAGCATCGGACGGTCGATATTTCCGGATTATCAGCCCTGTTCGGTGCCAATGCGTTAACCGACTTATCGGTTGCGGTACCCCATGGCGAATACACCCCGGCGACGATTGCCGTGACGATGGTGCCGAATCGGAACATGATCATGCTCTCGATCGCTGCTGGCTGGGCCGTTTCGCTGAAGTTCCCGTCGATTGCCTTCGGTGCCCATGCGGGAAGTTACACCCCTTATCCCGATTGCCAGCCCTCATTTGTTGCCGCCATGAATTGTGCGACCCAGCTGTGTGACTTCCATGCGATCACCGTACTGGCTCCCTTTGTCGACTGGCACAAAGCCGAAATCGTACGGCGAGGTCAGGCACTCGGCGTACCGTTCGAACTCACCTGGAGCTGTTATCAAGGAGCCAACCTGCACTGCGGGAAGTGTTCGACCTGTCTCGATCGACGCGCCGCCTTTGCCGAGTGCGGCCTCATCGACCCCGTCCCCTATCAATCCTGATCAGACCCATCCCATTCTGGGCGTTTTCATTTCGGGGAATTCTCGTTGGAAGTGATGTTCCTTCCATCCCTGATCCATTTTAGGCGGATGGATTAGAGCCCGAGTCCGCGATGCGGCCGTCACGGATACGAATCACGTGATCCCCCGGCTGGATGTACTCGTGCTCATGCGTGACGACCACTACGGTCGAGTTTTGTTCACGACAAAGGGCCCGCAGATCGCCAAGAATCGCCAGGGAATTCGCGGTGTCGAGTTCACCTGTGGGTTCATCTGCCAGAACCAGCTTCGGCTGTTTCAGCAAGGCTCGGGCGATCGCAATCCGCTGCTGCTCGCCCCCGGACAATTGATTCGGTCGATGTTCCATCCGGCTTCCCAGTCCGAGTCTTTCCAGTAATTCGCCCGCTTTCTGGCGTTGGGGACTGGTCACCCCTTGGGGGAGAAACGGAACGAGGACATTTTCCAGGGCGCTCAGATTCGAGAGCAGATTAAAGTTTTGAAAAATGAATCCCGCCTCTTTGCGGCGGAATTGATCTCGTTCGCGCGGTGTCATCGATTGCAGCGATTTTCCATGGATCGTGATGGTGCCGGTGGTCGGCTCGTCGAGCGCCCCCAACAGGTAGAGCAGGGTACTTTTCCCACTTCCCGACGGGCCCAGAATGAAAGTGAACGAACCGGTGGGGATCTGGCAAGTGATCTGGTCCAATGCACGAACTTCGAGATGACCTCGCAAGTGAACCTTGGAAACCTGTTGTACGTCGATCATGTGGTATTTCAATCGTGGAGAGTCGTCTGGTCAAAATTGATCAGCGAAGTTTTTTGGAACCGGATGATCCATGTAACGGTGCATCCAGGAAAAGGTGATCCGGGTCAGAGACGACACCGAATGAGACCTACCCCGGATTATACCAGCCCTTGCACAATCCGGAACGAATGGGCGTCGAGTTGACTAATGTCCGGAATCGTGTACCGGATTCCATTCGAATCGGCGATCATGACCCGAGTCGGCCCCAGTTTACGCACATCATCTTCACTTTCCAGCTGGAATCGGGTTTTTCCTCGATCAGTCTCGACCGACCACTGACAGGGGGGATTGGGATTCGTCGTAGAAAGCACCCGTTTGATCACGGGGACAAAGTCTCGTGCAGCGAGCTCTGCTTCCAGCATTTGTCTCGCAGAGGGGTTCAGCAAAGTCAGATCGGGGAGGGTCAGGATCTCTTTTCCCTCGGGGTCGAGCAACGCAATCTCTTTGTCAGGATCGGTCAACGGGAAACATCGAACCGGCTCGACACCCACGAACGTTTGGCCGTCCCCTTGTTTGAGAACCAGTCGTCCCCAGTTGTCTCGTTCGAACGTGAAGGCGGCAATATCCATGACTGAAATCCTTAGTTCGCTGCATCGCTGTTTCGACAAATCATCCGACCCGTTTCATCACATCCGTTTCAACACATCAGTTCGACGATTGGCTTGCCATCGTCCAGCAGTTGCATGGGACGACCGGCAAAATTCAGGACTTGTTGATGATAGTCGATCCCCAGGGCGTGGTAGACCGTACCAATCACATTTTGTGCACTGACCGCTCGCGTTGTCGGGCGTTCACCCCGGACATCCGTCTGACCAATCACCTGCCCACCGTTCACAGCTCCCGCGAACAAAGCAAAACTGGCGTCGGGCCAGTGGTCTCGACCGCTGAGTGAAATTTTCGGAGTTCGACCGAACTCGCCCCAGACGACGACCAGCACCTCTTTATCCAGCCCCCGTTCGTGGAGATCCGTGACGAGAGCATGTATGGACCGATCGAGCAAGGGGAGGCTACTGCGTAAGCTGTGCCAGATACTGACCCCTCCGACCTGTTGAATCACGTTGCCATGGTGATCCCAAAGCCCCATCCGCAACGTCACCACGGGAACTCCCGCCTCGACCAAACGACGGGCGAGGAGAAATTTGTGGCTATCCCAGACGGAATCGGGTTCTTTGCCAACATAGGTGAATTTGTCATCGCGCTTTCCATAGCGAGCGAGCGTCTGCGGCGATTCTCTTGTCAGATCGAACGCGTCCCGTGCCTTGGACGAGGTAATGATCTCCAGAGCTCTCGCAGTAAATGGGTCAACCTCTTGAATGGCGCGCCGAGCATCCACTTCTCGACGTAGCGAATCGAATGTCTGTAGCAGTTCGCGGCGATTGTCGAGACGTCCTCGGGCCATCCCCTGCGGAATCCCCAGATTATGCACGCCGTCACCTCCCGCGATGTGCAAGGGGGCGTGACTGGCACCGGCATACTGCGGACTTTCATAACTGGTGAGTCCGTTGCTGTACTCCAGGCTGACATACGAGGGAACATCGCCACCGCCGTGAAAGCGGCTGATCATTGAACCAAACGCGGGTCGTTTGGCGGATTTGGGATATCCGGTGTAGACCTCTTCCAGTTCGTGCTGCATCGGCTCGACGAACTGGACCGAACGAACGAGCGCCAGTTTGTCCGCGATGGTGGCCTGCAGCGGCATATGCTGGCACAAATCGAAACCCGGAACATTGGTTTCGATCGGCTTGAATTCACCTCGGTATTCGACAGGTGCCTCGGGCTTGAGATCATACATGTCGAGATGACTGGGCCCCCCCGCCAGACAGACCATGATGACCGAACGAGGTTTCACGTTACGGGATTTCACGACAGCGGGGGACGAAGTCGAGGTTTCCGCACGCAATCGAAAGAGATCGGCCATCGAGAGGCCGCTGAGTCCCAATGCACCCGCCCGCAAGAATTCACGTCGACTGACGTGATCGCAGAACCGATGTTGTCGACCCCAACACGTAAACACGGTGAGCGCCTTTTAAACGAACGCTACGAACAGACTCGGGTTTCGCTGAAATGTCACAAAAAGCCAATACGGAAAACTCCCTCCCGAGAAAAGTAGCACGTCGCCGGGCCAAACTCAAGAACCTTCCCGGTCGCTGCGGATCGTCGGTAAGGAATGAGTCCGCAAGGAATGGTCGTACGTGTGGATGTTTGGATTGATCAGAGGATCCAGGCCCATCGAGGTCCAGGTCCCTGGCAAAATTTGGGTGGGAAGTATGCGGTAAGCGGGACACTGGGATGGGGTTTCGGTATTATTGTCGGTCACGATTGGAATCAAGCAGTCTCTAGAGGTTCGACCCATGTTTGTTGCTCTGCTCACAGTGATGCTCAGTGCTCCCCCTGTAGTGACCGATGAAGCGGCTGAAGCGCGATTTCTGGGAAATTCGCGGCAAGTTACCGTCGGATTATCGCGGGCGGGCGAGGGCTATTTTTCGCCGAAAGGGGACTGGATTGTCTATCAGGCGTATCCCGTCGGCTATCCCTTCTATCAGATTTACGTGCAGAAACTCGATGAGAAAATCCCTCGATTGCTCAGCACCGGACGGGGACGAACGACTTGCGCGTATTACTCGCCCGATGCAACCAAAGTGTTGTTTGCGTCGAGTCACACAGATCCCAAGATTGATGAGACCGAACTGAAGGCGCGGGACGAGGCGGCGAAGGGGGGGCGACGACGCTACCTCTGGGACTTTGATCCGCACATGGATCTGTACGTAGTAAATTTTGACGGTACCGGGATGAAGCGGCTGACAGACAGTCCCGGATATGACGCCGAAGGAAGCTATTCTTCCGATGGAAAGCAGATTGTCTTCACCTCATCACGAGACGGGGATCCAGACCTGTACATCATGGATGCCGATGGTTCGAATGCTCGACAGTTGACGAACCGTCCTGGCTATGACGGGGGGCCATTTTTCTCGCCCGACAATCAATGGGTCATCTTTCGCTCGGACCGTCAAAAAGAACACATGCTGCAATTGTTTGCCATTTCGGTTGATGGCAAAACCGAAGTTCAGCTGACAGACAATCTCGATCAGGTCAACTGGTGCCCTTACTTCCACCCCAGCGGTAAGTACCTGGTCTGGTCCGGGGCGGACTACAGCAAGGGGCCGACCAATGCTCCGTTCCATCTCTTCACCATGGAACTCGACTGGACCGCCGGCACGCTTAAAGGTGGGGCCGTCACGCAGATCACCCATAGCACTGCTCAGGACGTCCTCCCCGTCTTCAGCCCGGACGGCAAAAGCCTGATGTGGACCTCGACCCGTTCACCCGACGGGACCAGTCAATTATGGATTGCCGATTGGCTGCGTGAACAAAAACCCGTGAACAAAAACCCGTGAACAAAAACCACAGTAAGGCGACAGAGTAAGACGATACAGAGAGGAGACACAGTGAGGCTCACCCGGCGGAAAAGCGAGTTGAGCGGAACGCGATGTGCCCCGCCATCATCGGCACCGGACGAATTCCTCAGGCGGCATCCAGCTGAACATGAAACTGATGTTTCAGCTGTTCTTTATGGAAGCGTTCACCACGCGCGTCGTAGAGGTACAGCAAATTGCGGTCTGCCGCCCAAACGGCACCAAGCCGAACGCTCCGGGGACCACGTAACTGGAATTGCAACCCGCACAGGGCTCCGCCACGAATGAGCGGGGTCGTTTCGAGCGCAAACTGATCCCCCACCAGATTTTCATGGCGGCAGAGTCTTTCATGAACGTATCGACGCAACGCATCGACCGATTGGATGTCAGACTTCGCTTCGGACATCGGTCCCCCTGGAACACCGTCATGCTTTCCTGTTTGTCATTCGAGGCGGATAGGTGTATCGACAGGATTGGTTTCCACCTTGCCTGCTCGACCACCCGCCCCTGCAATCGCGAGAACGCGAATAATCGGCAAACTCGACCTGGATTCCACGAGAGCCGATGATATCGCTTATATCGTAACATATTGTGAATTCTTGACTTGCATAGGTTTCCCCTTTGACACTTTCCGCTGGCCTGTTGAGCGAATAGCATAGAGTCATGGTTGCTGAGTTTTCCTTACTGCTGACGTGCGGAATAAGCCTGATCTGGTGTCTGATGCCTCGTGCTCAGGTGACAGCGGGATTTTTTCGTATTCAAATGCTGCTGGTGATGGGGCTGAGTGCGCTGGGGGTGCTGGCGATGGGGCAACTGACATCGGGCTCGGGTGACCCGCTTTCCAGCACGCTCTTGTTCCGTGCCCGCGTTTTTTCGTCGATCGCGATTGGTTTTGCCTATTTCGGCTCGATCGCCTGGACGCTGGATCGACGCCCGGTCGGAACCTGGGCAATGGTCGGTATCCTGGGAGCAACGCTGATCAGCTTGATTTGTTCACGTGGCGCGACCATGGGACTGACGACTTCGGCAGGGGCATTTCATCTCTTGTCGAGTTTTTCGACGGCGTTCCTGTTGGGAGCTGCGGTCACTGGAATGTTATTGGGACATTGGTATCTGACCGCACCAACGATGTCGATCGAGCCCTTAAAAACCCTTTGCTGGTATTTTGCGGCGGCGGTGCTGCTTCGATTTCTGGTTTCGCTGAGCGGCTGGATGATCGCGGGTGACGAGCTGCATCGAGGCCTCCACTGGACGTGGTTTTCCTTACGCTGGCTGGCAGGTATCCTCGGACCGATGGTGATTTCGATCATGGCGCTGCGTATCCTGCGATATCGAAATACGCAAGCCGCGACAGGGGTCTTGTTTGCAGGAGTGATCCTCTGCTTCATCGGGGAAATGTCTGCAGCGCTCTTGTACTCTGAACTTCGGGCTTCCTTTTAATCGAGTTTCCGATGCAGATTGCTTTTGATTGTCCAAAATGTCTGAAAATCAGTCGTGGTGCGGTGGCGCCTACCAATCCGCAAGTCGAGTGCAGCCATTGCCACTGGAAGCGACCGGTGGAAGCAAAAGAAATAGTCGGGGAATCTCCGGCGAATTGCCTGGTTTGCGGTTGTCAGGATCTTTGGCGTCAGAAAGATTTTGATACTCGGCTCGGCGTCTTGATTGTGGGGATCGGAATTCTATTCAGCACGATCGCCGTAGCGTACATGATGCCCGGGGTGGCGATGATCATCCTGATGCTGTTTGGCTTAGCAGACTGGGTCCTTTACGCCATTTTGCCGGACCGACTCGTCTGTTACCGCTGCCATGCCCAGTATCGAGGGATTCCCAAACTGGCGGAAACGGCGGTGTTTGATCTGGAAGTCAACGAGCGGTATCGGCAAGAGGCAATCCGCCTGAAACGTGCAGAAAATTCCCCTCCACGTTGAAAAAACCGAAAGAAAACCCTTGCTCTTGCCCGCTGGAAATGAGCATTCTATTCCTCGACCGTTGCACTGACTGTGTTGCAGGTACGGTGTCGGCTTCAGACGGGGGTGAGGGTCCAAATCTGGCGGTATCAGTTGTGAAAGTGGGAAAGATGCGACGGGCGTAATTGCATCGGATCGGGTAAACTGCCGGTCGAACTCTGGGCCGCAGCTCGGCAAAACTCGGGTTCTGAAAACTAGGGATGGATAGACTCATGAGTGACGTACTTGGCAATGATCGAGTTTGGATCGGGTTCGACCTGGGTGGCACCAAGATGAACGCGATGCTGTTCGACAGTGCTTTTGAGGTGCGCGGACGACGGCGAAAAAAAAGCCGTGGATCCGAAGGGGTTGATGCGGGTGTCGAGCGAATTATTTTGGGCATTCAAAAGCTGCTCGAAGAGTCTGAGGTTTCCCCAGACCGCCTCGGCGGCATCGGCATCGGCTGTCCTGGCCCCCTGAATCTGGAAGAAGGGGTCATTCTGGAATTGCCCAATCTCGGCTGGAAGAATGTCCCGTTAAAAAGACTGCTCGAAAAAGAATTCGGCTGCCCAGCCTTTGTTTGCAACGATGTCGATTCCGGCATGTACGGCGAGTTTCAATTCGGTGCCGCACAGGGGGCGCGAACCGCAATTGGCCTCTTTCCCGGCACCGGAATTGGTGGCGCAATGATTTTTGAAGGGAAGATTTTTCGCGGCAAGACAGGGAGCTGCCTGGAAATTGGTCACGTTCCGGTCATGGCCGACGGCCCGTTTTGCGGATGTGGACAACGAGGATGCCTGGAAACCGTTGCCAGTCGCCTGGCGATGTCGGCGGAAATTGCGAAGGCGGCGTATCGAGGCCAGGCCCCGTATATTCTCCGTGTTGCGGGGACCGACTTGGCAAATATCCGCAGTGGCACGATCAAGGAAGCGATCGATGCCGGGGACAAGATTGTCGAAGCGATTATCCGAGATGGTGCCCGACAGTTGGGGGTCGTCTTGGCCGGAACCGTCAACTTGCTGGCCCCCGACGTCATTGTGCTCGGTGGGGGGCTGGTCGAAGCGCTGCCAAAACTGTTTCTCGAGGAAGTCGGCAAAGCGATTGCGGCGAGAATCATGCCGTCGTACCTGAAAACCTATGAACTTCGGGTCGCCAGCCTGGGGGATGATTCCGGAGCGATGGGTGCCGCAGCCTGGGCCCGACACTGTGTTGAGGGTTGAACTGTGTTGAGGGTTGAACTGTGTTGAGGGTTGAACTGTGTTGACGGTTGATAGGGGTGTTGCTGGTTGATGGGGCGCACGGCAGAGGTGAATTCCAGCAAACTATTTCAGGTTTCGCTTCAGCCGTTCAATTTCCTCGTCAATCTCGCGGTGAATCCCGTTCTTTGCAGCAGGGCGAGCGTCGAGGTAATGGGGAACTGACGGGGACTGAGGGGTCACCCCGAGCGTCTCTTGGCGCCGTAGTGCATCGGACAGCCGTGCTTCCAGGGCGAGTTGCATGGTGCTCAGGTGCTTTTCGGTGATCACGGCGGCCTTGTGCTGCTGGTCGAGCCCGGCGATCAGGTGCTCGACTTCCCGTTTTCGCAACAGGCTCTGTCGAGCCTCGGTTTCGGAGCCCCCCTGGATCTGATCGATCGCTCTCGTCGTCCAGAACTCGACTTGCGCCTGATGCGTTTCGATTTCGAGCCGGAGTTGTTTTTCGGAGGCACTGGCGGTGTTGACGCTTCGCTGCGCCCCAGCCACTCCTTCCCGCATTTCACGTACGATCTCGAGAATAGCCACCTTCGGATCTTCGGCTTGTTCCAATAATTGCGTCAGGTCACAAGTCACGATATCCGTCAGGCGGCTGAAATAACTCATTTGATCGCTCCGTTTGTTTTTACCCGCGCCCGCATGCAAACCTCGGGCGACAATGAAACCGCTAACGTAAATTTCCGTCCATTGGATCACTGCAGGTCCACGTTTTTCCAGATCTGTGGAAAAACCTTCCTGGATCCGCAGGGACAAGACTTTTCCCTTGAATCGCGTTCTTTTGCAACATTGTCGGCCCGACCCCCTTTGGGCAATCGCTTAGCTGGAATCAGCGGAGGAATTGTTCAACTCAACCGCAGGATCCAGGATTCCCTGATCCGCCAGCAATTCCCGCAGCTTTTCCCGGGCGAGTCGCAGTCGGCTTTTCGTGGTCGTTGTATTGGCTTGCATCGCATCCGCAACCTCGGGCAAGCTGAGCCCCGAATAGTGATGCATGGTAAAGGTGAGTCGCTGTTCTTCCGGAATCTTCTGCAGCAGCTTCGCCACAATTCCCGCAAACTCGTTCTGACCGGCTAATTCCTCCGGCAACGAAAATTCTCCAGCAATGCGATCGAGCAGGTCTTCGGAATCCTCATCACGCGGGCCTTGAGTTCTCGCGGCATTCACCAGCGCGTCATGGGAACGGCGACGGGTGGTGTCGATCATTAGATTCCGGGCGATGCGGAATAACCAGCCTTTGAAGCAACCGCGAGGCAGATAATCCCATGCCGTGGAATGAACCCGCAGCAAGGTTTCTTGCGTCAGATCTTCGGCCAGTTGCCAATCGCGCAGGTGCCGAAAGAAAAAACCGGCCAGCGAATTTTGATAGCGGGTCACCAGACGCTCGAAAGCAAGTCGGTCACCCCCCTGTAACAGATACATCAATCGGTCGTCTTCGGCCGCGACCGAATCAACGGATTCCGGTTCGGCCAATAGGGAACTCGCATCCGCGTGATGTATCCCGGCGGTATTCACGAATTCTGTGGGGGATTCGGATTGCTGGCGGGTCATTTCTCACCTAACGCAGGGATCCGCAGCAGGAGCACCACATGGCAGCCGACGCAGGCGATGATGATAGGATATGTCAGGAATCCGAGGACCTCACTGGGATGCATACTGCCTCGCCAACGGATCATCAATTGTTCCGCACAAAATACTGAAACAAACATGAAACCAAAGATGACGGCGATGGCCATAGCAAACGCACCCCAGCGCAGATACAGCGAAAACAACAGGCTCAGATGGATCAGTAAAAACAGATTTGCCACATACCAACAGGCAAACGCGATGTTGAGGTTGTCGGTGGCAATAACACCAACATCTCGGGAAAGCACGCAAAAGGCAATGAACAAAGCGATCATTCCCGGTACAAGTCCGACCACACATCCGATGATTTTACTATAACAAACTTTGGCAACGGACTGAGGCAACATCAACAGTGCACCCAGTGTTTGATGTCGAATTTCCTCTTGAAACAGCCGGGATGCACATAACGCACAGTCTACGGCAAACAGCGGGGGCAAAAAGATCTGATATCCGTACGTCACGTCTTTCCAGTTCAATTCGGTAAAACGACTGTTCCACCACGGATACGAAACCAGAATCGTCAGGACATATAGCCCCGCATATAAACCAAAGCGAATCACGATGCCGTACCAACCCCCGGCGACAAAGTGAAAATCTTTCCAGGCGAGCGAATCACTCCAAGCCCGACCCGCGCCGAACCAGCGTCGCGAGCTGGTTTTGAGTGGGACCATCACCCGCGTGGTCGCATCGGTGGCAGGTTCGTGCGATACTAACGGAAACAGCCACCATGAGAGCAGAAAAAAACCAATTCCCCCGAGAAAATTCGTCATTAATTGCGGCGTGAAGCTCAGTTGATACCCGGTTTCTGTCACCTCGTACAACTGGGTAAAGACACTGGTCTTCGAGACCCAGGCCAGAATCGGCTTCAACAACGGAGAGACGGATTGCCAATCGATTCCCCCTTGAAACGGGAGAAAACTGATCGCGATCAATGCGAACAGCGGCGTAAAAATATAGCCAATCAGCAAGAGTACCGTGAGACTTGCGGCATCGCGATTTCGCCGCGAAACAACCGAACAGAACAGGCCCGCATTGGCCAGCAGGATCGTATAAGCGAGTAACGCCAGGTAAGCCGCAGAAATCTGGTCAGGCTTTAACCCTCCCAGCGTAATGGCCAGTAGCGTAAACGGATATTGCAGCGCCAGCAGCAGAAACACCTGAAAGAGACGGGTCGTCGATTTTCCCAGCAAAATCCCCAAGGGGCTGATTCCTGCCATGGTCATCAGCCCCAGCGTATCTTCTTCTTTTTCTTCCGAAATCGCACTCGAAAAGTAGCTGACTCCCAATAACGTCACAAAGATGGCATTCAAATAGATCACGTAGCGGAAAAAATTGCGACCGGGTGCCCCCAGATAGTCCGCCTGAACCTGTGCGAACCACAAGGCGATATAAATCACCAACAGCAGGAACAGCCAAGCCAAATGCACCCAGACCGACCTGGCGTCACCACGCAACGAGCGAAAAAATAATGCGAAAATTCCCCGCAGCATGATCCCTGCTTTCTGCCGAATTCCATCCCAAATGAACTCTAACCCTTCGTAATCGCTTCATCCAGATTCAGCAATAAACTCATCACCGCAGTCCAGGCGGCGAGCTCGGTTTCCTCCAGTGACTTGTTCTGCGGCGAGTCGCCCGAGGTGATCAACGATTTCGCGCGGGCCGGATCGTGTTGATAGCGTTCACGCTGCTGGCGATAAGCTTTGGCCAACACGTCCGTCTCGATCGGCGACGGCTTGCGTGAAAGAACCAGCCGAAAGGCATACGTCAGTCGTGACTCGATCGAATCCCCTCCCTCGACCATGGTACGTTCAGCCAGCTTTCGCGCCGCCTCCAGATACGTTGGGTCATTCATCAGCACCAGCGCCTGCAACGGCGTATTGGTTCGCGAGCGACGCGCCGTACAGACTTCGCGTTCAGGAGCGTCAAACGTATTCAAACCAGGGGGAGGACACGTTCTTTTCCAGAAGGTATACATGCTGCGACGATACAACCCTTCACCCTGATCCTGTTTATAGACCGTCCCCTCGTAATCCGCACCGACCGCCACGTCATCCCATAAACCTGCGGGCTGATAGGGCGAGACACTCGGTCCACCAATCCGGTCGCTGAGCAATCCTGCGATCGCGAGTGCGTTGTCCCGAATCAATTCGGCCTGCATCCGGAACCGTGGTCCGCGGGCCAGCAGTTGATTCGCCGGATCCCGTTCGTTCATCGCCGCAGAGACCCGCGATGACTGGCGGTAGGTTGCCGAGTTTACGATCAGTCGATGCAGACGTTTGGTGTCCCAGCGGGGGCCTGAAGCGGGGGGGGTGCCTGCTGCCGTAAGGCCTGAACCGGAATATTCGATCGCCAGCCAATCAATCAGATCCAGATGGCTGGGCCACTGACCTTGAGAACCAAAGTCTTCGACCGTTTCGACCAGCCCGCTCCCAAAAAACTGCATCCAGGCCCGATTCACCGCCACGCGGGCGGTTAAGGGATGGTCCGGGGCCAACAACCACTGGGCAAGTCCCAGCCGGTTGCGTGGTGCCTCAGGCGGAAATGGTGGCAGGCTGGCGGGGACATCGGGCTGAACTTCGTCTCCGGGGGCATCGTACTGTCCCCGTTTGAGTAAGAACGTTGAGCGACGCTGTGGCATTTCCTGCATCACCATCGCTGAGGGGACCAGCTTTTCCAGATCCGCTCGCTGTTGATCGAGCTGATCTCGCCCGCTGGTCAGCCCCTGAAAATCGGTGTCAAAACGGCTCACATAGGCGTTAATAACCTGCTGGGTTTGTTCCGCGTTCCGCTGATCAGGGCCGATGGCTAGCAAATCCGCCAGCCCGTCTCGCTGAGCCACGGCCAGCACCTCGGCAGGGGTCAATTCACGGTCATAAATCCGGACATCGTCAATCATCCCCTTGAGCGGAGCACTCGGTGTGCGCCGTCCAATCCGGAGTGGTTTGGTGGTGATGGTGGTTCCCGTCAAATGATTGTTGGTGATTTCCACCTCGAGGCGTTGCCCATCGAGGTAAAGCTGAAAGCCTTCCGCTTTCGCAGAACCATCGTAAGTGGCAAAGACATGCTTCCATTGATTCAGTGGGACTTCGGTCTTACTGACGACATGAAGAGCGTCATCCGGCCAGTGATGAACCAAATGAGCGGTCAACTTGCCGCCGACGAGTAACAGATCGAATCCACGAAAAGCGTCACCGTCATCCATGCGGGAAACGACGGTGGCACCCTCTTTGTTTTCCAGATTGACCCAAGCTCCATACGAAAATCGATCTGTCCGCTCGAACGAGGCAACATCCCCCGCTTCAATGTGTGTGTTTCCATCCAGTTTCATCGCACCCGCCAGCTTGCCAGTAACCCATTGAGGTTTGCCAATCACCTGACCTTTGCGGTTCGGATCGCCCCGTTCTGAAACTTCGCTCCCGGACTGTTCGTCCAATGTCCAGCGAAAGCGCGGAATGATCGTTTCTTCTTTTGATCGGACTGTTTCACGGAACGTGGGTTCCCACTGAGGGATCGAATCCTGGGCCAGTTTAAGTCGTTGCTGCAGGGAACGCTCGAACGATTCCCGTTGCTGCGTCAGGCGGGCCAGTCGCTGGGATTGCTCGGTCGTGGGGGCTTTGATCATGGGATCGGCATTGCCAGCCCGACCCGCCTCGCCCTGTTCATTCAGTTGATTGAAGAAGGCGAAGAACTGGTAGTATTCCCGCTGTGTCAGCGGGTCAAATTTGTGATCGTGACAGCGGGCACAGCCGAGTGACAGACCGAGAAAAATCGTGGAGGTGGTATGCACGCGGTCCGCGACGTATTCCACGCGATATTCTTCCGGAATGATTCCCCCTTCTGAATTGATCACGTGATTCCGGTTGAAACCTGTGGCAATCTGCTGATCGAGGGTCGGGTTCGGCAGCAGGTCACCCGCGAGTTGTTCTGTGACAAACTGATCGAACGGCATTCCCGAATTCAAGGCATGAATGGTCCAGTCGCGCCACCGCCACATGTAACGCGTGGTGTCATTGTTGAATCCGTGCGTATCGGCATAGCGTGCGGCATCCAGCCAGTCGAGCGACATTCGTTCGCCGTAACGCGGTGAAGCGAGTAATCGATCGATCATTCGTTCATAGGCATCTGCGGCTTGGTCGGAAACAAAATCATCGATTTCACCAAGCGTTGGTGGGGTGCCGGTAAGATCCAGTGTGACGCGGCGAATCAGCCGTTCTTTGTCGGCAGCGGGGACCAGTCCCAACCCCTCACGCTGTAGTCGATCAACAATCAACGAATCGATCGGGTTGGCTTCCCTGGCATCTCGCTGCTCGACAGGGGATCGCCGGGGCCTCGCCGGGGGAACCAGCGACCAGTGTCGTTGATATGCGGCACCCTGCAAAATCCAGCGTTTCAACATCTCGGCCTGGGACGGGGTCACATGCTTGCCGCTGTCAGGCGGGGGCATCTGCTCGTTCGGATCGCTGCTGGAAATACGACGAATCAATTCACTGGCGGTCACTTCACCCGGCACGATGGCGTTTTTTCCTGATGCCAGTTGCGTCCGAGCCGGTTCGGAAAGATCAAGTCGCAAGCCACCCTGCCTGGCTTTCTCATCAGGACCATGACAAGAAAAGCAGCTATCCGAGAGAATCGGCCTGATATCCCGGTTGAACTCGACCGGTTCCAGTGCCACAACCGACTCGGCAAGCAAACCGACCAGCAACAAACCCGCAAATAGGGGACAACGACAGCCGTTGAAATCCGGTCTCAATGGGTTGATCATTGGCAAGAGACAATCGCTAGTGGGTGAAAAGAGCCTGAAACGTCTCAGAATTATCCCACCGAACCCCTGCCGCGCCTAGTAGCCTCTTGAAAAAGTCGTCTCTTGACGGGTTGCTGATGTATTGTTTTTTGTCCCGTCAACCTCTGTGAAGTCTTTCGCCTTGGGGTGTCACGACGGGAATCTGCCGTGCGCGCGACTGTGCACCCAGAGACGAAATCACCAAACGCCTTGGTTTGCTCTTCACCAGGATCAACAGGAAAGCTTTGTACCGCAGACCGCTTGGTGACAACAGAGCGTCAATTTGTGAAAAAATGATGGGGGCATCCATCGTGGCGCGGAATCGGGATTGCTATCATCGGCGCCAGTCCGGCGGTATGCCGGTTGGTGGACTTCAGTCAAATCAATTCGTTTTCGTCTTTCCCTCCAAGCCTCATGGTCTGGTTGGTCAGCAAAAACAACAGAGCCAAGGCGTACGACATCGGTCGCTGGTGGCCCATGACCGCTGGTGAGCCCGAGCGTACGAAACACGATGGAAATTCTTCCCGCGATTGATCTTCGAGGTGGCTGTTGCGTCCGATTGCGACAGGGTGACTACGCTCAGGAAACGGTGTTTGGGGATAACCCCGCCGAGATGGCGGCTCGCTGGGAACGTGAGGGGGGGACGCGGCTGCATCTGGTCGATCTGGACGGAGCCAAAGCGGGCCGACCCGTCAATATCGCCGCGATCAAGTCGATCGTCGAGACCGTGAAGATCCCTTGCGAACTCGGCGGTGGCTTGCGCGACGAAGCGACGATTCGCCAGATGATTGAAGAGGTCGGCATCGACCGCGCCATCATCGGGACCCAGGCACTGAAACAGCCTGACTGGTTCCGCAAGATGGTCCAATTGTTTCCTGGCCGGATCGCGCTCGGACTGGATGCACGCAACGGGATGGTTGCGACCGCAGGCTGGCTGGATGTCTCGCAAACTTCGGCATTAGAACTCGCCCGGCAATTTGCGGATCTTGATCTCGCCGCCGTGATTTACACGAACATCGCCAATGACGGCATGATGCAGGGAATCGATCAGGGGACGATCGACGACATGCTGCAACTGGCGGAACTGGGCCTTCCTGTCATCGCTTCGGGCGGGGTGACAACCTTGGCTGACATCGAACGACTCGCCGCCGTCTCGCGCAAACAGCCCAAACTGATTGGTGCGATTGTGGGACGAGCTCTCTACGAAGGGACTATCCACGTCCAGGATGCGGTCCGCATGGCCCGTTGAAACGCCTCTTTCCAACCTGATCCAGCACCGCCTGCGGGGAACACCATGTCGAATCCAAAACCCGCCAGTCAAATCGGACCGAAAACACTCCCCCGAATCCTGGGGTTGTTCGATGCGACGGCCCTCGTCATCGGTTCAATTATCGGTTCGGGGATTTTTCTGAAGGTGGGAAAGGTCGATCAGGCATTGATGGCCTGGGGCTTTCTACCGATCATTGGTGTCTGGATTTTTGTGGGGTTGGTCACCCTCTGCGGATCACTGGCTCTGGCGGAACTCGCAGCCATGTACCCTCACGCAGGGGGACCGTATCTGTTTTTGCGTGAGGCCTACGGGCGCTTACCCGCTTTCCTATGGGCCTGGACCGAGTTCTGGGTGGTCCGGACCGGCTCGCTGGGGGCACTCGCCTGCGCCACCGTGATCTATCTCGACGAGTTTCTGAGGCCCGCACCGGGAGCGGCAACCCCTCTGGGTCATAATGGGCAATTCCTGATGGCCCTCTTGATCATCATTGGGCTGACAACCATCAACATGATCAGTACCCGCTGGGGGGCTGCCGTCCAGAACGTCGCCACGGTGACCAAGCTGACGTTTTTGGCCCTGTTAATTTTCCTCCCGCTGTTCATGGGGAAGATGAATCTGGATCACCTTTCGCCACTCTGGGTTGCCTCGCCCCCGGTCTCTTCGCCCCCAGTCTCTTCGCCCCCAGTCTCTTCGCCCAAAGTTGCCTCGCCCGAAGTCGTCGCTGCGACGGCGATCGGCACTGTAGAGACTGCACCAGAGAACACAGCGGCAGCGAATACCACTACCGAGTCAACATCGCTGCCGGTCCCTCGATCACTGCTAGCAGCATTGGGGCTGGCGCTGATTGCCGTGTTCTGGCCCTATGATGGCTGGATCAATATTGCGCCTGTCGCCGAAGAGATTCGTGAACCGCAGCACAACGTTCCTCGGGCACTCAGCATTGGGATTGGTGTGGTCGTGCTGGTCTACGTCGGTGCGAATCTGGGCTACCATCTGGTGCTGTCGATGCCCGCCGTCGCAAAAAGTACCACACTGGCTTCGGATGTGTTCCGGGTCATGTTTGGCGAATGGGGGAGCAAATTCGCGGCACTCGGTGTTTGCTGTTCCACCTTTGGTGCGGCCAATTCCAATCTGATTGCCGGCCCACGCATCTACTTCGCCGCTGCACGCGACGGGTTGGTTCCCAACTTCATCCAGAAAGTCCATCCCCGCTTTCATACCCCGGCGAATTCGATTCTGATTCAGGGAAGCTGGACGGCAATTCTGATCATTGCTTTTTACACCCTCAGCCCCAACCCCAAAGACATCTTTGACCTGATTACCGATGCGGTCATCTGTGCGGGATTGATCTTTTACAGTCTGGCGGTCGGAGCGGTGTATGTCCTGCGAATCCGGCATCCCAATGCCGAACGGCCTTACCGAACCTGGGGCTATCCGTTTACTCCGGGCCTGATGATCGCCACCTACATCATCGCGTTGATCGGCACCTTGATCGAACAATGGGACAAGCTCGCCTGGGTCCTCGCCCTGATCGTGGCGGGGGTTGTTTACTATCAATTCTCATCCCGCAAGCCAGAGAGGGCGTAAGATCGGAATTCCGTTTTACGTTACGAATATCGGTGATTACAGAGCGTTTTTTTGTGTCCCCCGAATCCGGTTGCCAAAGAGATCGCTAAGAGAAAATCTCTGCCAGGAACCTGCGATTTCCATTATCTATGTTCCATAATTTTCACATTTATGAATCACAGATGAATTCTTGGCTCTCAACTCGAGTTCCGATTCAAAGTCGAAGAGTAGAAGTAAGACGCATTCATGCACGAGCAAATTTTTGAACCCGAGCTCTTCAATAATCGATCGATCCTGATCACAGGTGGTACCGGTTCACTGGGTAACGAACTGATCAGCGTTCTGTTGCGGTGCTCCAAACCCAGGCGAATTTTGATTCTCAGCCGCGATGAGTACAAGCAGTACCTTCTGGCGGAAAAGTTTAAAAACCATGCCCAGGTTCTCCGCTTCTTTCTGGGAGACGTACGAGACAAGGACCGTCTTAAACGAGCATTTGAGGGAGTCGACTTCGTCATCCACGCTGCCGCACTCAAACAGGTGCCGTCGGCCGAGTACAATCCGTTTGAATTTGTGAAAACCAACGTGATGGGTGCGCAAAATGTGATTGACGCTGCCATCGACACGGGGGTGAAGCGGGTTGTTGCGCTCAGTACCGACAAGGCCGCCAATCCGAGTAATCTCTATGGCGCAACCAAACTTTGCTCAGATCGATTGTTTGTGGCCGGCAATAGCTACAGTGGATCACGTGAGACGCGTTTATCCATTGTTCGTTATGGAAATGTGGTCGGGAGCCGAGGCAGCGTCATTCCCTTCTTTCTGGAACGTCGCATAACCGGCGTGCTGCCGATCACACATCCGGAAATGACCCGGTTCTGGATCACCTTGAATCAAGCGGCCTGCTTTGTGCTGAATGCCTTTCACTCCATGGAGGGGGGAGAGATCTTCGTTCCGAAGATCCCGAGTATGCGTGTTGTCGACCTGGCAAATTTGATCGGTCCCGATTGCAAACACGAAATTGTTGGTATTCGGCCCGGAGAGAAAATGCACGAGATGATGGTCGAGCCTGAGTCTGGAATGAATACCCTTGACTGCGGCACACACTATGTGATTCCTCCGTTGTTGAATTTCTGGAATAATTCGGTCAAGGTCCAAGGGTCAATTCACACCTGCCCAGCCGGTTTTTCTTACACAAGTGACGGGAATGAGCACTGGGTCTCACCAGAAGAAATGAAGCGAATGATTCTGGATCTCGATCTGACGGGTCATGAAGACCTACGAAAAGCCTGGTCACAATAACCAGATTTTCCCGCGCACTTCGCCCCGATCGGAAGCTCAACACACTTTCCATGGCCCCAGGAGAAAACCCCGTTATGAACTCCCCCGTTCGCGTTGTGGCAATCATTCAGGCACGCATGGGGAGCAACCGCTTGCCTGGTAAGGTCCTGCTGGAACTTGCCGGTGAGCCGATGATCACCCGGGTGGTCAACCGCGTCAATCGTGCGAAGACCGTTGCTGAGGTCGTGATTGCCACCACCACGGAACCTGCCGATGACGCACTTTCCGCGGTTTGCAGTGCCAAGAAGTGGGCCTGTTTTCGTGGCAGCCAGGACGATGTTCTGGATCGCTACTATCTGGCCGCTCTGGCCCATGGCGCAGACGTGGTTGTACGGATTACCTCCGATTGCCCACTGATTGAGCCCGAGATCATCGACCAAGTGGTGAGGCAACTCATCAGCCAACCCGCTGTCGATTACGCCTGTAATCTTCTTCCGCACAGAACGTTTCCACGCGGCTTGGATGTTGAGGCGTTCTGGATGCGAACGCTGGCGAACCTGTGGGCCAAGGATAAAAATCCAAGCTGGCGAGAACACGTGACGCAGTACCTGCACCAGAATCCTGATGAATTCCGGATTTGTGGTCTGACCCAGGAATGCGATCTGTCGGCCATGAGGTGGACTGTCGACACACTGGAAGACCTTGCGCTGATCCGGCAGATTTATGAAGCGTTTGGCCATGACAATTTTTCGATGCGTGAAGTGGTCTCACTTCTCGAGCAACATCCGCACTGGTCAGACCTGAACGGCCATATTCAGCAGAAGGCAATTTACTAAGTCATGCAACGCAAAAACCTAAGGTTACTGATCAGAACAGACGCATCTCAGGTGATCGGGGTTGGTCACCTGATGCGCTGTCTTGCGCTGGCGGAAGGGTGGCGAGCACGCGGCGGACTGGTTACATTCCTGGCTGCTTGTCAATTGGAAGCGCTCAATGCGCGCTTGATCAAAAGTGGATTCGAGCTGGAACATTTAAAGGCCGAACCCGGTAGCCTTGCCGATCTTGATCTGACCCGCAAGACAGCAGCACGGGTCGGGGCCGACTGGATTGTGCTGGATGGCTATCATTTCTCCGCAGACTATCAGCGGTTGGTTCGTTGTGGTGACATTCGGGTTTTCGTGATTGATGATTACGGTCACGCCGATCATTACACCGCAGACATCATTCTTAACCAGAATCTGCACGCTACGGAAGCGATTTACAACGCAAGAGAACCCCATACCAAACTCCTTTTGGGCACGCGGTATACCTTGCTGCGAAGCGAGTTTCGGGAATGGATTGGCTGGAGTCGCGAGGTTCGCAGGCCCGCACGAAAGATTCTGGTCACGCTCGGGGGCTCAGACACCAGACGCGAGACACGCCTCGTGCTTGATGCGTTGAAACAGGTCGATTTGCCCAACCTGGAAGCGGACGTTGTGGTGGGGAGTGGCCAAAGTCCTCAACCTGGGGAAATCAGCCAGATCCTCGATGGCTTCGATGGTTCCATTCGGTTCCATGAAAACGTTAACAATATGCCGGAATTGATGGCAAATGCTGATATCGCCGTGGCTGCGGGCGGAACAACAACCTGGGAACGTGCCCTGCTCGGTCTCCCCACACTGGTTGGCGTTCTCGCGGCGAACCAAGTTGAATTGGCAGAGGATTCAGAGCGAACTGGGATAGGAAAAAACCTTGGCTCTTTCCATGCGTTGACCGCGTCATCTCTGGCAACAGAGATACGCAGGTTGATGTTGGATACTTCGGCTCGACAACAGATGGCAAGCCAAGGACCAGAAATTGTCGATGGACGAGGGGTCGATCGGGTTCTTTTGAAGATGGATGCCAGCTCGCTTCAGACTCGCCCAGTCGAGGCCAAAGATTGTCGCACGATCTGGGAATGGGCCAATGAACCATTAACCCGTGCCGCGTCGTTCTCCAGCGATGCCATTCCCTGGGAAAAGCACCTCGCCTGGTTCACCGCCAGACTGAATCATCCAGCCTGCTTGTTTCTGATCGCAACCGATTCCCAGGAACAGCCAATCGGTCAGGTTCGGTTCGATATCGACGGTTCAAACGCCATGATTTCCGTGGCCATGGACATTCGGGTTCGCGGCCTGGGGTATGGTCAAGAGTTGATTCGGATCGGCATTCAAAAACTGTTTCGCGATTTTCCCGTAACCCATGTGAATGCGTTCATACGTACAGACAACAGGGTTTCTCAAGCAACGTTTTTCAAGGCCGGATTTGTCTCGTTGGGTACAACCCAGGTACAAGGACAAGCGGCTTTCCATCTGGTTTTCCAAAAAGGGCAGGCATGGGTACCGAAATAACGATTGGAACCCAGCGCATCGGCGCGGGTCACCCGGTCTATATCATTGCCGAGCTTTCCGCCAACCATGGCCAAGACTTCGATCACGCAGTCCGTTTGATCGAGGCAGCGAAACTTGCCGGTGCCAATGCGATCAAATTGCAAACCTACACGGCCGACACGCTAACAATCGACTGCGATCGGCCGGAATTCCGAGTTGGGGGTGGTACGCTGTGGGATGGACGTACGTTGTACGACCTTTACAGCGAAGCTTCCACGCCATGGGACTGGCACCCACAGCTGAAAAATGTGGCCAACAGCCTGGGACTGGAATTATTCAGCTCGCCCTTTGACCCAACCGCCGTCGATTTTCTGGAACAAATGGGCGTACCCGCCTACAAGGTTGCCTCGTTCGAGCTGGTTGATATTCCGCTCATCGAAAAAATGGCAAGGACCGGTAAGCCGTTGATCATGTCAACCGGAATGGCAACCATTGCCGAGATTTCCGACGCAGTGGAGGCCGCTCGTCAATCAGGAGCTGTCGAGATCGCCTTGCTGAAATGCACAAGCGGTTACCCCGCTGCGCCGGAAGAGATGAACCTCCGCACTATCCCGCATCTCTCCGAGGCATTCAGGGTTCCTGCCGGACTCTCAGACCATACCATGGGCGCTGCGGTCCCCATCGCTGCCGTAACGCTTGGCGCTTGCATCATTGAAAAGCATTTCACGCTTTCGAGGTCCAATCCAGGTCCCGATAGCGATTTCTCCATGGAGCCGCATGAGTTCCAAGCCATGGTTGAGGGCGTTCGCATGGCCGAGCGGGCCTTGGGTCAGGTCCATTACGGACTGAGCATCAAAGACAGATCCAGCCGCGTCTTCCGCCGATCGCTGTACATCACCCAGGACCTCAAGGCCGGGGAAAGCCTGAGCGAGGCGAATCTCCGTTCGATTCGCCCGGGGAATGGTCTGGCTCCCAAGTTCCTCAAAGAAATCTTGGGGCGAAGAGCAGTGGTCGATTTACCGCGTGGGACCCCGTTGGAATGGAAGCACATCCATTGATTCCAGATTCCCTGTCTTTAATTGCCGAGGATCCCATGCAAGCAGAGAATTCGCTGCCGGAAGACGTTGAGCAATCCGGCGACCTCATGCAAACACTCCCCTACGGGCGGCAGAGCCTTGATGACGCTGATTACAACGCAGTTCTCAGAGTCCTGAAAGGGGACTGGTTAACACAGGGGCCTCTGATTGAAGCCTTTGAAAAGGGACTGGCGGAAACTTGTGGGGCACGCTACGCCGTTGTGGTAAGCAGTGGAACAGCCGCGCTTCATCTTGCGTGCCTGGCAGCCGAGGTTGGGCCTGGAGACTTGGGAATTACCAGCCCGATCACGTTTGTCGCCTCTGCAAATTGCATCGCTTATTGTGGCGGAACTCCCGGGTTTGTTGATATTCACCCTCGTACGGCGTGCTTAGACCCAGTCCTGCTGGAAGCCGCATGTGCGCGGCAGGCCCCCAAGGTTGTCATTCCAGTCGATTTCGCCGGCCAACCGGCGGATCTGCCTGCAATTCAAAAGGTCGCGCGGAAATATGGAGCGATTGTCATCGAAGATGCCGCACATTCGCTGGGGGCGAGTTACGAGCACGAAGGGGAATGGTACCAGGTGGGATCCTGCGCACACTCTGACATGGCGATTCTCTCATTCCATCCGGTGAAGCACATCACCACCGGTGAGGGTGGTGCCATCTTGACGAACTCGCCAGAACTCTATTCCAAGCTCCAAAGGCTGCGATCGCATGGTATTACACGTGACCAGAACCTCCTCACACGTCATGAGGGACCCTGGTACTATGAGCAGCATGACCTCGGGTATCACTATCGAATCACAGATATTCAGTGCGCATTAGGGCTGTCTCAATTGACCAAACTCGGCAGGTTTGTCACACGTCGACGCGAGCTCGTAGATCTTTACCGGGAGGCCCTGGCAGACCTGGCAGCGGACCTGACGCTGCTGCTCGAAGAGCCGGGTCAACGCGCATCGTATCATCTTTTGGTGGCCCAGATCCGAGGCGGGAGCAGTCGGCGTCGCCATGTTTTTGACTCGCTGGCGGCTCAGAAGATCCGCTGCCAGGTCCATTACATTCCAGTCCATTTGCAGCCCTGGTACCAAGAGCACGTTGGTACCCGCCCGGGTGATTTTCCACAGGCCGAGGCTTTCTATGCCGGCTGCCTTAGCCTGCCACTCTTCCCAGGGATGTCAGACGACGACGTGACTCGCGTTGGCAAGGCCCTGAAGGCTGCCCTGCGATGATACGTGATGCAGGCTTGATTATTGATGCGGGGGTCGAACAAATTGCCTCAGAAACTTCTCGAGTTGACGGGTTTCCTCGGCTACCACGGTAGCGTCTACGGGAGGACGAATGTCATAAACAGGCCGTTTTCCCAGGATAATATCCGTGATCCGATCCAGGCCTGGATCCTTGCCATGCGCCAGGCTCGAGGGTTCATCGGTACGATAGCGAGGCACAGCCTCATGGAGGCTTTGCTGGCGGATCAGTCGACTATGAATGTTCTGAGAGAGGCAGTAGTCCCAGATAAACCGGATCGCTCGTTGGGAGACATGAGGATCTCGCGCAACTTTGGTCTTTGATACAGCATCGAGAAGCGTGAGAAAGTGAGATGGACTGGTTGCGGATTGCACAAAGGGTAATCCATAATACCAGCAGTCATCCGCCAAGATCACGGTTTTCCCGAGTGCAGCGGCTTCAACTCCCCCGGTCGTTCCGTAGGTGAGAACCGTGGTAGCGGCGTCCATGAACGCATAAGTATCGAGCGAACTGGTCGGGGGTATGACTTTGAAATTGGGTTCCGATTCGACCTGATGGGTATGAGCCTCTTCCCGAAGTTCTGGGAGTTGGTTCTGGAGAAACTTCCAGGATTCAGGACTGGTATTGGGGTGGAACCGGATCACAAGTTTTTCCGAGGGGTGAACCCGGCACCAATCAAGAATTGCGCGAAGCCAGAGGTATTGCTCGGCAAAAAAACGGTTGCGATCTGGTTCGGCGACAAACTCATCATCGGAACTGGTGAGAACCAAAGCGAACTGGTCCCTCGTTTTGATACCCATCTGCGCAAGCGTGGCTGCTGAGTTGCGCTGCTGCTTCATGAACGGATGCCAGTTGAGGTTTTTTCCAATGCGCCGGTGTTTCACCCATTCGCAAGCCGTTCGAAGTTGTGACTTTGTCAGTGGAATCTCATTGGATCTTCGCGCCGCCTCTCGCCGTTGCAGATACTGGCTGCAACGTTCGTTCTCCCAGAGGCTGATGGAATCTCTCACCACACCACGTTCATGACACACGGTACGCACGTGCTTGAGCCTCGCGGCTTCCATCGCGGCTCTGGGGAGCGACATTCGTCCGTTGAAGAGCCAGAGGGTATCGGGTTGGAGCTCCTCAATTGCGGAACGCATTCCAGTGAAGGTCAGTGCGGCACCCTCCAGGTAGTTGCGGTAAATTCGCAACTGCTGCGGATTCAGTTCCAGTCGAGAAAGGCGAAAATGGCTATGTACGGACCCCAAGACCCAGTCCCCGACCGGTTGTCCTTCCCGCTTCGCGTGCCGCACTTCATCATCTTTTAATGAGGCCACCCAGTCTTTGATTCGGGCTTTGTCAGCTCGATCAATGTAATGTGAGATCCACTGAAATGGCATTCGCAAAGAACGCGCCTGCTGCGTTGTTCTGGCCTGGCACACCACGCACTTGTCCCAGGGAAGCGTTTTCTCTTGCCAGAAGAGATCGCAGGAAGGGGAGATGCCGTCGCAAAGAATCAAGGAGATTTTTGCCCCTCGCATGGCAAGCCCGCGGAGAATCGTGAACTCCCAGGTTGAGTGGAGTCGCCACATCGCGTAAGGACTGAAGCAAACGATGTGGGGCGAACCCACACTCGGAAGCACCGGCAAAGCGGGTTCATCGCAGGCCCTTTCGTCCACCGCCATGATGCGTGTGTTCCAGAGCGACACCGAGGGAGTCAGCCATTGCGATGCGGTACGCAGAATCCGACGTACGACCGACTGCGATGCAGGTTGCCGCAATTGGCCCGTGAGGAAACTGCGAAACCCCTGAGGTCCGCCGGTGACGGCTTCTGGTTTCGGACGAGACTCAGCATGCTCTGACATGGATTTTGTTTTGCAAACCTTGAGGGAAATGCGTGGTGGCCACGATTGATACATGATCAAAGGCCCTGATCATTTCATGATCGTAAATAGACTCAAGAAACAACCGAGCCAATCGTGTAAATAAACGGTGCCAGGGCCGAGGTCTGAACGAAGAACAGGATCAGCCCGAGCAGCAGCAGGAACAACAGGACCGGCAACAGCAGGTAGTGTCCCCGTTGTGCGAAAAACGATAAGGTTTCCGCCAATAGCGAAACCAGCGAACGTGTCCGACCCGTTTGGCGACGAGTCGTCGTCGGGGAGGACTCGCTGGGGGAAAGGGTTTCCCAGGCGGTGGTCCCAGCTGGCAGGTTCTGGGATGGCTGGGTCTGGGATGGCTGGGTC
>CAMBQP010000051.1 GCA_945869955.1 Schlesneria paludicola DSM 18645
GTTCCACCGCGAGCCAGTCAAGTATCTCGGGATGCGTCGGAGACGCCCCTTTCCGGCCAAAATCGAAGACCGTGGCAACCAGCGGACGACCAAAGTGACGTCCCCAGAGATGATTTACCGCCACGCGAGCGGTCAGCGGATTTCCCGGATCCGTCACCCAGTGCGCCAGTGCCGTCCGGCGACCGGTGCTGGTCGACGGAAACGGTTTTAAGCGAGAATCTTCGGTTTCCAGATTTGACTCTAAGGCTTTGGATGCGCCGCGTAACGAGCTGAACGATTCACTCGGTTCATCGATAGCCATTCGCCCTTTCTCCAACGCAGTTCGAGCGGTCGAGACCTTGGCTTCTGCTTCCGCTTTTTTGTCCATCGCCGCTTGGATCAGGTCCCGCTGGGCCCGCGACAAATCCTCGTCCGCTTTCGCGGCCGCCACAATCCGTTCGGCGCGTGCTGCGGCTTTCGCCAGTTCAGCGACCCGCGCCCCCTGGGCTGGGTCGTGTCGAGCCTGATCGGCAGCGGCCCGGGCTCGAATCGCATCCGGTTGGGCCATGGCCCAGACCAGTCCTTTTTCCGCGATGACGACAGCCAGTTTTAATTGTTCGACTGGGACGAACGGTTCACCCGGTTTCTGGTCTGGTTTCTGGTCTGATTTTCGTGGCAGCCGTTCCTCGGGTGTCAGTGCTGCCTCCAGTCGGTCTCGCTCTTCCCCTGCGGCCAATTGCGTTTTCGCCTTAGCGAGTTCCTGATGTTTCTTCACGATCAGTTGCTCCGCCTGCTGCTGGTAGGCTTCTACCACCTGCAAACGAAGTCCCGGCTGGATCGCCACCGCAGGAAGTGACACAGTCTTGATCGGAGGAGAGGGGATCGCCAGAAAACGGGGAAACGCTGGTTCCATCACCTGATTCAGATCCGGATTTCGGTCATCGCCACGCAGATGCAAGTAAGTTTTGGCCTCGAGATTACAGTCGAAAGGACGTGGGATGCCATCCTTTTCGAAATCAATCTGGCCATTTGTCGCGTCAAGTCGAAGCTGATACGGCTCGAATAACGCTCGGAAACGATAATAATCCGCCTGCGAAAAGGGGTCATATTTGTGGTCGTGGCATTTCGCACAATTGAACGTCAGTCCGAGCATCCCCTTGGCCGTATGTTCGATGGTTTCATCCAGCCAACTCGTCCGGTTGAACTTGAAATACTGACGACCGAGATATCCCCCAGCTCGTAATCGCTGCGGATCTTCTGGATAAAGTTCGTCTGCGGCCAGCATTTCCCGTAGCATCTGGTCATACCCCTGATCCGCATTCAGCGATTCCACGATCCAGTCGCGCCAGTGCCAGATATGCTTCTGGGAATTCCGGGCGTCTTCACCCAATCCCCACCAGTCGCTGTATCGCCAGATATCCATCCAATGGCGGCCCCAGCGTTCACCATAATGGGGGCTTTCGAGCAATCGGTTCACCACGCGGTTGATCGCGTCGGCCGAATCATCCGCAAGAAAAGCGGCAAGCTCGTCCGGAGTTGGAGGCAATCCGATCAGGTCGAGCGAAACACGCCGCAACCAAACGCGTTTCTCGGCCGCAGGCTGCGGCTGTAATCCACGCTGCTGATACGTGACCGCCAAAAATGCATCGATCGGATTTTTGCCCACAAAAACAGCCTCGGTTCCGGGTAGTTTGCCTGTGACAGGGACATCACGGGCTCCCGGCTGAATCCGTGGAACGGGGACCCGAATGGGAGCTTGAAAGGCCCAATGGTCACGCGGATCCCGTTCAGGTGACTCGCCAGGGGGAGCCATCGCCCCGGCCTCGATCCATCCCCTTAGCGCCGCAATTTCACCCGGTGTCAGTGGCTCACCTTCGGGAGGCATCCGCTCAGCCTCGTCGAGGGACATCACGCGCTGTAGCAACGGACTGGTGGTTGGCTCACCGAGCCTGATCACCAGTCCCGACTCGCCCCCTTTTCTCGCCAATTCGGCCGTATCGAGTCGTAGTCCCGCTTCCTGTTTCAGCACTCCATGGCAAGCGTAACATCTTGCCTGAAGCACCGGTTTGATCTGACGAAGATAATCAACCGGCTCAGCTCGCGCAGCCGGAATGACGAACCCCAACCAGCAGATGGCAACCAAAGTCGATTTCATAAACAGGCCTGGAATCAATCAGGAAGTGGCAATCGAAAACAACAGGATACCGACAGTTTAAGGACGATTTTTGCTGGAGAACCTTCACGATTAAACCGGATATTTCCACTCGCCCCGATATTCTCGCTTCAACAGTTTGTTTGCCGCCTCATCGTTGACAATCAATTCCTTGGTCGCATCCCATTCCATGCTACGGCCCAATTTCAACGAGAGCATCGCCAAGAGACTCATCGTGGTAGACCGGTGTCCCTGTTCGATGTCGCTGACCGGTAACTTGCGTGATTTGACCGAGCTCAGGAAGTCTGCCCACAACTCTTTAATGTTCTGCTTGTCGGGCATTCCCAGTTGGGGGGCTTCGTGGATCGGCGGACCAAACGTCGGATAGAACCTCCAGCCATCTTCCCAACCCATGTGGAAGGTCCCCTTGGTACCATAAAAGTAGCAACCGACCGACTCACCCTTTTCCGCGTTGTTTCCCGAGAATTGCCGATGTTCCCAGACCGCCGTGAACCGCTCGAAATCGAAGCTGGCGATCTGATGATCGGGGGCATCGCTGGTCTGTTCGGTAGCGGTATTGACTGCGGGTCCTTTGATCGCCCGCCCCCCCGTCGAAAAAATCTTGCGAGGGGCTTTTTCGTCCATGATCCACAGAATCTGATCCATCCAATGGATTCCCCAGTCGCCCAGTGTTCCATTGGCATAATCCAGAAAATTCCGAAAACCTTTGGGGTGGATGATTGGACAATAAGGACGCAGCGGACCCGGTCCGCACCACATGTTCCAGTCGAGTCCCTGGTGGGGGTCCTGATTTTTAGTCGGCTCTTCCTTGTCGCCTCCATAATGGACGAAGGCGCGAACCATCCCAATCTTTCCCGCTTTTCCTGATCGCAGAAATTCGCGTCCCGAAAGATTGTGCGGCGAGACGCGTCGATGCGTACCGACCTGCACGATCCGGCTCTGATTGCGAGCCGCATTCACCATCGCTCGCCCTTCGAGAATGGTGTGTCCCACCGGTTTTTCCACGTAGACATCCGCCCCCGCATTGACCGCCGCAATCGTGATCAGGGGATGCCAGTGGTCGGGGGTGGCATTGATGACAATCTCGGGCTTTTCCTTGTCGATCAGTTCGCGAAAATCCTGATAGACTTTGGGCGCATCCGCCGTGAGCTCTTTTTGCTCACCCTTGATTCGCTCGACCTGCTTCAAATCAACGTCACACAAGGCCACGATCTGACACTGTCCCGAAGCAATCGCTTCGCGAACGATATTCCCTCCCCACCAGCCACAGCCGATCAGTGCGGTTCGATAACGTTTTCCCCCCTTGGTCGGATCCTGACCTCGCAGCAGTGCCGGTGCCGCAAAGGCCACGCTGACTGCCGCAGCGGTTTTTAACAGTGAGCGACGGTTCAGGTGAAAACCATTCTCGGGAAGTAAGAAGTCAGACATACGAAGCACCTCGATCAATCAAGAGTTGTGTGATGCCAGGAAAATGTTTATTCCGTTGTGATGCCATTGTGATGAATCAGGGAGTTGGACGGAACCTTAACCGCAATCAATGATTCAGACCTCTGCTGTTGCAGAGAACCAATCCTGCCGCGAACAATCCCGCACCAGCGCACGAGGTGCGACCGGTAACCCGCTCACAACCCGCACCTGGTCCTTTCAGATCAGTACAAAAGATGATATCGAGCTCCGCCGCAACGCAACAGCGGCGACGTGATCGAGAAGAATGCCGATAGCACAAATATCAACGGACGGGGATTTCGCACATCGCCCATTGTCCAAAGTTTTCTTCCACTTCAACCCGCAAAAGCTCAAGATGTGTCCCCCCCGCGTGCCGTAGAAAAACGTCTTTCAGTTGCAGAGCGATCCAGTGCGCAATCAATTCGGCCGTCGTGTTGGCGACAGGCAACAGGACGCAATCCTCGCGCGGAAAAACCCAGCGGCGTTCCGCAAAAGTCGTGGTCACTTCTTTTTCATTTGCCACCACGCGAATACTCGGGTGCTGTGTGGGAAGCAGCACATGATGATCCAGCTCATTGACCAACTTCTGCGTCGCATCGCGGAGGGCGATGAAGTCGAAGACATAGTGATTTTCATCCAGCGGGCCAGCGACTTCGACGGCAACACGCCAATTATGGCCGTGCAATCGTTCGCAGATCGTTCCATTGAAGGTGATGAAATGGGCCGCACTAAAGACCAAATGGTCCTTGGTCACCCGCACCCGATATCGCTCGTTCGCCATGTTGACTGCTTGAAAAAGTGTAAGAATTCAAAAAACGTTTTTGCCGAACAGTGTCCCGCAGGATGCACCACGTCGTTCGCTACGGCACCCGTTGAGTGGCTTTACGGTCGGCGTCCCGCTTGTCGCAAAGCCTCGCGGGAAGGAGGCGTCATCAGACCATCTCGCAGAGCTGCAAACAAGGTCGCGGCCACCAGATCGGCGGTTGTCCCTGGATTGCGACGATGGCCGTCCACGCGCAGCCAAGCATCGAATTCTGCGAGCTTTTGGGGATCCAGACCACCCTTCCCCTCATCATCCCCATACTGCATCAATTGTTTTGCTCGTAACGTCGCTTCGCTGGCCAACTCCCCACCACATTTCCGGGCAATCAAGGTGTCGGGCCACTGTGACAGCATCCAAACATGCAGCGTGATGACCGCCGTTTCCCAATCTGTCGGCCCGGATAATAGCTGACACAGTTTTTCTCGTGCCTGAAACACCAGTCGAAAATCCGTGACATACTGTTCCGCAATCCGATCACGCCCCGCCGCGAGCCGCATCGCCTCTTGCAGCGTGACGGTCGGGATTTCCTGAACGTCCTGGGACGAGACTTGCCCCAATCCTCCCGGTTGAGCCAAACTGATCGCCGCATAAACCTGCTCGGCATCCCGCGCCGTCGTCTGATTCAGAATCGAAGCGAGTCCCGCTGCGAGCGAAACCTTGGGCTGAACGGCAGCCAATGGTGCGAGTAACAGCACGATCCCGAGATTCACATTGGTATTCGTCGCCAGACGCGTTGCGCGAACCGCTTCGTAGGTTGCTCGCCCGATACCGAACAGCGACCCCATGGCCAACGGTGCCGCCACGGCTTTTGCCGCAGCGACAAAATCCTGGTAGCACAGGTCATGAAACGCCGCCCCAGGATGGACGTTCCCCGGCTTCCGCGCCGTCGCCTCGATCAGACAGGCCAACTCGATCTGTTCCGCCAGAGTCAATTCTTACTTCCTGTCCAAAAGCCGGAATCCGTTTGTCGCTGTTGAATCATCAGTCGCTGTTTACTCATCAGTCAGGGTCACGCCACGAAGCGTGCAGGCAGGACAAAATCCTCTACAATTCATATCATCCCGAGGACCTGATTGCATCGCTAACCCAATTTTTGCATCGCCAACCCAATTTCCTACTGAAAGCCCCAGCCCAAGTGACTTCTTTCCAGCAAACCCAATTTGATCTGACTGGCCGTGCCGCTTTGGTGACCGGAGCCGGTGGCGGCATCGGTCAAGCCGCTGCCATCACGCTGGCAAAAGCCGGTGCGTTCATCGGCCTCCATTTTCGCTCGAATGAAGCGGGGGCTCGTTCAACACTGGCCGAGATCGAACAACACGGAGGTCACGGTATCCTGCTCCCCGGCGATTTAACGCTCGAAGCGGATGCCAACCGAATCGTGGACGATTTCGTGGCACAGGCGGGACGACTCGATGTGCTGTTTAATAACGCCGGTGACCCGTTGACCCGATCCTCCCTCGAAAACTGCCCGACCGACCTGTGGATGCAAGCCTTTCAGGTCAATGTCCATTCGGCATTCCTGGTGACTCGCCGAGCCATCCCCCCTCTGCGCAATGCCGGGGGACACGGCAGCATCATCAACAACCTCTCCCTCTCGGTTCAGACCGGAGGTTCCGGCGGAGCGGGTCCCTACGCGGCCGCGAAAGGAGCCTTGCAAGTCTTCACCCGCACCTTATCGCGTGAACTGGCACCACAGGTCAGAGCCAACTGCATCATGCCGGGAGTCGTTGAAACGCGGCATCACGAAGTCTTCAGTACCGCAGAAAAAATGGCTGACTATCGCCGCCAAACGCCGCTCGGTCGAAATTCCACCTCGGATGAAATCGCGCAGGCCGTCCTCTTCCTGGCATCCGATGCTTCGAGTTTCATGACGGGTGGAGTCATCGATTTGAATGGTGGGCGGTTCTTGAGATAAACAGTTTTCAGTTTTCGTTCATTTTCCGCAGGAAGTGACCATGCCATTTGTACTCGCACTCGACGAAGGGACCACCAGTTGCCGCGCGGTCATCTTTGACCAATTGGGCCAGGTTCGTGCAATGGCCCAACGCGAATTCACCCAGCATTTCCCCCAACCCGGCTGGGTGGAACATGACGCCAACGAAATCTGGTCGACTCAACTCGCCGTCGCTCAACAGGTACTGGCACAAGAAAAAATCCTGGCAAGTGACCTGGCCGCCATCGGCATCACCAATCAGCGTGAAACCACGGTGATCTGGGATCGGCAATCCGGTCAGCCAATCGCTCCTGCCATCGTCTGGCAAGACCGCCGGACAGCCGACGTTTGCGAACAGCTGCGGCGTGATGGTGCCGAAGCGATCGTGCATGCAAGAACGGGCTTGGTACTCGACCCCTATTTCTCGGCCACGAAAATCGCCTGGATCCTCGACCACGTTCCGCATGCCCGCCAGCGCGCCGAAGCGGGTGAACTCGCCTTCGGAACCATCGAAAGTTGGCTGATCTGGAAACTGACCGCAGGCCGACGTCACGTCACCGATGTCACGAATGCCTCGCGAACACTGATCCTGAACATTCACACCCGCCAGTGGGATGACGAACTGTTGCGGCTCTTCCAAGTCCCCCGCGCACTCCTCCCCGAAGTCTGTGATTGCAGTGGTATCATCGGGGAATCGACCGCCAGCCTGCTCGGTACATCGATCCCGATTGCCGGACTGGCGGGGGACCAGCAGGCGGCCCTCTTCGGGCAGCACTGTGTCAAACGGGGCGAAACTAAAACCACCTACGGAACCGGCTGCTTCCAGTTGCAACACACCGGCGAGACGGCGATCGCTTCGCAAAATCGCCTGATCACCACGATCGCCGCAGCGCCTCAAGGAGAAAAAGCGTATGCCCTCGAAGGGAGTGTCTTCATCGGCGGTGCAGTCGTGCAGTGGCTGCGCGACGGGCTGGGGGCAATTCATTCGTCGGCCGAAGTCGAAGCCTTGGCGAGTTCGGTCCCTGATAGCGGCGGAGTTTCGTTTGTCCCCGCGTTTGCCGGATTGGGAGCCCCCTACTGGGATCCGCATGCTCGGGGGATAATCATTGGCCTGACTCGCGGCACAACCGTCGCGCATATTGCTCGAGCCGCGATCGAATCGATTGCCCATCAGGTGGCCGATCTCTTTGATGCCATGCGGAGCGACTCGGGGCTGACGTTGACCGAAATGCGTGTCGATGGTGGGGCCGCACAAGATGACCTGCTGATGCAATTTCAAGCCGATCTGCTGGGCGTCCCCTTAATTCGGCCCGCCATCGCCGAGATCACCGCTCGCGGTGCCGCGTCACTTGCCGGCTTAGCCGCGGGGGTCTGGAAGAACGTTGCCGAGCTGGCGGCGCTCGAACAGATCGATCGCCATTTTGAACCACAGATGTCTCCGCAAATCGTCGCGGATCATCGTGACCGCTGGCGGCGTGCCGTCGGTCGCTGCACGAACTGGGAAGGAAACACTCCACGATGAATCGCCAGGAAATGCTCAAGCGTCTTGCCAACCAGAAACATGCTTGGGATATGATCATCATCGGCGGGGGAGCGACCGGGGTTGGCACCGCAGTCGATGCCGCCTCACGCGGCTACAAGGTGTTGCTGCTCGAACAATTCGATTTTGGTAAGGGGACATCCAGCCGCAGTACAAAACTCGTTCATGGGGGAGTGCGCTATCTCGAACAAGGAAACATTTCGCTGGTGATGGAGGCACTCAAGGAACGAGGCATTCTGCGTCAGAATGCCCCACACCTGGTCCACGACCTGGCCTTCATCGTCCCCAGCTATACCTGGTGGGAGTCTCCGTTCTACGGAATTGGCCTCAAAGTTTACAACATGCTATCAGGCCAGTACCGCTTTGGTCCCACCAGTCGCCTGTCTCGTGACGAGATCCTGCAGCGACTCCCCACCATTAAAACCGAGGGCCTGAAAGGGGGAGTCGTTTATTACGACGGTCAGTTCGATGATTCGCGACTGCTGCTAAATCTGGTCGCCACGGCAGCTGAACAAGGCGCAACCCTCTTGAATTATGTCGAGGTGACCGGGTTAATTCGAGATGACGACGGCTTCATTCATGGTGTGGTGGCGCGGGATCGGGAAACAGGACAACAGCAGGAACTGCGATCCCGTGTGGTCATCAATGCCACCGGCGCATTTTGTGACGGCGTGCGAAAAATGGCCGACCCCCATGCGTCCCCGATGATCTCTCCCAGCCGAGGCATTCATCTCGTCTTTGATCGGTCATTCCTGCCTGGCGACAGTGCGATCATGGTTCCGCACACCGCAGACGGTCGAGTCATGTTTGCCATCCCCTGGCACAACCATACCCTGGTGGGGACAACCGATGTGGCGATTCCTGATACGCCGATCGAACCCCGCGCCACGCAGGACGAGATCCATTTCATTCTCGAAACCGCCGGTCGTTATCTGCAGCGCCCGCCGACTCGTGCAGATATCCTGAGTGTTTTCGCGGGGATCCGACCATTAGTTCGAGCCGGCGACGGGAAAAGTACCGCGGCTCTCTCACGCGACCACACGATCCATATCGGCAGTGCGGGCCTTTTAACCATCGCGGGGGGGAAGTGGACGACCTATCGGAACATGGCCGAAGACTGCGTCAATCAAGCCGCCACACTGGCTCAGCTTCCCGATCATCCCTGCATCACGCGGACATTGCCGATTCACGGATCCGGATTACAACTCCACGTTCCGACCGATCTGGCCCAATATGGAGCTGACGCGATGGCCATTCAGGCCCTGGGCTTTGCCCACCCCAAGCTCACCGACCGCTTACATCCCGACCTCCCCTATACGGAGGCCGAGGTTGTCTGGACCGTCCGGCATGAAATGGCCAGAACGCTCGAAGACGTGCTCGCCCGCCGCCTGCGAGCACTCTTTCTGAACGCCCGAGCGGCGGTGGCGATGGCCCCACGCGTGGCAGAACTGATGGCAGATGAACTTGGTAGGGACACCCCCTGGCAGCAGCAACAGATCGAAGATTTTCAGCAGTTGGCAAAATCCTATATTGTGGATTGATACCGGGCGGGAGTCGCCCATCAGTGCAGTCAAAACAAATAGGTCTCGGGCAATTCGTCGTGTTCTCGACGGCAGAATACAGACTGATCCAGCCTCTCAGGTCGTAAGTTCGCTGTTGGGTGACAGGTGCGAAGATCGGGGATGTCGTCTGGGTAGGAAAAGAGTTAACAGTACAAATCGGGGTCTCTGTCTGCTGCGAGTTCGCAGATACGGATCCTGAAAATCCCCAAGCAACATCTATGGGGTACGACGAGAATCCCAGTTAGTCGACAGCGTTACACCGCCAACGCGAGCAGGGTACAAGCCAAGGGGTGGGCTGACCGTGGGGACACCTGGCTCACTTACGGGTCAAACGATCGGATCGCTCGTGTGTCGCATGTCGTTGATCCGCAAAGTTTAACCGCGCCTCGAAGAGAAGCGCGTTAACCGGCAGCCCTGCACCAACCCGAGGTGTCTTTGCACGTTTGATCATTGACGAACTCATCGACCGTACGTTTCCACGCCGAGACAATATCGATGCCCGGAAACGGCCGAAGAGGTCGGCTGAACACCGACCCGCCTGCGCCGATGGCTACGGGTCAAACGGTCGGATCGCTCGTGTGTCGCATGTCGTTGATCCGCAAAGTTTAACCGCGCCTCGAAGAGAAGCGCGTTAACCGGCACCCCTGCACCAACCCGTGGTGTCTTTGCACGTTTGAGCATTGCGAGCCTCGTTGACGGCGGTTTCCAATACATCAAACACACCAATTATTAGTGGTAGGCGACCCTGCCCGATTCAAGACCGCGATACGGTGCCACCCATGACCATTGCTGCATTGGCTTTCCTTCAAGAATTGGATTTTGTTCCACATATCGAATTGCATTCGAAATTGCCTCATCGTGATCGAGATAGACCTTCCAACGACTATGTGCCCAAACGGAACGGAATCGACCGTCCGATTGCAGGTGCTGCATGGGATGCCGACAGTCTATCACCAATTGTCGAGTGGCAGCACCTTTGAGCAGCGTCGCGATTTGTTCAACCTTGTAGTGATGGCGAGCGATCACTAAATGAGTGTGTTGGGGCATGATCGCACAGGCCCAGATTGTATACCCATTTTTTTTAACAAGAGTCGCAAATCCCTCGGCAATCGATTCTTTTTGGTCATCTGTGAGTGTCACCGCTGGATACACCAGCGCCCGTTGAGCCGCGTTTCGTGCTGCCACTTCTCGGGGCGTCAATTCGGACAATAATTTTCTCGAGAGCGTCCGACGTGGATGGCCAAATTGAACAAGCTCCCATCGCCCCACAAAATCCGACCAACTTCCCCGAGGATCGTTCGGAAGCCAATAGCCATACATGGTCAGAATCACGTGATACCCGTGGATCATTTTCGTCAATCACCCATTACAAAACCGAGTTGGTCACCAAAAATCAACCGACAGCATTGCAGGGTAGCAAGACGTGACACAAAAACAGTGTCGCCGTTTAACCGCGCCTCGAAGAGAATCGCGTCAACCGGCAGCCCTGCCCTACCCAAGGTGTCATTGCACATTTGAGCATTGACGACTTAGTCGCCGATAATTTTCTACCTCGAGCTGAAATCGATGTCCAGAGACGGCCGAAGAGGTCGGCTGAACACCGACCCGCCTGCGCCGATGGCTGCGGGTAAAACGGTTGGATCGCTCGTGTGTCGCATGTTGTTGATCCGCAAAGTTTAACCGCGCCTCGAAGAGAAGCGCGTTAACCGGCACCCCTGCACCAACCCGTGGTGTCATTGCACGTTTGACCATTGACGAACTAGTCGACCGTATGTTTCCACGCCGAGATGAAACCAACCCCCAGAGACGGCCGAAGAGGTCGGCTGAACACCGACCCGCCTGCGCCGATGGCTACGGGTCAAACGGTTGGATCGCTCGTTTTAATCATGCTGTTGGGCCGCAATGGCGTTTGGGGCGATGGTTGATCTCGATCGCGGATCTGGGCGGCACGATGATGATCACCGCTCCCCCTTCCACTCCGGCACCTCCGGTCGGGGCTACCGCCCGCTCCCTACGGGCCTCCGTTCCAGGGTACGCTCGCTCTTCCCGACCCTCCGGTTTCGGCTCCGCCGACTGGCGCTCACGCGACTCTACTCGCTGGAAGGAACTGCGGCCACACGAAAGCCCAGGCTGCTGTTCCGGAGGTCCGGAGTGCTCCAGAAGCGGATCGCCGAGCGGCAATTGGACGCTCCGCTGCTCCAGCAACCGCCCCGGCTCACCCGGCCCGAGCCCGACTTAGCACCGATTGGATCTACGACAGCCTGCCCACCATAGTCGTCATGCCAATCGTGACACCATTCCAAAACGTTTCCATGCATGTCAAACAAACCGTATCCGTTTGGTAATTTCGCGCCACTCAACGTGGCTTGATTTTCGGACAATGGCATCCAGGTCCCATATTTCCGCGATAAGACTTCTTGATTGCCACTACTATAAAATGTCGTCGTCCCCGACCGACATCCAAATTCCCATTCCGCTTCCGTCGGTAAGCGGTATCCAGTGCCATGAGGAACCAGTTCCCACGTGTCCCATTCTTCGCCCGCAACTTTCTCCTTCTCGCCGGTTCGGACATAAGCAGGATCGCGACCGTTCTGCTTACTCAGCCAATTACAATACAGCACCGCGTCATACCAACGGACCTGCTGAACCGGGTAACCCTCGCCCGGGCTGTAATTCTTTTGAGCCCCGATCCAACCCTGAGGCTTTTCTGAATCGGGATAGTCCCGATCGTTCACGAACTGCCGAAACTGCAACACCGTGATCTCGCGATCGCTCAGGTAATAAGCCTGACTCAACGTGACCGACTGCTCTACGAACTCACTACCAGGGGAATCTTTCCGAACAAACATCCCCGGCTCGATCTTGAGCATCGTGATTCCCTGCGAATTGCGAAACCAGCTTTCCTTTGCCCGTGGCAGACCCGGTTCCGATTTCTTCAACTCTGGTTCAGGGACACCCCACTGACGGAGCGCCCAACCGGCAGAACTATGCAGCACAGACGCGTCAGCGGCTACATACCAATCCTCGAACAGCGCAACCCACAGCGACTTGAAATCCGCTCGCAGACTCTCTTTTTTGATCGCACCCACCCCACAAGCCAAGGCCGAGCGAAGGGGGACATCCTCGGCGTTTTTTGCCTGTTTCAAGAGCTTCCCAAGATCGCCATGCCAATCCGGAAACCGATCAATGAACAGCGTCCGCTCGATCGGGTCGGGACGATCTTGAATCTGACACATGTCACTCGCAATCGTGGCGTCTCCCAAATGCAAGCCGATCACCGCCAAACGACATTTCCACTGCCACTGCTGATTCATCGGTGCGTAAATCCGCGTTTCGCCTTCCTTGGGAGGTACTGCCGGAGTGTTTGATTTGGCCGCTAAGGTCGCCTGATCGGCAAGCTCGTGAAGCCTCGGCAACGCTCGTTCGCTCACATGGCCCAAGGCCGTGACCAAATTATCCACTTCATCCGCGTTCGCCGTTTCGATGTACGAACAAAGTTTTTCCACATCCCCCTGCCCAAACGCGGCGAATGCATACGCGAGACTTTGCTCTCCCCGCTCATTTGCCGCCGCACTGACCACCTGCGCCTGCTTTTCCAACTCGGCAATCACCTGACGCGTCGGATACTTTTTGTCCAGCAAATCTTGAATCGGGTTGGCTGTCCATTTTCCAGAACTGTTCGCAATCTTATTCACTAACTTATCGAGATCGTTTTTCCGCTGGATCTGCTGGTAACTAAACCACCCACTCCCCAACAACAACACTCCCGCACTGACCAGCAGCCACTGATTCCGTTTCCGAGACTTTTCCACTGCCAGACTGCGGTGCAGATAGGTCCGCTGATCCGGACCCAGATCCTCCTGCCGTGCAGGATAGAACTCCCGTGCGTTCCGCAGCGCACTTCCACGCAGCAATGCGGCAGCCCCGTCCCGCTGCCACTCGTCCAACTTCAATTCCAACTGGGTCCGCCAGAGCAAAAACCTCCGGTCCTGATTCACCCATCCCTTCAAACGCCCCCACCGACGTAACAACTCTTCATGGGCCACTTCCACCGTCATCCCGCTGGGAACGCCCTGACTCGCTGCGGCATCACTCGGCCCCGCATCGGTTACCTCCGCGGTCAGGTCGAGAGATCCCTCGCCCCCTCCACCCGCTCCAGACGTGATTAACAACCGCTTGTCGGCCAGATGACGCGCCACGCGGCGGGAGGTTTCATCCAGTTCGCTCAGTGGAATTCGTCGTCGCGTATCATTTTCCGAACGGGAACCGGCCCGAACCAGTTTGCGAAACAGTAGCGGACAGGCTTGCTGCTCGTCCTGCGGTAACTCGCCATAAACCTCTTCCGCATACGTGGCAATCGCGCGACTCAGTGGCCCCCCTGTTTCGGCCTGAAGAGCCGCTCCCTGCGAAGCCTCTTGTCGGCCAAGATTTTCATATCCGGCATGCGTCATTTGCGAAACCGTACGGCGTTTCCACAGCTCTTCCAATGCAAATTCCAGCAGCGGCAGATTCCCTTGTTCCGCCCCCGCTTCCGCCAGAATCCGGTCGACCAACCCCTCCTGAAACGTCAGCCCGACGTTACTCGCCGGCCCCTCGATTATTGCACGCAACTCGTCGACGTTCATCGGCCCGAGATCCAGGTGGCTGTTCGAGATACGGTCGAGTAACTGTCGGTCCTGCAGAATCTCGGTATAAAAATCCCCGCGAACGGTCATCACGACCGACAGGGGTGAATCCTTGCGGGAGGTCGCCGCCAGCAGTTCTTGCACAAACCGCATCCGCCGCTGGGGATTTTCACAACTGGTATAAAGCTCTTCCCACTGATCGACGAACAACAGCAAGCGGGTGGTCCCCGGCTGCTGTCGTAAGACAGCATTCACGCGACCCCACAGCGGCACCACCGGATCGACCTGCTCCAAATCCCGAGCAAACTTATGCAGTTCCTCTTCCAGGGGCGTATGTGAAAGATGAGGATCGCTTAAAGGGACGAGCGCCGAAGCCAACGAATAGAGCGGATCGAGATGCGGAACCATGCGGACCACATCCCAGACCGGCCCCTTGCCAAAAGTTCGCAAATGAGGAACCAATCCGGCACTCACCAGTGACGACTTGCCGCTCCCCGAGGCACCAATCACCGCCACGAACGATTGTTTTTCGACCAGGTCAATCAATTTCTGTTTGTAGACGTCACGGCCGAAGAAGAACGAGGCATCTTCTTCCCGGAAGGCGAACAGACCTCGGTAGGGGCAGATCAAGTTCTGGGGCTGCAGACCATTCCGATCGACCGATTCGCCCCGAATCGCCGCTGCCAATTTATCCAGCGCGACCTCATGGTCCGCTTCATTCCGCAGATCAATCCACATCAATTGCTTCAGAAACCCCAAGGGGGGTTCGCAACCGGGGAGCAACACAGGAATCACGGGAAAGTCATTGCGTCCGGCGAGTTGATCGAGCGCCCAGGCCCGTTCCCGCTGCTGCCAAGGGCCCATGGGATTCGGCCCCAGAAAAATGGCGACGGCGCGACTGGATTGCAGCGCCTGTTCCAGCGCCACCACCCAATCGTGTCCCGGCGAGAGATACCATCGATCGACGAACGCCGAACGCTGGCGCGACTTTAAGGCATTGGCCACGCGTTCCACCTGGATATGATCCAAGGAGTTGTAGCTCAAAAACACGTCATACAACGGATCGCCAGCCATCCCATCCCCGCACTTTCCGCAACATAAAAACGGATCACACAACGGCAACCCGATCGTAGCGAATTGCCCAGCAAACAAAAATCGGACCCAAAACCCCAGAAAAATCAGGCAGCCCCCAGAAAAAAAACTCCGCAGGAGTTCCAGTCCCCTCGCCCCGGTACTCCGGGGCGAGGGTTAGGGTGAGGGGTTCTTCGATCAGCCCAACACCACCCAAAAAACTCTCCGGCCTTCCCGATGAATTTCCTCTTTCATTTTCCGCTTCCTCTTTTATTTTCCGCATTGAATTCGACCGTCGTTTTTTTAAACCGGGCCGAAATAAGACCCCTCACCCTAACCCTCTCCCTGGAGTACCGGGGCGAGGGGACTGGCCGCAAACAGCTTTCTTGACGCGCTTTCTCCTATTTTTCCCTCTTTCTCACGATTTCTTATTCGTTGGATGCGTGTGATTCGTGGTTCCCTCTCCTCAATAATTTTCATATTTTCTTTGATTGCTGTGATTTTTTCTTGCGATTTGTTAAAATGAGATTCGTCGCCACAAGATTCGGCACGGTTGTGATTCGGTCCATTTTTTCTGCATTCTTCGAGTTTTCATCTGGGATTCTCGATTGCTTCATAATTGACTGCTAAATTTCTCGACATTCCTGTCAGCGAACTCCCGTCAACAAGCCCTCACGCGATCCGGATACGATGAACCAGACAGCCGCTTCTCTTGATCACACCGATTTTTGTCATGCAGATCTTCAATCGCTGCGAGATCATATTCAGCAGCGGACGTTCGGCCGCTTGCATGATCTGCGGATTACCCGTTTGGCAGATGGTCGTATTCAGGTTTCCGCGATTGCCCATTCCCGCTTTGTCCACCAACTCGCCGAGTGGGCCGTCTTGGAACGGTTGGCTCCTCAGTCGGTCGATCTGTGCGTCTCGCTTTTTCTGTCGTCCCACACTTTTATCGAGGTACCAGCATGACTGTCGTCGATCATCGTAGCTTTTACATTGAACAGGTTCGCAATGTCACCGTGGTCTGTTTCACCGTCCCGGCGCTGGTGGAATCGACTTGTGAATTTGTTTCCGACGAACTGTTTGAACTCGTGGAAAATATCATCGCCAATGGCCCAATTCAGGTGGTGATCGATCTTTGGAGCGTCCGTGAAATCGATGACTGGGGACTGGCGATGCTGCGCGCCTTTCACGAAACGATCGAAGATCACGGCGGGATGACAATTCTCTGCCGCATTCCTCAAACCGTCGCCACCGCCCTCAGCCATTCGGGACTGAAAACCTGCTTCCATCTGCAGGAAACCCGCGGCGAAGCGATCTGGTCGTTTTGAGTTACTCACTCTCGATGACGGCCGTTTTCGGCGGGCTTGGTCCGAGACAGATTGAACAAAAGGTAACGGCCAATCCCGATCTCTGACTGACTTGCTGGCCCATCACATAAATCCGGAAGCTTATTTTCCCCGTGAAGGGGTCAACAGACGAACGATCCCATGCCGAATCGGGGCCAGCGTCAAAAGATCCATCAGGAACTTGCCGACGGACGCCACCCAGCCCCCAGAAAGAATTTTCCATTCGGTCATCTGATCAATCACCGCGAAAAAGACGGGCGTCAAAAAGATCCCGAATAGCGTCACACCCAGCATACCGCTGAAGACTGCAGTCCCCAGCGCCTGCCGCATTTCCGCCCCAGCCCCCTTGGCCATCACCAACGGGACAACTCCCAGAATAAACGCGAACGAAGTCATCAGGATCGGACGTAGTCGCAGTTCGCACGCATGCAGCGTCGCCTCGCGGCGGGAATCTCCTGCAGCACGTCGGAACTTCGCAAATTCCACGATCAAAATCGCATTTTTACAGGCTAGGCCGATCAGCACGATGAAGCCGATTTGCGTAAACAGATTGATATCCATCTTGGCAATCGCCACACCCGTAATCGAACTCAACACACACATCGGCACCACCAGAATCACCGCCAGCGGCAGTGACCAGCTTTCGTACAGAGCCGCCAGCACCAGGAAGACAAACAGTACCGACAACCCAAACAACTGGATCCCAGTGTTTTTAACCAGTTGCTCCAGAAAGGTAATCTCGGTCCATTCCATGGACATTGTTTCAGGAAGCTCGCGCCGACAAACGGCTTCGACTTGCTCTCTCGCCTGCCCACTGCTGAAGCCTGGTTTGAGGCTTCCATTGATCGCGGCCGAGGGGTACATGTTGTATCGCGTTAACACCAGGGGCGAACTGATCTCACGCAGGGACGCGATCGAGGCGATCGGTACCATTTCACCCAGCCGATTTCGCACCCGCAACTTCCCGACATCGCGAACCTCGTCACGAAAACGCTCATCCGCCTGAACGACCACCTGCCAGGTGCGACCAAACCGATTAAAATTGTTCACGTAGCGCGAACCAAGATAGCCCTGTAACGTGCCGAAGACGTCGTTCAGGTTGATCCCCTGCGTTAGGCATTCTTCGCGATTAATGTCAACAAATAATTGTGGTGAGTTTGCATTAAAAACCGTAAACATACCGACCGGAGCCGCTTCTTTATTGGCTTGCCGGACGATGTTGTCAGTCTCTTTCTGTAATGCCAACAGTCCCGCTTCGCCCCGGTCTTCGATCATCAATTTAAATCCCCCGGCACGACCGAGGCCATTCACCGCAGGAGGAGGAAAGACGTTGATCAAGGCCTCGGGTATCTCGGCAGCGATTCGCCGATTCAACTGCTTCAGAATATTCGCGGCCGATTTCTCGGGTTCGCGACGGTCATCAAACTGCTCCAGAATGATAAACATGGTACCGAAGTTGGAACCGTAGGCACTTAACACGAACGCGTTACCAGCGACGGAATTCACATTCTTGATACCGGGGATGCTGAGGGCGATTTGTTCAATCCGCGCCACCACCTCCCGCGTCCGCATCGCTGAAGACGAATCGGGTAATTGGATCCCCGCCAGAAAATACCCCTTATCCTGGGACGGAATAAAGCCACTGGGAAGCTGCTGAAAACCCCAGTAAGTCAGGTATAATAATCCGCCATAAACAATCAAAACCAGCGACGGAACACGAAGCATCCGGCCAACAATCGAAATATAAGCCCTGGTTGACACCCGGAACGTGGCATTAAACAGCCAGAAAAACCAGCCAAACAAGAAATCGATTACGCGTGTCAGCGGATCACGCGCCGCCGATTTGGGTTGAAGTAACAACGCCGCCAGGGCGGGACTCAGCGTCAGCGAATTCAGGGTCGAAATTGCGGTCGAAATCGCAATCGTCAAGGCAAACTGACGAAAGAACAGGCCCACAATCCCGCTGAGAAACGCACAGGGAATAAAGACCGCACTCAGCACCAGGCCGACCGCGATCACCGGGCCAGAAACTTCTTGCATGGCGGCGATCGCCGCATCACGCGGTGCCAGTCCCCGCTCGATGTACTGCTCGACCGCCTCGACCACCACAATCGCATCGTCGACGACGATGCCAATCGCCAGGACGAGTCCGAACAGGGTGAGGTTATTAATACTGAATCCGGTCAAGGCCATCGCAGCAAAGGTTCCGATAATGGCAACAGGGACCGCAATCAGCGGAATCAAGGCTGCTCGCCACCCCTGTAAGAAGACCAGCACGACGATCGCCACCAGAATGATGGCGTCACGCAACGACTTGACCACTTCAAAAATCGACTCGCGAATGAAGGGGGTCGTGTCATAACCAATCTCGTAATGCACCCCCTGCGGGAAATCTTGGGATAATTCGGCCATGGTCGCTTTGATCGCGTCTGCCGTTTTCAGGGCATTGGCGTCAGGGAGCTGAAAAATGGCCAGGCCGACGGTCGGTTTACCATCAAAGCGGTTGGCAATGTCCTGCGAACGGGCACCCAGTTCAACGCGACCGATATCTTTGATACAGAGCAGGTTCCCCTCATGGTCAGCACGTAACACGACTTGCTCGAATTCCTCGACCGTCGATAATCGGCCCAAGACATCGAGCGGAAGTTCCAAGGCGGCAGCACCACCTAACTGGTCCGGAGGAGCCGGGGCTTGGCCAATGTGACCGGCAGCGATATCCCGATTCTCTTCACGCAAGGCCGCGACAACATCCCCGATGCTCAAATTCAACGTCGCCAGTTTGTCAGGATCGACCCAAATCCGCATGCTGTAATCACGCTGGCCAAATAGCAGCACTTCGCTGATCCCCGGCAGCCGGGAAAGCTCGTCCTTGATATGCATTAACGCGAAATTACTGAGATATAACTGGTCGTAACGATCATCGGGACAATTAATGCTGACGGTCAGCAGGATGTCGGGTGAACGTTTTTTCGTCGTCACCCCTGTTTGCCGTACCACATCGGGAAGCGACGTCAATGACAGGCTGACACGATTTTGCACCATCACCTGCGCAAGATTCAAATCGGTTCCCGGCTTGAAAGTGACGGTCAGCGTATACGAACCGTCGCTGGTGCTTTGCGACGACATGTACAGCATGTTCTCGACGCCGTTGACCTGCTGCTCAATCGGGGCGGCGACCGTCTGGGCGACTACCTGAGCACTGGCTCCTGGATAGTTGCAGTCGACCTGAACCGTCGGCGGAGCGACCGGAGGATACTGCGCGATCGGCAGTCCAAAAACGGCGATCCCCCCCGCCAGTGTGATCAGAATTGAAATCACACTGGCAAAAATCGGCCGATCGATAAAGAACCGCGAAAACATGGATTCACTCGTAGAATATCGCGGAAATAATGATTCGGGTTCGCCGCGTCACATCCACAGCAATTTTGACGGCAGGATCTGAAATCGTCTAAGAATTCCCTGATCAGGGCTTGGCCGGTTCCTTGGCGTCAACAGTCAATTTTCCCCCGGCAGGAATCGCGTTCACGGGGGGAGTCGTTGTCGGCGGTGCGGTTGTGGGTGGTGCGGTTGTGGGTGGTGAGGTTGTGGGTGGTGAGGTCGTTGCTGGTTCGATTGATCCCTGTGCTTCCCCCAGCAGCTTCGGCTGAACTTTGGCACCCGCCCGAACCCGCTGCAACCCCGACACAATCACTCGGTCGGTCGCCACGACCCCCTCCTCAATCACACGACGACCCTCTTTCAACGAGCCAATTTGCACCCGGCGGTAGACGACTTCATCCTCTTGATTGACGACATAAACAAAGCGTTGTCCCTGGTCTGATCCGAGTGCTCCCTCAGGAACCATAATGGCCGGGTGCGGCTTTCCAATCGGAACATGCAGACGAATAAACATCCCCGGTGACAGCAACAGATTCTCATTTTCCACGGTGGCCCTGAGCCGCAGCGTCCCTGTCGTCGTCGAGAGATGGTTATCGAGAAAGTCGATGACTCCCTTGCGAGTGAATTCGGTTTCGTCTGCCAAGGCAAACAGGACCTCATATTTTGTATCGCGAGGGGAAAGAATTTTTCCTTCACGGATCAAGCGTTCCACCCGCAAAATGGTTCGTTCGTCGATATCAAAATAGGCATAGATCGGATTCAGCGACATCACACTGACAAGCGGCGTTTCGTCGGCGATAATCAGGTTACCCGGATCGATCAGGCGCCGGCTGATCCGCCCCGTGATTGGTGAATTGATTCGCGTGTATTCGTGATTCAGTTCCGCAAGGGTTTGGGTTGCAACCAAGGCATCCAGTCCCGCTTCCGCTTCTGAGCGATCTGCGGAAATCAGATCGAGTTCTTCCTGGGTCGTATTCTTCGTACCAAACAACTTGCGTGCCCGATCCTCCTGACGTTTCAGCCGATCGACCCGAGCCTTGGATTGGGCGACGCTGGCCGAAGCGCGGGCCAACTCCGCATCATAAGGCCGGGCATCAATGTGGAACAGCGGTTCCCCTTGCTGGACATTCGCCCCGTCGACGAAAAAGGCTTTTTCCAGATAGCCACTCACCCGCGAGCGGATTTCCACCGATTCACGAGCCACCAGGCGACCGGTCGTTTCTTCGAATTCCTGCACGTCCTCCCGAGTCGGGTAAGCGACGATCACTTCAGGGATTTTGGCCGCCGGGGGAGGCCCGGCCGGTTTTTGACAGCCCGTCATTCCCCCCGACAACATCAAGCTGAGTCCCCAGCTGACGATCACAGACAACGACATCAAACCGCTTGGTTTTCGGTCAGTAGCAAAGGCGGGATCTGGCATACAAGGAAACCTGGTAAAGCCGAACTGGGGCAGGAAATTGAGCGGAAAACGATCCATCGAGAAAGTTACCCGCATCATAAGCAGTCTGCTGGCTGCGACACAACCAGCCACCCACCCACCGCGTCGAAACGGGAGATGACAGTTTTTTAAGGGGTTTTCTTGATCAGTCGCACATAATCGATTCCCACCATGTACCCTTTTTCAGCTTTGGGGTTCGCTCCAGTAATCTGGAAACCGAGTTTATGCTCACCGGCAGTCAGCATTTTGGGGCCAACCGACATGACGCCCGTTGTCACCACATCCACGTCATAACAGTCAATCGGACCACCCAGGATTTCTCCGTCGACCAAAAGTTGCACAATTCCATAGTCCCGCGCCATCGTCAGCACGACCTCCACGTCGTACATTCCTGCCGTCGCCACGGGAAGCTCTAACTCGAGCCGCGCCCCCGGCCCCGCCCCGGTCCACCAGAGATGATCCGTTCCCGACCATTTGTCTTTGGGAAAACCGGACATCGCCTGACTGGCGGCATTGCCACCCGTTTTGCCCACAATCTTCAGCGATTCCCCCTCGAACACACCCAGGACCCGCCCGGTCTTGGGATCAATCGGTGCTTTCGGACCCCGTAGCGAAACTTGGGCAGGAGTCCCCAGATAAGCAATCAGATCGCGCTGCTCATCAGGAGTCAGTTGATTCAACTGTCCCTCGGGCATCAGTGACAGTTCAGAAAGCTTCCGCTCGTCGATATCCGCCTTGGCAACAATGACGGTGTCATTGATCGTGCGGATCGTCACCGCGCTGTCGGTTTCTTTCTGGATCAGCCCCGAGATGACTCGCCCATCATTCGTCGAGATCACCGTCATCCGATAATCCTTGCCCACGATCGAAGACGGATCGAGGATATTTTCCAGCAGATAATCGAGATTGGCTCGATTCGAACCGGTGATATCCGGGCCAATTTTGCCCCCTTCCCCAAACAACTGATGGCATGCCGAGCAGGTTTTCGCATACAGCCGTCGACCATTACTCAGGTCTGCCGTCTTGAGGCGAGCCGGTGTTAACACTGCTTTTTGCTTGGCAATCAATGCCAGCTTATCGCCAGCCGTTGGCCGAAATTCGCCCCAGACCGATTGAATCCGTTTTGAGAGCGCAACATCCTTGAAACCCAGCAGTTGTTGTATGTGATAAGCATGCACGTCCGTACGCGGAACGTCCTTCTTCTCAATCGCATCAAACAACTTTCCGGCCGAGACCGGTCGACTCACCAGCGTATTGATGGCGTCTCGTTTCTCCGTTTCGGTCAACTGGCCATACCGGGTCAGAATGGCGAAGGGAATTTTGGCATCGTCGTAGGCGGCGAGTGCTCGTAAGGCCGTGCCGCGTAACTCGGCCTGATCCAGGGCCAGCAGAATGACTACGGCCGCTTCGGTGTCCCGTCCCTTGACCAGCAGTTCCAGCGCTTTCTGTCGTTTTTCCAGCGGTGCTTTCGCGTCCGCCAGTGTTGATCGCATGCGTGGCAGGATTCGCTTGTCACCAAACGCGACCGCAATCTGATCCGCTTTTGCCTGCACGTTGGCATCAGGACTTTGCAACAGTTTTTCGTAGGCAGGAGTCCAGGCGGCAGGCTGCGGGATATTGACCCGGCCTTCAAAGGCCTTGCCGATTTCCTCGAGCAGCATCGATTGCGTCGCGGTCTCGGTCGACTGCGACATCCACTCGATCGCCGCATTCAGCGGCTCGATGGCCGAGGCGGCACGGCGAACGATATAGCGTGAAACCTTTTCCAGCTGCGACGACTTCGCCAGCGCGATCGCTCGCTGCGGGTCGGCAACGACCAGCGGCTCGACCCCGTACCAGATCACCAGTGGAAGATTATGGTCTTTCGCATCTTCCGCTCGCGACAACAAACCTTCTGCCACCCCCCAACGCTGATCCAGCGGCAATCGCTGCAGGGCCGAGGCGAGATAGAGCCGCACCACGGGTGAGGGATCCGACTTGGCCAGCGCCGCCAGTTTAACGAGCTGATCCGCCGACAGGACCTTGTCTTCCAGTTCGAGCTGAATTGCCCAAGCCCTTAGATACTCACTCTCGGGACCGGTTGAGTCGAGCAGTTTCGTGGTCAGATCAGGACTGATCCCCACGACGGAATGGATCGTCCAGAGCAGTCGCAGTTTCTGCGTCATCCCTTCCGCCTGCTGGAAATGGGATTGCAGCAAGTTTTTGACTTCGACCGATTGGGCTGTCCCCCCTGGCGACATCGTCAGTTGCTCTTGCAACCGCCGCCGCGACATCCGGACATACCATTCGTTAGGATGCTGCAGCAGGTCGACCAGATCAGCAGGTTTCCCCCCTGCCAGTTTGGCCATCGATTGTTTCTGGCTCGCTTTCGCTGCAGCATCGGGAGTTCCATACGCGATATTGTAGACGCGGCCGTTGGTCCGATCCCAGATTTCCGGGTTCGTACGATGGCAGGCGTTCTTGTCGTACCAGTCAATCAGATAGACCGAGCCATCTGGACCGTATTTCAAGTTGATCCCGCGAAACCAGCGGTCATTGGCGATCATCGTGTCGGGAGCTCGCTTGCCGATGTAGCCCGATCCGGACCGTTCCAGGCGACATTCATTGATCCGATTTCCATGCACGTTATGCATGTAAATCTGATTGCGATATTCCGCCGGCCAGTTGTCCCCCAAATAAATCATCGCACCACAATGAGCATGACCTCCCCCCGCCGCGAGCGTATCCGAGGGGGCATGGGGTTCGTGACCCCACCAGGCATGATCGGCCAGATTCCCCACATAGTGAGCGTGGTCGGCGATCGTCTTGATGTCGTCAAACGTATACGGATTAAAGTGCTGGCCACCCTGTCGGTGATAACGCCCCCCCTGCACCATGTGCCACAAGTGCGGAATCACGCAAGCGGTGATAAAGGCCTGACCCCGATCATTAAAATCAACTCCCCAGGGGTTGCTGGTCCCATTCGAAAAAACCTCGAATTGACGCTTGGTCGGATGATAACGCCAGACCCCGGCATTCAGCCCTTGCCGCTCGCTGTCGGGTGTCCCTGGTTTGCCCACTTTCGAGTGGGTAAAGACCCCATGACAGCCGTAAAGCCAGCCATCGGGTCCCCAGATGAAGGCGTTCAAGGTTTCGTGCGTATCCTGCCAGCCGAATCCATCCAGCAGGACAGTCGCACCCGCTGGAACGTCCGCAGGAAACTGGACAGCCTGTGCTGTGGCCCCTTTCACAACAGGATCAGGAACATCATCTCCATCCTGATCCGGAATAAACATCAGGTAAGGAGGTGCCCCGACCCAGACCCCACCAAAACCGACTTCCAGTCCACTCACCAGATTCAGACCCTCGATGAAGACTTTTCGTGATTCAAACGAACCGTCTCCATCGGTATCTTCGAGGATGACAATCTTGTCACTCCCCTTCCCGTCCGCCGCCCGATTGGGATAGGTGTAAGCCTCGGCAATCCAGAGACGGCCACGATGATCGATCGTAAACGCAACCGGCTGATGAACCAGTGGCTCACCCGCCGCCAGTGTTGCCCGAAACCCTTTGGGAACCGTCATCCGTGCCGCGGCCTGTTCGGGGGACAGCCCTTCCGCCATCTCGATCGGTTGCTTTGGCTGCGCCGCAGACCACTCCGCCTCAGATACAGTGGCAACCGATTGCAGCAGCACATGACAACCCTTCATCCCCCCGACAACAATGTCCGGAATCTGGTCACCATTCAGATCGCCCACCGTTAACTGTCGCCCGATCCCCGCTTCGCCGTCGGCGAGGTACGGAATCCAGTTGACCCCCTCTTTGGTCCGCTCCAGCTTGAACCAGTAGACCACCGCCCCCGCATCCCACATCGGACTGCGGTCGTGATGCGACCAGTAGGTCTTACCGGTGACAATGTCCTTCAGCCCGTCGCCATCCATGTCATGCAGGGCGAGCGAATGCAATTCGGTGAACCTCACCCCGTACGGGTTGTCATCCGGCTTCTCTCCCATGATCAGGTGCTTCTTGAATTGGATCTGATCCCCCTCGGCAACCTGTTCGTACCAGGCGAGTCCAAAAGCATGCGCCTGTAAACTGGTGATGACATCGTTGTCACCGTCCCCATCAATGTCGTAGGCAAACATGTCGCCGCCGCCGGCACCTGAAAAGGGATACGCATGAACCACCCAGAGTGGATCCCCCTCGATCGATTTCGGTTGTTCCAGCCAGCCATCTTTGTACAGCAGGTCTTGACGTCCATCTCCATTCACATCACCGACCCCCAGGCCATGCCCAAACGGAGTATCGGTGATTTTTCCGCTGATCACATGCAGCGTTTGCTCTGCAAACGGCTGCTTGGGATCGAAGCTGAGATACCCGAAGACCCCATCGCGGGCACAGACCAGTTCGGGACGTGCGTCACCGACCAGATCGACAAACTGGGGCGATTCATTTCCGACTTGGGCAAAGACTTTGTGCTTCTTCCAATGCTGATCCAATTTGTCGCGTCCCGGATTTTCAAAAATGAAGCCAGGGGTTCCGGGAAGCCCTGCCGTCAAAACGTCATTCCAGCCATCCCCATTAAAGTCGTAAACCCACGAGAAAAAGTTGTCGGAATAACCTCGACGGTTTTGGGGCTTAGAAGGATAAATCTCATGTCGCTGCGAGAATTCTGGACCTTCCCACCAGAAGGGACCATGCACCACATCCGGTTTCCCATCCTGATTGAGATCCCCCAAGCTGGCCCCTTCCGAAAAGTAGTCTTCGGTTAAAGCTCGCCGTTCAAATTGATGAACCTGGAATTCTTCCGCATTGACTGGCAGACTCAATGCGATCAGGCAGATCCAGGTAAGCGTTGGGGTGCGCATGTCGAGATTCTCATCAGGGTAGCGGTAGGGAGAATGGCAAACGAATCAAACCTGGCCAATTCGTTGAGATCTTAGCCGTAGTATGTCGGCGGAACAGGCTGGAGACAATTGACTTCCAGAGTATACGGGACGGTTTGCAGTTCCGGGAAGTTGAGAACGCCTCCCTTACTCTTGGATCGTTCACCGTTCAAATGCTGAAGAGATCAACGCAATTTAAACGGACAGGTGAGTTCTCTCAGGGACCGTCCCCATCAGACGATAGCCCGCTCGGTTCTTCCCGACGGAAATGCGGGAACGTGGATTTAACGCCAAGGCGCCAAGCCGCAGGGGCGCAAAGAATACAAAAAACGGGTTGGCGTTTGCAAATTTGAAGTCTACCGTTGGTTCGATTTTTCTTTGCGTCCCTGCGACTTTGCGTCCTTGCGTTAAATTTCCAAAACAGCCCATGCGACCCGGCCCCCGTGTTCTCGCAGAAAAATCCGCCAGCAGCCGCTATTCCGGCAGATTGGCCCCGCCAGGAAACCTATGACCCATTTTGTCTCGTTTGGTCGCCAGATAGAATTCTCGCTGCTTTTCAGCTGGTGCAATAATCGGAACTTGCTCGACCACCGTCAGATCGAATCCTGGAAACGCGTTGATCTTCTGCGGATTATTCGTCAGCAACCGAACCGAGGTGAGCCCCAGATCTTTCAGGATTTGCAGGCCGACACCATAGTCACGCGAATCGGCTTTGAAACCGAGTTTGTGGTTCGCTTCGACCGTATCATATCCCTGATCCTGGAGCTGATAGGCCTTGAGTTTGGCGAGTAGCCCAATCCCGCGTCCTTCCTGAGGCAGATAAATCACCGCCCCTGCCCCCTCGTGATGGATCATCCGCATCGCCATGTGCAACTGGTCCCCACAATCACAGCGGAGCGAATCGAGCACATCTCCGGTGAAACAAGAGGAATGAACTCGCACCAGCGGTGCCGGGACCGAACTGAGGTCACCCCAAACAATCGCCATCGGCTGCTGTTCTTCGTACTGCACGCTGTAGGCAATGATCTTAAACGAACCATAATCACGCGTCACAAACGGGGTTTCGACTTCCCGCGTGACCAGCTGCTCGCGCCGCCGCCGATAGCGGATAATCTGGTCGATCGAGATCAGCGGAATGCCAAATTTTTTCGACAGTCCGCGCATCTCGTCAATCCCAGCCATCCCCCCACCCTGCTCGCTCAGGATCTCAATCAGCACCCCAACAGGCTTCATCCCCGCCAGACGGAGCAGATCGATGGTCGCCTCGGTATGTCCCGTTCGACGTAGCACTCCCCCCTCTTTCGCCAGTAACGGATTCAGATGGCCCGGACGGACAAAGTCTGCGGCGACGCTGGCAGGGTCACTCATCGCAACAATCGTTTTGGCACGGTTGTCAGCACTGACACCACTCCCCGCATCCCGATGATCGACAGGAGTCATAAACAACGTCTGATTGGGAGCGTTGTTCCGCTGACTATCGACAATGGGCGAAAGCCCCAGTCGATCTGCAGTCTCTTGCAGCAGCGGTACACACAAGACCCCGGCTCCGTACCGCAGCATGAAGCTGACCATTTCCGGAGTCACCGCTTCTGCGGCACAAACGAAGTCCCCCTCGTTTTCACGCTCTTCCGCATCCACAACCATCACCAAACGCCCCGCTTTCAACGCATCAATCGCGTCGTCTAGGGGAGAAAAGCAATCGGGTGTGGAGGGAGGAACGATCATCGTGTCACTAAGCCAATCATTACAGGGATAAAAACAGTTGCCGGGAAATTATAGCAGGGCCGCCACTGAAGTACGGGTGCCACTGCAGAGCGGTTGCCACTGGAGCGCGGCCGCCACAATTCCTGGCGAGTCTACTTTGCCAGATCGACGCAGATCAGCTCTTTGTCGTTGCGGACATACATCCGCTTGTTGGCATAAGCGGGGGCACACCAGGCGACCTCGCGTCCAAACGCATTATTGGTCGCATCAATCACATGCATGCGGGAAAGTTCCGTAAAGCCCTTCGCGGTGATTTGTCCAATAATCAGGTCACCCGTTTCCGCAAACATCCAAAACTTGTCGGACGAGCCCGCTCGAACCAGAAATACGGTTCCGCTCCCGACCTTCCGTTCGCCCAGCGGCTGCGGAGTCGTCCACTGAATGTCACCACTGGGAATGTCAAAGCAGCGCAGGTCACCGCTTTGATCCAGCCCAAAGATCTTGCCATCCATCAGGAATGGCTGAACATTGACCGGAGAAATCCCTTTTTTGGCTTGATCACGCCAGACGGTCTTGGCTCCCGGTTTGTCGGCAGCCAATTCCAGCAGAATGTTTTTGTTGTTATAGCCCCCCACAAACAGAAAATTCCCCAGTTGGATCGGAGTCATAATGATCGAACCATTGTCCCCCTTGTAATCCTGTAACCAGTACTGCTTGCCCGTTTCGGGATCAACCGAGTAGATCGAATCGGGGCTGCAAATAATCAACTGTCGTACACCCGCGTGCTGAATGATCAGCGGAGGCGAATAACCCTGTTCCGTCGCGGTCCCCGTTCGCCAGATCTCGACACCCGTGTCTTTGTTCAACGCAACACAGTGCGACCCTTCGCCCCCCGCCAGAATGATCAGCTTGTTGCCATCAATCAGCGGCTGACTGGCATACCCCCACAACGCCGCTTTCGTCTTGTAAGTCTCTTTCAGATTCTGGGACCAGACCACGTCCCCCGAAGTGGCGTCGAGACACGCAATCATCCCTTCAGCACCATGCGCATAGACCTTTCCGCCATGAATCAGCGGAGTCGTACGGGGTCCTGCCGGATACGAAATCGAGTAAGTCTCGGCCTTTTCTTTCGACCAGAGCTGTTTCCCCGTCTTTTCATCGAAACAGAGAATTCGCTCGACACCCGTCGATTCCTTGCGGGCGAAGTTGTCGACTTTGACATCGTCCCTGGTCACATAATCGGTGACGTAAACCTTCCCTCCGGCCACGGCGGGACCCGAGTACCCCCCGGCGACTGGTGCCCGCCAGACAATCTTAGCCTCTTTCGGCAACGTGTCGACCAGCCCGGTTTCGCGCCAGACGTTATCGCGTTTTGGCCCCATCCACTGCGGCCAGTCATCCGCCCGAGCCGGAGCCTGAACGACCCCCTGCACGATGATGGCACCAAAAACTGACAGACACAGGCAAGTTCGAAGCATCATAGAATCCCTAAAGAACAAGAGGTTTACTGGCGGAATGGTAGTTCCCCTTCGCGATCGCATGCAAGCCACGCCCAGCCCCCTAGGGGCCTGCGGCGGGTCATCCGCCAGAGAAGTCCCTTCGCACCCCAGAATCAGGCATCAGCGAATGAGACCAATTTCTTCAGGCTTTCGAGTAACCTGGCCACTTCCTCTACCGTATTATAGTGCATCAATCCCACCCGGACGACACCCTGCGGTTCCAACCCGAAAAACTCAGTCAACTGTAACGCATAAAAGTTGCCATGCCCGACGAATAATCCCGATCGCCCCAGCGTTTCCGCAATCTGGATGGCCGACAGCCGATCATGGACAAAACTGACCGTCGGTGTTCGTTCCTGCAGCCGCCCCAGGTCGGTGAGCCCCAGAATCTTCAGCCCCGGAATCTGACTCAAACCTGATAGCAGCAATTCCGCGAGCTGCCGTTCATAGTCACCGATGGCGTGATACCCCCGCTGTAGAGTCGCTCGCAACGTGGCGACAGCCGGAGCGGTGGCATGACTGGCGTTCGTCGCCGAGGCCGTGACAACCTGGCGCCCCAGATCGGCCAGATAATCGACCGCCGCTTTCGCCCCCGCAATCCCCTCAAAATTTTGCGTCCCCGTCATCCAGCGTCCCGGCAACGACTCGGTCACCGGACGAAGCTTATACGGCGACAGGGATTTCAATCGCTCGGGCCTCCCATACAAAACCCCCACATGCGGACCAAAAAACTTGTAGGCGGAACAAGCGAGCCAGTCACAATTCCACTCGGTCACATCCGGTAGCGAATGCGGGGCATAATGGACCGCATCCAGAAAGACCTGAGCACCAGCTGCCTGAGCTTCACGGCAGATTTCCTGAACTGGATTGACGGTCCCCACGATGTTTGAGGCACATCCAACCGCCACCAACCGGGTTTTGGCCGAAAGCTTGGACCGGAAGTCGTCCAAATCAAGCGTGCAATCGGCACGATGAAACTCGACATACCGCACCGTCGCCCCCGCATCCCGTGCCGCCAAGACCCACGGAGTCACATTTGCGTCATGATCCAGCCGCGTCACCAGGATTTCATCCCCCGGCTGCCAGGTCCGACTGAGAGCTCGACTGAGTGCAAACGTGAGCGTCGTCATGTTGGCACCGAAGACGATCGACTCGGGATGCGGTGTACCGAGCAGTGCCGCGACGGTGGCATGTGCCGATTCCAGTAACTGATCGCTCTCGACAGCGGTCGGATACTGGCCGCCACGATTGGCATTGGTGTGGGCCATGTAATGCCCCACGGCATCAATCACCCGCTGCGGAACCTGACTTCCCCCCGGCCCATCAAAAAACGCGACCGGGTGCTTGGCAACAGTTCTCCGTAAGCCAGGAAACTGATCGCGGCACCACGTCAAAGGAAACGTCGTTGGTATGGTCATTCGAGTGATCCATTCATGGGGTATTGCAAAAGTGGCCAGTCGGGCAAATCAGGGGACAAGCGTCGTCAAATTCGTTCCGATTTTGAGACGGATGCGGGGTTCTCAATGACGACCTGAATCGTCGCACGCAACCGGTTCTAGCGTTTTTCAGCGGTTCGCAAAAGTCGCTGGATGACAGTGGCCGCCTGGCAGTCTGTTGAAAAAGGGGGACAGGCACCTCGCACTGTGTATTATTCAAGTGGATTTCTGAGGCTTATGCCACTGCTTGTCCGCTCTGGGACAAGCAGTGCCAAACATCTCTGGACACGCCACCTTGTATTCACCGCCCCCTGCTTGACGATGTCGTCCCACCAGACAATCCAACAAAATCGTTGAAGAGTGGCGATTACCCGAACCGAATCTCACAGCCAAAGACTGCGGGCAGGTCCTGTCCCCTCGCCCCGGTACTCCGGGGAGAGGGTTAGGGTGAGGGGTTCTTCGAACGTCAAGGTCACCCGCAGCAGTTCGCGATTCATTTTCTGAGAATCACCGAGAATTCGACGAGATGTTTACGTTTAACGGCGGCGGGAAAAGCCCCCTCACCCTAACCCTAACCCTCTCCCCGGAGTACCGGGGCGAGGGGACTCGCTCCAGTCCTCGCAGTGACATCGTAAGTCGCCACTCAATAAAAACCGGACTGTTGATATGGCGTCGCGGGAAGAAACGAGCAAGACGAAGAGCACTGCTTCTCCGAAGACTCCGAAGCAGTGGCACCTTGGCCAGCCGGGCCAGTCCTGCCAAAAAATCTCTAAACCCTGATGATTGAAGGAGATGGGACTGGCCAAGCGGCTGGCCACCGGTTGGCCAATTGGCCAGCCCGTGGCCAGTCCCTCCGAGATTTCTTTTGAACAACAGACCGAATTCCCAAACATCGAAATCACCTGCGATATTCCCACATCCACATCCGATTCACAAAACATCCATCGCGACCAAGGAGGAAAGGGGACTGACTCCGTCCGCGGTGTCTGTCCCCTTTCCTCCCGGCGCGACCAGCTCGTCGCGTGAAAGAACGGGGACCGACTCCGTCCGCGGTGTCTGTCCACAGCGCGACCAGGGAGGAAAGGGGACTGACTCCGTCTGCGGTGTCTGTCCCCTTTCCTCCCGGCGCGACCAGCTCGTCGCGTGGAAGAACGGGAACTGACTCCGTCCGCGGTGTCTGTCCCCGTTCTTCCACGATTGAGTGATTTTACCAACAAACGAATGTACCGCGAGACCAAACATCCAAACGTTTGGAAAGAACTTCCAAAACTGTCGCCCCCTGAGCCAGCGGAAAAACCAAAGGATCAGAACTCGTTTCCGTCGTTCGACTGAAAAGTCACTCGACGACAGCAAATCCTCATTTATTGGACTTTTTTCCCT
>CAMBQP010000052.1 GCA_945869955.1 Schlesneria paludicola DSM 18645
GGCCTCTGATCGCCCCGGTCTTGGCGTGTTTCACGGTATCGGCGTGTGTGCAATGGCCAGCCTGATCCAGCCGCCGCTGGTCGAGGAACTTGGTCAGTACCGGGTCGAGAACGTTTTTCCGAAATTGGGACCTGCCCTGATCCGGTTTCTTTCGCGATAACTGTTGCCGAAAACACCGAAAACACCCGATCAGAGCTGCTGTAACAGGGATTTGGGGACCCCGATGTCGATCACGTGGATCTCCCCCGTCCAGCGGGTGGCCGCAGGTTGATCGAAGCCGATTTTCCGGGCCACGAATGTGGCGGTGTGATCAGCCCGAATACAAACGTCGAGCGGTTGGCCGGAATCACAGTCCAGCCCCGAGGGGAGATCGACCGCGAAGAGCTTGCTGCCGGATGCGTTCATCGCCTCGATCGCCGCGACGAAGGGTTCGCGAATCGTCCCCTGGGTTCCCGTTCCCAGCAATGCATCCACAATCCAGTCTGCACCAGCCAACTGGGGGCCCCAGTCAAAGGGTGGAGAGAGCAGCGGGGTTTGGGCTCGTTCCAGAATCTGCAGATTGGCTGCGGCATCGCCGGAAATTTGCAAGGGGGACGTGCAGAGCAGCACACGGACTTCCACTCCCCAATTTTCGAGATGGCGGGCGATCACAAAACCATCACCGCCGTTATTTCCCTTGCCACAACAAATCACCACCCGACCGGTGATGCCGAGACTTCGCAGCAGCTCGGCCGCATTCCGGCCCGCGTTTTCCATCAGGACCAACCCGAGCATGCCAAAGTTTTCGATCGCAATCCGGTCGACATCGCGAACCTGTTCGCGAGTTAACGAGGGAACAATCGGGGTCACGGGGGAATTTCGGGGAATCATTTTGACCTTATGTTATTAACGGGAGACAACAGGAGATCCGAGGAAACGAGCCTGCAGGAGCGCGATCGACTAGGAATCATCGTCCGCCACGGGTAAAAAAGAAGGCATGGCCGCAATTCATCCTACCACTTCGCCGCTTTCGATCCACGACATGACCGTTGCCTACCGGGGACGGCCGGTCTTGTGGGATATTGATTATGATGCCCCCGCTGGAAAATTGGTGGCGATTGTCGGTCCGAATGGTGCGGGAAAAAGCACACTGATTAAAGCGGTGCTGGAACTGATCCCCCGAACCGATGGACAAGTCCGTTTTTTTGGTGGAACTTACCAACAGCAGCGGCGGCGAATTGGGTATGTGCCGCAGCGGACCAGTGTTGATTGGGATTTTCCCGTGAATGCACTGGATGTCGTTGCCATGGGACTCTACCGCCAAATTGGCTGGTTCCGTCCCGTCAGCCGCTCTTATCGCCAACAGGCTTTGGCGGCCTTGGAACGAGTCGGGCTGGCGGAGTTTGCCGGGCGGCAGATTAGCGAACTTTCGGGAGGCCAGCAGCAGCGGGTCTTCCTGGCACGAGCACTCGTCCAAAACGCCGATGTCTACCTGATGGACGAACCTTTCGCCGGGGTCGATGCGGCGACCGAGCGGGCCATTGTGGAACTGTTGCGAGAACTGCGATCAGCGGGCAAGACCGCACTCGTCGTCCACCACGACTTGCAAACGGTCGCCGAGTATTTCGATGAAGTCTTGTTGCTGAATATGCGACTGGTGGCGAGTGGCCCGGTCGAACAGTGTTTCACGACCGAAAACCTGCGGCGCACTTATGGGGGCAAGCTGGCGTTGCTCGATCAAGTCGGCCACCGGATGCAACACCAGAAAATCAACCTGCCGTGAAAACTCAGAGCCTCGTCACCGTTTTAGAAGCCAGGAAAATCCATTGCTGTCAGAAATAAAAGCACTCTTACCAGCGGCGTTTGAACCGTGGGAAATGAGGATCCGATATCTGTGTCGTCCTCTTACCAGACTGTTTTTTTTCGGCCGTAACCGATACTGCATCGTCTGTGACAGTTGGACTCGGTCCTTTCTCTCGCATGGGCCAATGTCCCGCCGCAATCCCGATATCGTTTGCCCGATCTGCCTTTCGCACCGGCGACACCGATTAGGGTGGCGCTATCTCAATTCTCACACGGATTTGTTGGATGGCAAACCGAAAAGACTTTTACACTTCGCCCCGGAAATGGCGTTTTCCGTCCACTTGAAGAAGATTCCCGGACTGGACTATGTCTCGGCCGATCTTGCCAGTCCCCATGCGATGCGCAAGATCGATATCACCTCGATGGACCTGCCGGATAACTCATTCGATATCGTGTTATGCAGTCATGTTTTGGAGCATGTGCCTGAGGATCGGAAAGCGATGCAGGAAATCTTTCGGATCCTGAAACCGGGCGGTTGGGGATTGATCCAGGTGCCGATTTCAGGAGAGACGACGCTCGAAGACCCCACGATTACCGACCCGCGCGAGCGTGAGCGGTTGTACTATCAGAATGATCATGTCAGGCTCTACGGCATGGATCTGAAGGATCGATTGACTCAGACTAGCTTTGTGGTTGAAGTGACCTACGGGAGGGAGCTTGTTGATCCGCAGAAGTGCGAATTGCTGGGCGTTGATGCCGGAGAACCCCTTTTTCACGTCAGAAAACCGGCGACTTGACGGATCAGCGTATTACTTGAAATCAGTACAACTGAAGGAATCGCATGACAGGGGGGCGACTCGCGTGGGGCGGAACAATCCTGGTGGCCGCGATTCTGTTCGCCATCGATTGGGGGTTTCAGGATCAGAATGTCTGGCAAGGATGGACCGAAAGTGCCGAGTTCAAACGTCCTCGGTATGCTGAATTGGTCCACCGTCAGCAAGTGATTCGGACACATGCGAACACCTGGTCGAATCTGATCTATGTCCTGATCGGACTGTACGCCGTCAGTGCTGCCCGGGATGACTTTCGCCAGCAATCCACACAGCGTCGGGGCTACCTGATTGAAAACCCGGCTATGAGCCTGCTGTTTGGTGTTGCCTGTTGTTATCTGGGGATCGGGAGTGGGGTGTTTCACGCATCACTGACTCGTTGGGGCCAGCAACTCGACGTGGCCGCCATGTATTCACCGCTACTGATGTTGATTGCGATCGGTTTCGGGCGGTGGTGGCCCTCGATTGGGATGGTCGATTCCTGGAAATCGGCTCCAACCTGGCCGATTCTGGCGGGAGTTGTCTTCACCCTCAGCGTTCTCTTCTACCAGTACAAATGGGCGATGTCCTCGCTGCAGGTGATGACGACGTTGATCCTGATTGTGGGTCTTTGCGCGGTGCTGGACCAATTTTCACGGGCTTACCGGATGCAGTCGGGCTGGATCGGGTTGGCACTGATTAACCTGATCGCTGGGATCATCTGTCGGGAAATGGACCTTGCCGGACGGTTTAGCCTGTCCGATTCTTGGTTTCAAGGCCATGCGTTTTGGCATATTTTGACCGGCCTGTCGCTCGCATCCGCCTGGGCTTACCAGCGATCGGAAAAGCCGGTTGCGGCCAAGTCCGACCTGTTTGAAGAGGAAAAGCCTGGTAACGCTTAACGCTGTCGTTCTTTCACCAAACTTACTTATATTTCAATATTTTCCAATAATTTATTTTTTAATATTAAGAATTTTTTGAAATTTCGTCAAAATTTATTTGGTCGACATGGCGCAGGAAGTAGACCGCAAGTGAAGCGGCAGCCAAATCCATCATCTGTTCGGGACGAACTGCACAAATGGAAACATCAACCCAGGGAATGACCTCGTTTCCTTCCAAAGCACCAACGGGCTCGCGTTTTGCGGATTCCACGGTTTTTGGGCTGGGATACGGATACAAAAAACAGTCGGCCCAATTTACCGGAAAGCAAACGTATCTGATCAATGGGGCCGAGCTCCATCAATCCGACGCCAGTCAGCCACTCTCGGTCTCGTATTGCCTGACATGGAAAGAGTTTGCGTCGTCATTATCCCTGTCGTCGTCGACCGGCTCTGAGCACGGAGAGACCGCAATTCACGCAAAGAAGGCGCTGTCAAAAAGCTGGTTCGAGAGTCCAAATCCCGTCGCCGTCGTCATCAGGCAGTCGAAAGCGGTAAAGTTAAGGGCAGGGGATCACACCGCAAAAACATCGGAACTGACGGACGCGCTGGCGGCGTTGGGCCAAACCCCTACCCCGTCGGCGGTCCATGCATTTGTGGAAACGTACGGCGACAGCTGGGTGAATCAAGTGGTGTTTGGTGCCGAGTATTTTCTGGTTTATTTGTATTCGTTTGAGACCCGAAAACAGGCCAAAGAGTTTCATTTATCTGCTGTGGGCAGTAGCGGAAGGGCCAGTGGCGGTAGGGTGAGTGGCCCACTTTGTCTGAAGCTGTTGAATAACCAAAGTCCAGGCCAAGTCAGCTTGCAACTGACGGCCAGTCTCGCCGGCTGGGCGGCACATCGAATGCCGTCAGTCAACATTCGTTCAACGGAACAGAACTTTGATCAGTTGATCAATCAATTGCAGAGCTTATTTGCAAGTACACCTAACGCGGAAGAAATGCTCTCGTACGAGTGCCAGGCAAACGATTTGCTGTTCAAGGACCACGAATTTCCCGCAAATTATGACATTCTCCCTTTTATTCCGAGATTGGATCCATTTTTTGTGGATCAAGAATTTGAAAATGAAAATGGAACCCATTTGTGCAGTCCGCCCGGTCAACCTTCACAGATGTTCAGCCAAGGGTTGATTGATCTCGATGAGGATGTCAGCCTGTTTTAAGGCGATGGCGTGATTCACGCTGAACACCGGGTCACTCGCGGATCATTCCCCTGCCGAGGATTACGACAGAGTGACAGAGTGACAGAGTGACAGAGTGACAGAGTGACAGTTTGCTCCGCTCCGACCATCGTAGTCCGATGCAGCGGAGCTTTTCTTTTTGTATGATCATTGTGCGACGAGAACTTCATCGGCAAGCGTACCTCAGGGGGGGGCTCCAGCCGCTGTTTTAGGTTGGCAATCGGCTTCAATCGACCAATCTGAGGCATCTCAGGCCGTTTGACGGTGAGCGTAACGGGGCGGGCGTAACGGGGGACGATCTCTGGTGTTTGTCGCTCGTTTTTTGGTGAATCCACGCAATTTTTCGATTTGGGGCCAGAAAAAGACGTAACCATTTCTGCACTTCCATCAATTTATTCACATGGCGAAATCTACTACTCCCTTTCGTGTTCTGATGATTGTTCCCGTGTTGCTCGCGGTGCTGACGGTCCCCGTCTACGCCCAGAACGAATGGGAAGTGACTCCGGAAAGCGAATTGGCGCTTGAGCGGGGCTTGGCCTGGCTGGCAAAAACTCAAGGTCCGCAGGGAAATTGGGAATCCAACGACCTGGGACTGGTGGGGCTTGGGGCACTCGCTTTTCTCTCGGCCGGTCATACACCGGGTCGGGGAAAGTACGGCGAGAACGTCGACCGGGCGCTGAAGTATGTGGTGAAAAACGCCAAACCATCGGGGCTGTTAAATATCGCGGATGCCCAGCGTGACCTCTACAACCATGGGTTGGCCGCTTTCGTACTGGGGCAGGCCTATGGCATGACGGATGACCCCCAGATTGGGAAAACCCTGGAAAAGTCGCTGAAACTGATCGCCAACACGCAGTGTGATGACGGAGGTTGGGATTATCGCGCCAAACGACAGCCGCATGGGCATGATCTGAGCTTATCCGTGATGCAGGCGAAGGCACTGCGCAGCGCCGTCGATAGTGGGTTTGAAGTTCGTAACGACGTGATCAAGCTGGCCATTCAGAGTGTTCGTGACCATTACAAGGCGGACAATGGTGCCCGGGGGATGGAAGATCGGGCCAAAGAGGGGCCGGGTCAGTTTACTTATGATGGCAATCGGGCCACTGTCGCCATGGCGGCGTGTGGAGTGGTTTGCTTGCAAGAGTTTGGCCAGTATGACGATTGGCGGATTTCGAAAAATCTGGACTACATGTCGAAAGAGCTCTCGAGACTGACCCCGGTGAAGGGAAATGGGGAAGTCCCATTTGATGCCTATACACTGTATTACCTCGGGCAAGCCCTCTATCAGTCGGGGGGACCAAGCTGGCGGACCAACTATCCGCTGTTGCGTGAGCACCTGGTCGCCTCACAGGTCCGCAAACCCGAAAATCCCGCTGAAGATGGTTCCTGGCGTGACACGCGCTGGGTCCATGGTAAGCAGGGGCAACTTTACGGTACGGCGGTCGGTTGTTTCATTCTTGCCATCCCGAACCGGTATCTCCCGATTCTGCAGGAAGGGAAGATCGAAGGCCTCAGAGAAAAGCTGGGTGGAGGTAAGCCCAAGTGAATCGCCACCAATTCGGCTGGTCTTTGCCGTTGTCCCTCTCGCAGGGTAAACCGGCTGAAGCGGCTTCCCTTGATCCCGCTTTGAGTTATCCAGAATTGAGTCTTGCGGAATTGAGTTGCTTCGGGTGGGATTGCCACTGACCCCGACGGATCACGAAGTCACTCGCGGAAACGTTTTTTATGCTCAGTTTTGACGCCAGTTCATTTGCGATTGCCGGAGCCGTTGCGGCGGCGGGGCCGGTACTGATCCATCTTTTGAATCGGCGTCGATTCAAAACGGTGAACTGGGCCGCGATGGATTTTTTGCGAGAAGCGCTCGAACGAAACCGCAAAGTCCTGCATCTGCGTGATATTTTGCTGCTGGCGCTCCGGGTGCTGGCGGTGGTGTTATTCGGCCTGGTTTTGTCGCGACCCTATTTTAAAGGGGCGGCTGCGGGGGCGATGTGGCAGGGCTTGCTGCTGGGACTCAGCCTGCTGGCGGCGTTTGGGTTTGCCATCGGTTGGGTGACCGCTCCGAAGGGACGCAGCAAAGGGTTGCTCGCCGTCGGATTGCTCGCGGGATTAGGAGCAGCTGGATACCAGTTGTCGGGGTTAGCGGGAACATCGAGCGAAACAAGCGAATCACTGGCAAGTACCCGTGCTCCTGTTCATGCCGTACTCGTCGTGGATAATAGTCGCAGCCTGGGGGTCGAAGCCCTGGGTGGGACACTGCTGGATCGCGCCAAAGGGAAGGGGGCCGAATTTATTGATTCGCTCCCGCCGGAAAGCCGGATTACGGTGATTCCACTGGCTGGTTCGGAAACTCCGTTTACCCTGGACGCCTATCGCAATAAAGATGATGCACGGCGGGCGCTGGAACGTGTGAAGCTGGTCGATGCCGAAGGAAATATACGGGCCGGTCTGGAACAGGCCGAGCAAGCCTGTCAGCAAACCGTCGATCTTCCCTCAAAACGAGTGGTTCTGCTGACCGATTTGCAGGCCAATGCCTGGCAGTCGGGGGTCACGCCCGAATTGCTGCGGCGTCTTTCCGGGCTGCAGGTTGTCAATCTTGCAACCAGTCCCGCTCACAACGTTTGGGTTTCGGGGTTTCATATTGAAGATGGTTTGACGAGTGCCGAGGTTCCGTGTCGTTTGCTGGCCCGCGTGCATGCGAGTGGGGCCAGTTCGTCCTCGAACCCCGCCAGCGATCTCAGCTCGTTTGAAGTGCAGGTCAAGCTGCTGATTGATGGGAACGAGGTTTCCAGCCAGGCCATCGAGTTAACACCGGGGCAGGAACGAGAGATCGAAATGACCCATCAGTTCGATCTGCTGGCCGATCCCTTGAAGCCCGCCTCGGCCGTGGCCACGCTGGTGGTGCAGTCGGAACTCGCTTCGACGGACCAGTTGCCTGCCGATAATCGTCAGCAGATTGTGGTGCCGATCGTCGCCTCACTTCCCGTCGTTTTCATTGATCAATACGGTGATCAAGAAAATCTGGAACAGAACAAGATTGGTGAAACGTATGCGCTGCGGCACCTGATGGCCCCCCGCTCCAGTACCGACAAATCCCAGCGGCGTTTGATCCATGTCGAACATGTTCGACCCGATCAGGTGACACAAGAATTGCTCGAAACGGCGAGACTGGTGGTGATCGCCGGATTGGAAAAACCGGACGAGGCGACGGTTGGGCTGCTGCATGATTATGTGCAACAAGGGGGCCCACTGATGATTCTGGCGGGTGGTCCATTTGATCCCGCTGCCTGGATGGAAAAAGGCTGGTTGGCTGGGGAGGGAATTCTCCCTGCGCCGCTTGACCCCAAGCCGATTGGGATGACACCTGACGAGGCACCGCAGTTCGTGCAGCCGTTCTACGCCTCGTTCCGCTCGATGCAGCATGACTTCTTTCTGGTCGAGGGAGAAGATGCTCAAGTTCTCGCTTCGCTGTTTGAAACCACGCCGTTCTTCAAGGCTGTTCGAGCGGATCTCAGCCCGGGATTGCTCGACGAACAGCTTCAAGCCGAAACGGCACGTTTTCGTGAGGAAAAACGGTTTCTGGATCAGTATGCGGCGCGCCATCTTTCCGGCCAGGAATCGGTTTCCGGCCAGAATCAGGCTAGTATTTCCAGTCCCCAGAATGATGAAGATCGCCGGTTTCGTCACCTCGAACCCGTCTGGTGGAATTGGCGTTCCCCTTTACCCTTGGTGGATCGGGCTTTGTCACCGGAACAACTGGCCAAGCAAAGCCAACCACGCGTACTGGCAGCGTTCGAAGGGGACCGTGGCCCGTTTGTTGTTGAGCGGCGCGTTGGAGCGGGGCGGATTGTACTCTTTACCAGTGGTGTCACCTCCCCCTGGAATCTGTTGCGAGGATCCGGTGCGATGTATCTGTTCCACCGGGCCAGTTGTCAGTTAATGGAAGGGACCTTGCCGCTGCGAAACTCGATCGCGGGGCAGAAGATCACCTTACCGGTGGAACGCCGGGGGGATGTCCGGTATTGGGTCCTACGTCCGTCGGGTGTCAAAGAGCCTCTCAGTGTCGACGCCATTGGAGCCAATGTTTCGGGGGTGACTCTGCGTCGTCCGCTGATGTCGGGCTCGTATGTGATCACCTCAGAACAGGCCGAGTCTGCAAACGCCGCATCCGCCGCGAATCTGCTAGATGAAATCCCGTTCGCCGTAAATGGTGCCGAGAGTGAATCCCTTTTGTCCGCGATCTCGATCAGCGATCTGCAGCAGAAGCTGGGACACGATGATGTCCGGATTCTGGGGGCAGACGAACCGATCCGGCTGGAAGGGGGAGCGCGGCGGGGTCAAGACCTCTGGAAGCTGTTCGGCTGGTTGGTGCTCGGTTGTTTACTCTTTGAAATGCTGGTTCTCGCCTGGCCCAAGCTCGGTCAGAAGAAGCCTCAGGGGGTGCAAGCATGAGCTGGACAGGCCTGATTGGACGACTACTGGGCTACGAAGATGTCTCGAACATTGAATCCGCACGGGTTTCTTTCGGCTCGGCCTGGGGGCATGCATCACCCGCATTGGTCCTGCTCGGTTGCCTGGCGCTGGCAATTTTGGCATTCGGCTTTTATCTGCGCTGGCAAGGGGCTGGACATCGGACCAGCCGCTATCTCCTCGCCACGTTGCGGGCGATTGCACTTTCCTTGCTGCTGCTGATTTTGGCAGACCCGATGCTCGAACTGACACTGGTGAGTATTCCCAAGCCGGTGCTCTGGCTGTTACTGGATGGAAGCGACAGCATGTCGATTCCGGATGAAATCCCCGAAGTCGACCGAAAAGAACTTGGGACGGCTGTCGACCTGTCCGGTTATCAGGCCACTCGTGCTGGCAGTGGCAAAGTCCCGGAACGGGATTCCGGTTCCGTACCCCAACCGACCTCAATCCAACCGACTCGTGCCGATTATGTGCGGTCGCTGTTATCAAAGCCAGACCGAAATTTGATCGAGCGTCTCTCGAATCAATTCCGACTCCGTTTCTTTAGTTTTGGTGAGACCGAAGGGGTCCGCGTGCTCAGCACCGCCGAAACCCAGTCGCCGCGATCACTCGTGCAGGAATGGCAGACTACGGGAACCGTCACCGCACTGGGTGATGCCTTTGAAGACCTGTCCCGTCAGCATGCCACCGACAATCTGGCTGGATTGCTGGTCTTTAGTGACTTTGATCACAACTCGGGAACGGCACCGCTGGCGGCGGCAAAACGCTTGGGGGTCCCCGTCTTCACCGTCGGAGTCGGACCTTTGACCGCGGTCGACCTGAGCATCGATCTGCTGGCTCCTCCCACCATGAAGAAGGCCGAATCGTCCACGATCAGTGTCACGGTCCGGCAGCGGGAACTCGACAATACCGCCGTCACCGTCAAATTGTATGCGCATCAACCGGGTAGTGGTCAGGGGGGGAGTGGTCAACCGGGGGGGGGTGGTCAGGGGGAAGATCCTGTCAGAACGCTGATTGGTGAAAAATCCCTGACGATTGCCGGGGCAAGTTCGCAGATCGAATTCCCGTACACTCCCGAAGGGACCGGCCGATTTATCTTTACGGCGGAAGTCGACCCGGTGGCGGGTGAAGTGGTGACACAAAACAATCAGGCGGACCGCGAAGTCCAAATTATTGACGACTTCCTGCGACTGATGTTTGTCGAATACGAACCGACCTGGGAATGGCGTTTCGTGAAAGAAGTCTTCCATCGCGATAAACTGGTGGGAACTCGCGGATTTCGCACGTTTCTGCGTTCTGCGGATCCCGTGGTTCGTGAGACGAACGAGCTGTTTCTGCCGACCCTGACCTTGCCTCGCAGTCAGTTTTTTGAGAACGACGTGATCTTTCTCGGGGACATGCCCACATCGGCGTTGAGTACCCGTTTTTGTGAAATGACGAAAGAGTTTGTCAGTCAATTTGGTGGGGGGCTGGTCATCATGGCGGGGCCACGATTTGGGCCTGGTCAACTGGCGGAAACTCCGCTGGCCGACATGTTACCGGTGGTGGTTGATCCTGATGCCAAGCGTCGTGACGAAAAAGAATTCCGCTTGACGCTGACTCCGGTCGCCGCGCAATTCGATTTTATGCGTCTGGGGCAGACCGAGGCTGACAATGTGAAGGCCTGGAATAATCTCAGCAAGCTGCCGTGGTATCAACCGGTCCGGCGTGTCGAAACCCGCGGGACACAAGTTTTGGCCGAACATCCCACCGAAAAGTGCGTTGATGGCAAAACACCTCAGCCACTGATCGCCGTCCGGCAATATGGTCGTGGAGAAGTGGTCTATGTCGCCTTTGATGAAATGTGGCGACTGCGCAGACTTTATGGCGAAGAATACTATCGGCAGTTCTGGGGTCAGCTGATTCATCGGTTGGGACTCAGCCACGCGTTGGGGAGTCATAAGCGGTTTGTCGTCCGAACGGACAAATCCCGATACCGATCCAACGATCAGGTGCTGGTGACCGTCGAGGCGTACGATAAAGAGTTCCATCCGCTGGATGAAAAAGAGATTCCTGACCGTCGTCTCACGGCCGAGATCATCCGTCCGGATCGGGATGCCGAAGGAAATCGGTCGCAGGTGTTTGGGATTCCTCAACTCAAGCCGGGTGTGTTTGAAACTCGGGTGAATGTTTTCAGCGGGGGTGAATACCGTTTGCGGATCGCCGACCCGATCGCCAATGACGTGGTCGAAATCAATTTTGATGTGGCCAATATTTCGATCGAGCGGCGAAATCCCGTCCGCAATGTGGCATTGCAAAAGAATATCGCGGTCGAGACGGGGGCCAAGAGCTATGGACTGCTGGATGTCGAGCAGTTTCCGGACGATTTTCAGCCGGCGCGACATAAAGAGACGAGTCTCGAAATTGTTCCGCTCTGGAGTACCTGGCTCACGTTTGCGTCGGTGATCACACTGTTACTGGTGGAATGGTTTGTGAGAAAACTGGTGAATCTGGCTTAATGTAATGCAATCAAAACTTGGCATACTTCGATCTCAATTGGGCCAACTGCGGCGGAAGCGCGGCTTCGTCCGCTGGGGGAGCGCGCTGTGTGCGTTACTGGCTCTGTTGGTATGGTTATTAGTGGCGGCATTTCTGGGGGACTGGTCATTCGACTTGCCGACAAGTGGACGGACGGCCCTCTTGGTGGCCTGGATTTTCGCCGGATTGGCGGCCCTGCGGGCGTATGTCTGGCCGGTAGTGTCGATCCGTGAAACGACCGAGGATGTCGCGCTGATCGTCGAACGTCAAAACAAAATTGATAGCGATCTGGTGGCGGCCCTGCAGTTTGAAAGCCCGCAGGCCAAGACCTGGGGTTCGTCACGGTTGGCCGATGCCGTGATTGATTACGTGGCCGAATTCAGCCCTTCATTAAACGTATTTGAAGGGTTTTCGTATCAGCCATTACCAAAGCGGGTGCTGGTGCTGGTCGCTACGCTGTTGATGGTGGGTGGGGCGGTTGCGGCGTTTCCGGGTCACGCTTCGGCGTTCTGGAACCGGTTTCTGCTGGGGACCGCCCATTATCCGACGAAGACACAAATTGAATCGATCGTCGTGAGCGGCCAGACGATTCCGGTGTATCGCACGGGTGCGATTGCTCAGGTTCGAATTCCTTACGGTGAACCAATTCGGGTGGAAGTCAAATGTGCCGGTGAAGTCCCGGCCGCCGGGTCGGCCAGGTTGTCTGGCATCAACAACGATGCGTCGAACCAGATCGATCTGCAGCCGTTACCGGGCCAGTCGGATTTTTTTGTCGGCGAGATGGCCCATCTCACCGATTCGTTCAAGGTCCGATTTCACTTTGGGGATGTCATTTCCGACCCGGCCGAGGTGGTGATTGTTCCGCTCCCCCTGGTGGATATTGCCTGGGATGTCACCCCGCCGAAGTACGCAGCCGCGACATTAAAGCCGGGAGAACTCGATGGGGGGACCCGTCAATTTTCGGTATTGGAAGGTTCACAAGCCCGCTTGCGACTCGTTTGTGCCAATAAACCACTCGCCTCGGTCCGATTAACGATCGGTGAAACCACCTTTCTCGCCGTCAATTCGGATTCGCGACGAACAGCCAGCTGGACATTGCCCCCTGGAACCCCGTTTGATTCCATTCGCGAAGGGCTGAAATACGAAATTCAGGTGACCGACCAAGACGGTCTCTCACTCGAATCGCCGATCGCCGGACAGATTCGGCTGAAAGTCGATCGGGCACCACGCATCGTCGCTTCGGCGGTGACACGACAGGTCTTGCCCACCGCGCAGCCGAAAATCGATTATGCTGCCGGGGACGATTTTGGCGTCGCCAGGATTGTCGCGGTCGTTCATCTTTCCCGTGAAGATGGCCGGACATCACGGCATGAAGTGGTGGCGAAAGTGATCTCGGAACGAGAGCAGCCGCAGCCGATTGTGCGTGGTCAGATTGCGATCCCCCTCTCGACCTATGAATTAACCAAAGGGGACGAAGTCAAGATTGTGCTGGAGGTGACCGACTGGCGCGGCGAGGTTGTCGGTCAGCAGGGATTTGGCGAACCGAATACACTCAGCGTCACCGACCTGAATGGAATCCTCGTACAGACGGGGGAAGAAGATAAAAAGTCCGCCAAACAACTTGACGAAATCCTGAGACGTGAACTCGGGATCGGCGGCGAGAAGAAGTAAAAAAACGACGAAGTAATCCGAGATGACAACATAAAAGAGATGACAAGGGCACGTCGAGGATTCCTAGTTCCAATGAGCCCTCGACGTGAACTGAACACCATCCGGACCCAATTGTGGTTGAATCAAACATCAAGCCGTTTCTGAAACCAGGGAGTTCGAACATGTCTGCGAGTGACTGGCGACACGTTGTGTTCTCGGCAGCAATCTTCGTCTGCGGTTCTGCCGCACCGCTGATGGCACAGGTCCTCGAACCCGAGGCCTTGCAGCGGAAGCAGGAAGACCAGCAGCGTGCGCGGACGATGACGCGTGATCTGCTCGGAGGGGTGCTGGATATTCAATTGCGGCAACTCGATGAAAATGGACTCGCTGATCAAGAGATCTACCGAGACATTCTTTTGATGCGTCAGAACCTGAATCATCTGGTCGAAACCGAGATGTCCAAGGTGGTGGACCTGTTGGCCGAAGCACAGAAACTCCCGCCGGAAAAGCGTGAAGCGGCCTTTGTGGAAGCCCGCCAACAGATTCGTGCGGTCGTACGACAATTGTCGGTTGAACGTCAAAACCTGCTCAAACGACTGAAGATTGCGGAACTGGCCGAACAGGTTCGGCGTTTGATTCGCCATCAAGTGGTCGTACAAACCGCCACCCGAGGCCTGGTCACCGAAACACAAGCAAGGCAGGAAGCACTCACGCTGAAAGCGATCGAAGACCAGCGCGATGTCAAGGAATTATTTTTGCATCTCGTCGATACCATGGTCGACATGAAGTCGTGGAGCGGCATTCTGGCTGTGGCGGCAGCGGACGGCCTGCGGATCCTGAAAGCGGCGGAAGTGGGCAAGCATTTCGATGGAGCCAGCCGGCAACTGCAGGGACTCAAATATGTTGCGGCGACCGACGAACAGGAACTGGTCATCAAGGGATTGAAAGAACTTTTGAAGGTGATCGAGCGGACCCAGGGGGCGCTCAACTCCGAGAACATGAAGTCCATCGACCGCGTACGGGCCTTGATGGATCGACAGAAGCAATTGCGGGACGAAACGAAATCCCTGAGCGACAATCAACAACCATCGGCCGAAATGGTCGAACGGCAGGCGGCACTACAGAAAGAGATTGCGAATCTCACTGATACTGTGCGTGAAAATCCGAAGGCCGAGTCCTATATCCAGCAGGCCGAAACGGCAGCACTGGATGCTGCGGCCAATCTACTCGACAACAAACTCGAACAGGCTCAGTCAGACCAAGGCCGCGTTCTGGGAAATCTCGCCGCACTGGAAATGGCCCTGAAGGATCAGGCCAAACAGCAGACGCGAGACAAGTCGGCCAACGAACTGGCCAATACCGTGAAAGAACTGCAGACAGCGAAAGCCGCCTTGGCAGAAGCCCAGAAGAAACAAGATTCGGCAGAAGCAAAAGCGTTAGAAAACGCACCCGCTGCGGCGGCGGATACCAAACAGGTGGCGGCGATCGCCGAACAAACCATGGATCAGCTTTCGTTACCGACTGCGGTCGAGAATGCACTGGCAGAAACGACCTTGGCAGCGCGTGAAGCGACGAAAAATCTGGAATCGGCCAACGCTGGAAAAGCGACAGCGGTCGAAGAGAAAGCCTTGCAAAAGGCCAGTGACGCATTGGATCGAGCGGTCGCATCCGTGGATGCGGCACTGGCCGATGCCCAGCGTCAGGAATCAGCCGTCAAGATTGGAGAACTGGCTCGGGCCGCCGAAGTTCTCGAGCGTGCTGCTGCCGAAGAGCGGGCCATTGCCAAGGAAGCAACCGCACTGGCTCAGGGTGAGCAATCCGATCCCGCCGCAGCCGCTGCGGTCGCAAAAGATCTGAGAGAACGGCAGCAGGATGTCAAACTGATTGCGGAAAAGGGAGCGGAAGCCTTGGCTCAAACGTCTCCGGCAGCCGCGAAAAACGCGACGGAGGGAGCTGCGAAAGCGACGCAATCCAGCGATAATCTGCAGGGGGTTGCCGAACAAAAAGCGACTGACCTCAACGCCTCCGCAACGCAGGCCGCACAGTCCGCAACCGACGCCGCGCAAAAACTTGCCGAGGCGGCCAAAGAAATTCGGAACGAGATCGTCGCCACCGCCAAGGACTTGTCGAAACGGACTGCCGCTCAGGCAGAACAACTCGCTGAAGCGCGTGCAGCGGTCGAAAAAGCGGTCGACGATCTTCCCTCGCAAGACAAGGTTGCCAAACTCGAAGCGGCGAAAAGTCAGCTTGGTCAGGCGATGCAAGAACAAGCCAAGGCCCAAGGTCGGCCCGAGGCAGCGGCAGCGATGGATTTGGCCAGCCAGATTGCTAACGCTCTGGACGCACAGGATGCCGCTGCGGCTGCGGCAGACGCCGTCGAGGCCGGGGTGGGATCGGAATTAAAAGCGACCACCAAACAAGAAGAAGTTGCCGAGAAGTCACAGGCGCTCGCGGATGCTGCGGCAAAACGACCGCAGGCTCAGGCCGCAAAAGCCCAGGCCAAACCGGATCCGTTGGCTCAGGCGCTGAACGAGGCTCAACAGGCCGCGGCCTTGGCCGCAAAGCAGACGTTGGATGGAAATGCGGATGCGGCAGAAGTTTCACGCAACGTGGCCGAGGCGGCGCTGAAGCAGGCGATGGAACTGGCTCAGGCGGAATCCGCGACCGCCGCTGCCGCACCCCCCACAGCCCCACTGAATCTGCCAGCGCAAACCGCTGCGGCAGCCGCAGCGAAAGAATCGCAGGCGACTGCCGCCAAGGCGTCATCAGATACAGCAGGAGATGTCGCCCCCGCCGCTGCAGCGACTGCTACCGCAGCAGAAACATTGGCGGCCAATCCTGAGCAAGCGGCTGCGTCACAAGCGACGGCGGCTGAAGCTTTGAACGAAGCGGGAAAGAAACTTGACGCGGCGATTGCCGAGGCGGCCGCAGAGCAGTCTGGAAAACTGGCGACGCAGGCAGACCAAACTGCAGCCTTGGCAGATCAGGTTGCTTCGGTCGCCCCAGCGGCGGCGGAAGCGATTGATGCTGCGGCGCAAGCCGCCCGCCTCGGTGCGGATCTGCACCAGTCACCTCATCAACTGGCGGAAGCGGCAAACACCGCCGAGCTGGCGTTGGAACATGCTGCAGCTGATCTGGGAGCGAAAGAACAAGAGGTTCGACGGGACCAGGCGATTGCCGAGTCGATCGCGAACCTGGCTCAAGGACAACAGTCGGCAGCCGAGGTCATTTCGGAACAAGCGACTCAGCTGGAAAACATGACCACACAGGGGGACGCACTCACAGAGGCTCAACAATTGGTGGCCCAGCTCTTGAACGATGCTCAACAGGATTTTGCCAGTTCACAGCGGGCGACCGGGCAGGGGGCGGTGGAATTGTCGGGACAAAATGAAGTCGCCAATCTTCCGCTGCGGGAAGCCTTAGAACTTGCTTCAAAACTCCCTGCTCTCGAACAAAATGCCGCGATGCTGGCAGAGGGGATGTTGGCGGATGGACCGCTCGATAAGACCAATGGTCTGCTGGCGGCGGATGGACAACCCGCGGCTGACGACGGGCAACCGGTGGCGGCTGCGGCTGCGAATCCTGGTGACGCTCAGGGAAATCCACCCGCTGCGGCGCCGTCCAAATCGGGTCAACCTGCTGCGGGCAAACCGACCGGATTGGGAACCGGATTTATCCCCAATTCGCCGCAATTGACCGCAGAAATGATGGCAGGGGCGAAGGCGCAGCAGGCGGCTCAGAAGGCGCTCAGTCAGCAATTGGCGAAGTCACAGAACGGCTCGAATAGCCAAAAGCCACCTCAGACCCCCACGAATGCATCCGAGAAGGGGGAACCGGTTGACAGCGAGCATGCAGACTCGACGAAGTTAACCAAGAAAGAAGGATCCGCCACCACCAACCAAAAGGTGAAGGATGGGGCGGTCGAGAAAATGCCCGAAGGGACGGACGCTGCCGCGAAGTCCACCAGCAAGGGGCGGGAAAAAGAAGAGGGGATTACGGCTCGCCAGGTGAAAGAAGAAGCCTGGTTCGCGAAATTGCCGCCGGAATTGCGCAAGTCGATCCGGGCGGGTGCAGGTCAAAAGCCACCGCGCGCGTATGAAGAACGGCTGAAGAATTACTTTCAAAGTGTGGACTGAAGTTTCAAACTCTGAGAATCCTCGTTCACAAACCATTCACTCTTTCGAATCGAGACCGGAAACCATGACGACAGAAAATCTTGCCGCTGACGAAGTCGCCGCTGTACAGAAATGTGAAGGGGCCTACAACACCTTGCGCGACGAACTGGCAAAAGTGATCGTCGGTCAGAACGATGTGATCGAACAGGTCCTCATCGCGATCTTTGCTCGCGGCCATGCGCTGCTCGAAGGGGTGCCTGGACTGGCGAAAACGCTGCTCGTCAGCTCGCTCGCACAAGCCCTTCATTTGTCGTTCAAGCGAATTCAATTTACTCCCGACCTGATGCCGAGCGACGTCACCGGAACGGACGTGATTCAAGAGAACGTCGAGACACGTCAGCGTGAGTATAAATTCCTCCCTGGGCCGCTGTTTGCCAATATGATTCTGGCAGACGAAATCAACCGAACCCCCCCCAAGACTCAAGCGGCCATGCTCGAAGCGATGCAAGAGCGACAGGTTTCTGCCGGAGGCAAAATCCACAAGTTACCAGATCCCTTCTTCGTGCTGGCGACCCAGAATCCGCTCGAACAGGAAGGGACATACCCCTTGCCAGAAGCCCAGCTCGACCGGTTCCTGTTGCATATTCGTGTCGATTATCCGAGTGCGGCGGACGAGTGGGAAGTGGCGCGTCGGGTCACTTCGGGTCAAATGGGAGAAATTCGCAGCGTGCTGTCTGGGGAGGAAATCATTGGTTACCAGAAACTGGTTCATCGAGTCCCTGTCAGTGATCAGGTGCTGGGGTATGCGCATGCATTAGTCCGTGCCTCACGACCGGGTGCGGCGGAAGCCCCTGACTTTGTCAACAAATGGGTGAACTGGGGTGCAGGTCCACGAGGTGTGCTGACGCTGGTGACATGTGCGAAAGCCCGCGCGATTCTGTATGGCCGCTATCACGCGACAATTGGTGACGTTCAGGCGGTCGCGAAGGGGGCGCTCAGGCATCGGATTGCACCGAACTACGCCGCACAGGCCGCAGATGTGAACAGCGAGAAGCTGATCACCATGCTGATGGAAAAAACGCCTGCGGACAAAAAATATGTACAACCCGCCTGACCTGCGAAGCGGTTTTGATACCCGTTCCTGAATCCGCTAACCTCAGATTTGCTTTCTCTTCTCTGTGTCTCCGTGTCTCTGTGGTTAATCTTTTCTGCGTATTAAAGCCAGAATAAGATTAACCACAGAGACACAGAGGCACAGAGAAGAAGGGACTTGCCGAACGAACGGTTGATTGGTGGTCAAGTGAAGACGGTGAAGCAACAGAAACCGGTGAAGATCGTCTCAGCGATGGTTTGAAAGACTGCAGGAGTGCTGAGAAGAGCAAAAGAGCAAGAGCAGAAGAGCCCCCTCACCCTCTCCCCGCAGAGCCGGGGAGGGGGGAAGTTTTAGCCCAATTCCATTTTGTAATATGGATTAACCGATGACGGCGAGTGTTCTTTCCCGCTATTTGAATCCCGAAGTCCTCAGTCGCGTTGCCGATCGCACGGTCGAGCCGCGCGGCCTCGTGATGGGAAATCTGGCGGGCGCGCATAAATCTCCACTCAGCGGCTTCGCCGTCGAATTTGCCGGTCACCGTGATTACATCGTGGGAGATGACCCCCGGCACATCGACTGGCGACTCTATTACAAACGGGATCGCCTCTCGATCAAGCAGTATGAGATGGAGACGAACTTTGTCTGCCATCTGCTGCTCGATGTCAGCGCCTCGATGCGCTACGGCGAAGGGGCCGAGCAAAAGCTGATGCACGCCGCTCAAGCGGCCACCACGCTGGGTTATTCGATCATCAAACAAAACGACAAAGTTTCTCTCGCCACATTTGATGATCGGATTCGAGGTTACGTCCCCCCCGGTAATTCACTGGCACAAATCCATCGCATGACCCAGCATCTTGACGAGGTTTCGCCGGTGGAAAAAACCAATATGTCAACATGCCTGACCGACCTGATCGGTCGGATGGGTCGACGTGAGATTGTGATGATCTTCAGCGATTTTTTTACCGACCTTGAGGCGTTGGAATCGGTCTTGCAGCGGATGAAGTATAACCGTCATGAAATCGTGCTGTTTCATGTGCTGCACCACCATGAGCGTTCGTTCGAGTTCGCGGGTATGGTCAAATTTCTGGGGCTCGAGGAAATGAGCGAGTATTTGACGCAGACGGAAGATATCCGTCAGGGATATCTTGAAGCGATGCGTCGGTACGAGACAGCCATGGAGGAACTCTGCCGCCGTAACGCGATTGAACGCGTATCGGTAGACACGAGCCACAATTTGGGTGACGATCTGGTGGAATATCTCAATCAGCGGACCCGTGTCCGAGTCCGGTAACGGACGCCGGAGAGGATTGAGATTGATTCCGGATGATTCACGGCGTTTTCACTGGGGACTGGTCACTGGGGACTGGTCACTGGGGACTGGTCACTGGGGTGACTGGGACCCCGTGAATTTCGTTCGCGGGGCATTCGTCGCTTCAAGCGGTCCCTGTTTTTACTTTCCCATGATTGCCATAGAAACTCATGAATACCTCTGAACCGAAAATTGTCTCATCCGGTGGATTTACGTATCGAGCCGTTGCCAATTGGGCTCAATGGCCCGACGACTGGACCGTGTCAGAAGTGACGGGCGTCGCCACGGATTCACAAGACCGCGTCTATGTTTTTAACCGGGGAGACCACCCCGTGGCGGTGTTTGATCCGAGTGGAACGCTGTTGTTCTCGTGGGGCGAGGGCTTGTTCCATCGTCCACACGGGATCTGGATTGGGCCGGATGATGCGGTTTATTGTACGGACGACCTGGATCATACCGTTCACAAGTTCAGCCCTGACGGCCAGCGGTTGATGACTTTGGGGAAAAGTGGTGTCCCCTCGGATACCGGTGCGACGTCGATCGACTATCGCACGATCCGACATGGCGGACCTCCGTTTCACTTCCCCACGAACCTGGCTGTCGCACCGAACGGCGACTGGTATATCGCTGATGGTTATGGCAATGCCAGGATTCACCGGTTTTCACCGGACGGAAAACTGAAGTCCTCGTGGGGTGAGCCGGGAGCAGGCCCCGGACAGTTCCACGTTCCGCACGGGATCGCCGTTGACCGCAATGGCGTGGTATATGTCGCTGACCGTGAAAACTGCCGACTGCAACTATTTTCTCCCGAGGGGACGTTTCTGACCGAATGGACCGACATCGCACGCCCCTGCGAATTGGTGATCGACAAGTTGGGGCAAGTCTATGTTGCCGAACTCGGCTTTCGCGCCGGGATGTGGCCGGGCACGACCGCCCCGTCACCCGATTCGACCGGTGGTCGGCTGAGTATTTTCGATTCCGCAGGGAAACTGCTGGCCCGTATTGGTGGTGGTGAACGACCACAGGAAGCGGGAGACTTCTTCGCGCCTCACGATATTTGGCGGGATTCGACCGGAAGTCTTTATCTGTCCGAGGTGGTCTGGTCGGCAAATGGTCGACAGTACCCTCCCCAGGGACGATATCACACATTACAAAAGTTTGAACTCATTTCAGGAGCGACCCCATGACAATCAAAGCTTGGCGATTTTATGGTTTTAGTGACATGCGGCTGGATGAGATCCCCGCACCAGTCTGCCTGCCGGGTCATGTGGTGGTAAAACCACTCTGCGTTCAACCGAGCGTTACCGAAGCGCAGCTGGCATTCGGAATTCCCACACTCGCGTATGATCGTGTGAAAGCCCGATTGGAAGCGGATGCACCGATTCAGCTGTTTGGCCACGAGTTCTGTGCGCGGATCGTCGAGATTGGTGCGGGTGTCACCGGGTATCAGGTGGGGGACCGGGTCGCTGCACGGGCCAAGCTTCCGTGTGGTGATTGTTCCTTTTGTCGAGCCGAAAAGAGCACCCTTTGCCGCCGTGGTCCGGTGATTGGATTTGATCAGCCCGGCTGCTTCAGCGAACTGGCACTGCTGCCCGAGATTTCACTGGTCAAAGTGGACGATCGGATTTCGGATAGTGTCGCGGCCTGCCTGCAATCACTGAGCGACAGCGTGGCCGCCGTCGAGACCGCTTCGCTGCAAATCGCGGATACCGTGGTCATTTTTGGTCAGGGAAGCATGGGACTGGAATGCCTGCAGATCGCGCGGATCAGTGGTGCGGGACAGATTATTACGGTCGATGTTCGGGACGAAGCCTGTGCGGTCTCTCGCGAACTCGGGGCCGATCACGCGTTGAATGCCAGGAATTGTGATGTGGTCGCGACGATTCGCGAACTGACCGGTGGTAACGGTGCCGATGTCGTTTTTGAATGTGCCGGAGGAAGCCCCAAGCAGGGACTGGCCGGACATCAGACACTGCTTGACGCGTTGAACTCGGTTCGATCCGGCGGGAAAATTATCGGGGTCTCGTGGTTTGGTGGACCGGTGACGCTGCCGGTCGACCTGTTCCGTGAACGGAGCTTGCGGTATCTGTTTCCGGACATCAGCACGCGTGAACATTTGCGACATACTGTGCAGTTGGTCGCCTCCGGACGGGTTCGTCTCGAACCGACCATTCGCCATGTCTTGCACGGAATTGAATCGGTTCCGCAAGCATTCGAGATCACCGCAAATAAGGGGAAGTATCAGGCGATCAACCCCGCTCAGGTCATCTTTTAGAAACATCCCAGTCAACACGATTTATCGAGATCGGTGAGTTATGAATTTTGCAAAAACAAGCCAGAAACCCTGGTGGAGAGTCTGTCTGATCGTGACGTTTTTCACAGCGGGGGTTGTGTCGCTGAGAGCGCAAGAGCCCGCAAAAGTCGCGGTGAATGCCGTGGTGGTGAAACAGGTCAAACTGTATGCCGTCCCCAACCGGTTTGGTGGGTGGCCGGCAAATTACGGGATCTGGTCCTGGGGGAATGAGATCCTGTGCGGCTTTGCTTCGGGACATTCCAAAGATAATGGCCCCGGCCTGCATGCGATTGATCATGACAAACCGGAAGAGCATTTTCTGGCACGAAGCCTGGATGGGGGAGAAACCTGGAATCTTGAGAATCCGACCGAAAAGGGATCACTGATTCCGATGGGGAAGGGACTGCACGGAATTACTCCCCCAGGCCTCAAGGAAAAACCCTGGCAGGATTGCCCCGGTGGACTCAATTTTCAGCACCCGGATTTTGTGCTCACGTTTCGGATGCTGGACCATCATGGAGGACCGTCGCGGTTTTCCTATTCCTTGAATCGGGGTAAAGATTGGCTGGGACCGTTTCGGCTGACCGTGCTGGATGAACAGGGCAAGCCACTCGCGATTGCTGCCCGGACAGATTATCTCGTGAATGGCCCGCATGATTGTCTGGCCTTCTTCACCGCCGCCAAAGAAGATGGCCGTGAAGGCCGACCGTTTTGTGCCCGAACAACGGATGGTGCCAAAACGTGGAAATTCGTGTCATGGATTGGCGAGTCTCCCAAAGGCTACGCCATTATGCCTTCGACCGTCCGGCTGGGAAAAACAGAGCTACTGACCATCATCCGCTGTCGTGATGAGGCCCGCAGCTGGCTGGACGCCTACCGATCGGTCGATGACGGGAAAACCTGGACGCTTGAAGCTTCTCCGGCGCCGGACTTGGGGGAAGGAAACCCGCCGAGTCTCATCCGTTTAGCCGATGGGCGTCTGAGCCTTTCGTATGGCTATCGTGCCAAGCCGTTTCAGATGCAAGCACGACTGAGCGGCGACGGGGGGAAGAGTTGGGGTCCGGTCCAGATTTTAAAAGGTGAGGGGGGCGGGCGTGATATTGGCTATCCGGTGAGCGTTCAGCGTCCTGATGGAAAAATTGTGACAATTTATTATTTTCATGACCAACTCCTGAGCGATCGATACATTGCCGCCACGATCTGGGACCCCGGCCAAAAGGCAAAATCAGCGGAAAATAGCCGGTTTTGAGGCCCGTTTCTTTCGCAGCTTGCCAGCGGTTACTCGGAATAACCCGTATTGACGCAATTTTTGCCGATTCCTATAAACCGCTCGACAGGGATGTCAGTGCCCTTTCGGGCGTGGTTTACAGTTCGGTATCACTTGCGATTCGGAGACAGATTATGGGTGAACGGAATCACCTGTCGGTGCCTGGTACTGTGGGCCAGCCGAAGGGACGATGGTCGATGCTGATGGGGGGAACGGTGGTTGCCATTCTCGCCGCAGGTTTCCTGATGCAGTATGTTCGCAGCCCGGCGTCGAAGGCGGCTTCAGAGCCCGCTGCAGGACAGGCCCGCGTGGGTGCGGGAGCCAAGAAGCCTGAAGTGCTCGCTCGCGTTGCCGATGACTCGATTACGTATGATGCGGTCGCCGAAGAGTGCGTCAAACGTTTCGGTCGTGAAGTTCTGGATGACTTGATCCACCGGCTGATCATTCAGCAGGCTTGCGAAGAACGCCAGATCAACGTCACCGAACAGGAAATTTCAGACGAAATCGGTCGGATCGCCAAGCGATTTAACCTCGATGTCAATCAATGGCTGCAGATGCTGCAGGCCGAACGGAATATCTCACCGATCCAGTATCGTCAAAGCGTCATCTATCCGATGATCGCATTGAAGAAACTGGCGGGTGAAGAAGTCGATGTTTCGGAGAAGGATTTGAACGAAGCGTTTGTAAGAAACTATGGTCCCCGCGTGAAAGTACGCATGATCATGTTCGACAATCAACGCCGTGCGGAAGCGGGCTGGGATCAGGTGCAGAAGAATCCCGAAGACTTCGAGCAACTGGCCGCTAAACTTTCCGTGGATGCCAACAGTCGCGCTCTCGGCGGACAGGTTCCCCCGATCCCCCGATTCAATGGTAACGAAAACCTGGAACGAGCCGCCTTCAAATTGAAAGAGGGAGAAGTCTCGGGTGTGATTGAAATCGCTCCCAGTCGTTATGTCGTGCTCAAGTGTGAAGGACGGACCGAGCCTGTGGTCACCGAAATCGATGAAGTCCGCAACACCCTGTACGACGAACTGAAAGAATCCAAGGTTCAGATCGAAGTCGCGAAAACCTTTGAAGCCATTAAGAAGAAGACGATCGTCGACAACTACCTGACGCAAACATCTAATCGCCCAGAACGGACAACGGCTGCACAGGGACCAAACGGAGCGGTTCAGCCCGCCAGTGCCACTCAAACAAAATCGGGTGGCCAGTCGGCTCGGACTTCGAAGGCTGTGGATCCTGCAAAGGGGACCAGCCGCAACTGAGTCCATGTTCGCGGTACGGAATGACGGAATGATTTTTACGGCGAGTCTCACGATCCAGGTGAGACTCGCCGTTTTTTTGTTGAAGGGCTTTGACTGATGGCTCAATGACAAATTCAGTTTTCAGTTTTCAGTTTTCAGTTTTCAGTTAGAAGTTAGAAGTTAGAAGTTAGAAGTTAGAAGTTAGAAGTTAGAAGTTAGAAGTTAGGTCGCGGACCGAAGTAGTCCTGTTTTCTGCCGAGTCGAGTATTTGTGCCGCGCGCACGAGGTTTGTGGTTGGACCGAAAAACCCGAGGGAACATGGTTCGATGGGGTGAACCTGCCCCATTTCTGGCGGGAAACAGTCTTCGCAGAAAGCAGCCTCATGCTGCGGTGGATAGACTCCCGTTGACCCGCTCGCTAATCTCGCAGGCTGTTTTCGCAACCTACGAACCGCTTGAGTCCGGGTTCCTTCCGGTTAAGATTGAACGGACTGCTGTTTCTGCGCCATCACGAAAGAGACTATGTTTGGATCACGCTGGATCACGGTTGGTGCGATCCTTTGTGGATTCGCGGTCGCCTCAGGCGCTTTTGCCGCACATTGGCTGGACAAAATCTTCGCGGAAAAATATGCGGGAAAGACGCGCGTTGTCGCCGGCGAGACCGTTCCGCTGGCCGCGAAATTTCTGCATGACTTTAAGACCGGTGCCGAGTACCAAATGTACCACGGACTGGCATTGATCGCGGTTGGCGTTCTGGTTGACCGGCGTAAATCCCGGTTGGCGAATCTCGCCGGCTGGTCGTTCAGCGCGGGAATCGTGCTCTTTTCAGGAAGCCTGTATCTGCTGACTCTGACAGGAGTTACAAAATGGGGTGCGGTGACTCCCCTGGGTGGAGCCGCGTTTTTGCTGGGTTGGGCGTTGCTCGCCGGGGCCGCTTCGAGCCACCCGAGTGACTCGACCGCCCCTCAGGCATGAAATCGGCCTTGGCCCGGTTGGCTACAATCCTCTTTCTGTTCCTTTGAGACGCTCGGTCGCGATGATCTGTGGCTGGCGATCTGGCCGCTGACTTCTCGTTCACAGGAATTATTTCATTTTTCGCTGTGAGTATTGTTTTAATTGCCAGAGTGGCTAGAATCTTGGAAACAAGTACACACCGGGGTCTGGATCTTCCACTGATGAAACTTCCTCTGGAACACACTGACGAACAGTTTCTGCTGAGCCTGCAACGGCTGGGGGCGGTGACAGTTCAGGATTTGTGTGGCACCTCGGGGGTGACGGCGACTGCAGTGAGAATGCGATTGGTTCGACTGCAATCTCTTGGTTTTATCGATCGGCAGACGATTCGAGCGGGTCGAGGCCGGCCTCATCATACCTACCAAATCACCGAGCAGGGTCGGCGACAGTTGGGGAACAACTACTCCGAGTTAGCTCGTTTGCTTTGGAGTGAGCTCCAGACAATTGATGAGCTTGACGTTCGTCAGCGAGTGACCGGGCGGATTCGGGACGCGATGGTTCGTCAGTATGGAGCCGATGTTCGGGGCGAGTTATTGTCGGATCGGTTTTCCCAGTTGGGTGCGGCGCTTTCCGAGCGGGGTTTTTCAGTCGAGGTGGGGTTAGAGGGTTCCTTGCCGATTCTGCGGGAAACCCACTGTCCTTACCATGACCTGGCCCAGCAGAATTCCGGGATTTGTGAGCTGGAACAGCAGGTTTTTGAGCAGGTTTTAGGGGTTCCCTTAAAGTTGTCTTCGTGTTGTCGGGACGGGCATCACTGTTGTGAATTTCATCCGGCAGAAGTCAACTGAATCACAAGTCAACTGACGTGAAAGAGCGATTTCTATTTTGAGACGAGGCGAGGTAACACGGGGTCGTTGGACAGATGAAACAGGGGAAGATTGCTGGTACAGTGACGGTCAAGCAGATGCGTCTCAAGTCAACTCCCCCAAAGGCAAAAGAAACGGACTGAGCAATGACGACTTGGATTGAAGGCCGATTTGAAGAAAACGTGATCACCACTTCGCTGGAACAGGCGATGAACTGGGCTCGTCAGTCGAGTATCTGGCCGATGACGTTTGGTTTGGCTTGCTGTGCGATTGAGATGATGGCTGCGGGTGCGAGTCGGTTCGATATGGATCGGTTTGGCGCCGGTGCATTCCGGGCGACTCCTCGTCAGGCAGATCTGATGATTGTTGCTGGTACCGTAACCTACAAAATGGCGAGCCGCGTGCGTCGTCTGTACGAACAGATGCCTGACCCGAAGTACGTGATTGCCATGGGTGCCTGCACCGTCGGTGGTGGTCCTTACTTTAAGTACGGCTACCATGTTGTGAAAGGTGTCGATTTGGTTGTGCCGGTGGATGTGTATGTTCCCGGATGTCCACCGCGACCTGAAGCACTGCTTGAAGGCCTGATGCGAATTCAGGACAAGATTAAGGCCAAGAAAATCACGCGATCTCAGGAAGTGCTGCCGATTCCGCATCACACTGGTCGTGTTTTGCTGCCGATTACGCAAAGTTTGACAGAATTGGTTTGAGATCGTTGATGGAGTTGGGCCATGCTGGCCTGAAAGTGCCGTAATTGCCGAAGTCTTGCCAAGATGCTCTGGCTCGCTGGGGCGACTGTGGTAGTGAAATGACTATAAACCTTGTTTTCTGGGGTCTCTTAAGATCGGAATACTTGGGTGGGGCGTTTTTTACGCCAGAATGATATGCCTTTAAAGTCCCTGAAATTGGGAAGTTTTGGAAAAGAGTTGCGGAAAAGAGTGATAATGTCCAGCCTGCTGAAAATTACGGATCTGCATGTCTCAGTCGACGAGAAACCGATTCTGAAAGGGGTCAGTCTCGAAATTCGTCAGGGTGAGATTCATGCGTTGATGGGCCCGAATGGCTCAGGAAAAAGTACGTTGGCCTACACACTGGTCGGTCATCCCAAATACGAGGTGACGGGTGGGACTATCGAAGTCGATGGTGCTCTGCTCAACGACCTGGATCCTTGTCAGCGTGCACGGTTGGGATTGTTTCTGGCCTTCCAGTATCCGGTCACGATCCCGGGTGTAAAGGTGGCCGATTTCCTGCGGCATGCCGTAACCAATGTTCGTAATCCCGCTCGTAAAGAGGGGGAAGGACTGATCCCCATGCGTGACTTCCGCAAGGAACTCAAAGACCGCATGGACGAACTGGGAATGGACATCGAATTTGCCCGTCGCTATCTGAATGAAGGCTTTTCCGGTGGTGAAAAGAAGCGAATGGAAATTCTGCAACTGGCGATGTTGCAGCCAAAGTTTGCGATCCTGGACGAAACCGACAGTGGCCTCGATAGCGATGCGGTCCGTGTGGTGAGTGAGGGACTGCGGAAGCTGGCCGGTCCTCAAATGGGTGCGTTGATTATTACCCATCACGAACGACTGCTCGAATACAATGTCCCCCAGTTCACACACGTAATGCTGGCAGGAAAAATCGTGGAAACCGGTGATGCCTCGCTGGCCCATGAACTGCATAATCATGGTTATGCGACAATCCGGCTGCGACACCCGGCCGAAGCAGCAGAAGAACAAGAACGCCAGAAGGTCGCTGTCGCAGGGGCGGCAAACTAATCCTTGTCGCAACGGCGTGAGGAAAACGTTCTGGGGCTGGGAAAAAGTCTCGGGGCCGCGAACAAAACGTCCGGGTCAAGTGATAGACTCGGTTTAAAGATCAGCTCACAAAGATCGCTCGATCCATAGACTCCCCTATAGGGAAGACCAAAAATTATGACAACGGACTCACCTGTTCTTGACGACGAAATTGGTGTCGGGGACTATCAGTATGGATTCCATGACCCAACGGATAAGTATGTATTCCAAAGCCGACGGGGTCTGGATCGCGACATCGTGCATCAGATTTCCGAAATGAAGAGCGAACCGATGTGGATGCGCCAGTTCCGACTGGATGCACTTGATCTGTTCTATCAAAAGCCGATGCCCACATGGGGCGGCGACATGAAGGATCTCGATTTCCAGAACATGTTTTACTACGTCAAGGCGTCACAGGGACAAGAAAAGTCCTGGGATGATGTCCCGGATGATATTCGTAAAACCTATGATCGGCTCGGGATTCCCGAGGCCGAAAAAAAATATCTGGCGGGGGTCAAAGCCCAGTATGAATCCGAAGTCGTCTACGGCAGCCTGCAGGAAGACTTGGCAAAGCAGGGGGTGATCTTCACCGATACCGATTCGGCGGTGAAAGACTATCCGGATTTGGTGCGTGAGTACTTCGGTCAGATCATTCCGTCGGCGGACAACAAATTTGCTGCACTGAATTCGGCGGTCTGGTCAGGTGGCTCGTTCATTTATGTCCCGAAAGGGGTCAAGATCGAGTTTCCGTTACAGGCTTATTTCCGCATCAATACCCAAAACATGGGTCAGTTCGAACGAACCTTGATTATTGTCGACGAAGGTGCCTCGGTCCATTATGTAGAAGGCTGTACCGCCCCGACCTACAGCAGCGACAGTCTGCATTCTGCAGTCGTCGAAATCGTGGTGAAGCGTGGTGGTCGTTGCCGTTATACCACCATTCAGAACTGGTCGAATAATGTCTATAATCTCGTCACCAAACGAGCCAAGGCTTATGGTGACTCGTTGATGGAATGGGTCGACGGTAACCTCGGGTCAAAGCTGACCATGAAGTATCCGGCGATCTATTTGATGGAACCGGGAGCACGGGGCGAGACGCTGTCGATTGCCTTCGCAGGCAAAGGTCAGCATCAGGATGCCGGAGCCAAGATGGTTCACTGTGCACCACATACCTCGAGTCGCGTGATCTCGAAGAGCATTTCCAAGGATGGCGGTCGGGCCAGTTATCGCGGGCTGGTTAAGGCGACCCATGACGCTCATCACTGTAAAAGCAACGTGGTCTGTGACGCACTGATTCTCGACTCACACAGCCGTAGCGACACGTATCCTTATATCGAAGTGAATCAAGATAACCTCACCATCGAACACGAAGCCTCGGTTTCCAAAATTGCCGAAGAACAGCTGCTGTATTTGATGAGTCGTGGAATGAGTGAAACCGAAGCCTCGGCGATGATTGTGACCGGCTTTATCGAACCGCTGGTCAAAGAGTTGCCGATGGAGTATGCCGTGGAAATGAATCGGCTGATCGAACTGCAGATGGAAGGGAGTGTCGGGTAATTTCCGAAGCCATGTTGACCGCGATTTCTTCCCGCACTGTTGCCTATGACGCGGAAACGTTTGAATCGTTTCTGGCAACCCGTCAGGAACCCGCCTGGGTGACTGATCAGCGACGCCAAGCCTTTGAAGTTTACCGTGAACTGCTCGCGACGGAACTCGATCCTGAAGAATGGAAACGGGTCGACACCCGTGCGTTCCGTCCTGAGAAATTTGCAATCGGGACCGCCAGCCAATCGGCAGCCAGCTTCGGAACGTTGCTTGCTGATCGTGCCGAGTTTGGTGGTATTGTTTCTCATGTCGACGGAGTCTGCTCGGTCTCGAAATTGGATCCTGATCTGGCAAGTCAAGGGGTTCTGTTTGGGAATCTCAGCGATTTACTGCGCGATCACGGCGAGATTCTGAGGCCGCATCTGTTAACGCGAGGAGTCAAATCCGATACCGATCGCTTCTCGGCCTGGCACGCGGCGTTTTGGACCGGGGGAACGGTCTTGTATGTCCCCAGAAACGTCGAAATCGCGAAGCCGCTGTACAGCCTGATTGGACTGGCAGCCGAAGGAGCTGCTGACTTCAGTCACACACTGGTGATCCTCGAAGAGGGGGCACAGGCCACACTGCTCGAAGAGACCTCATCCGCATCCGCGACTGCATCTGGGATGCACATTGGGGCGGTCGAGTTGCTACAGGGCTCACGATCGAACCTGCAGTATGTTCAATTGCAAAACTGGAATAATAAGGTTTGGCACTTTGCGCATCAGGCGGGGCGAGTCGAGGCAGATGCGTCGCTGCGATGGTCCGTGGCAGGACTCGGTGCTCGTCTGGCCCATATCCATCAAGATGTCTATTTGGATGGAAAAGGAGCCACGGCCCAGGTCAATGGGGTCACCTTTGCCACTGATAAACAGCTGATCTCTTACTATACTCAGCAAACCCATAACGCTCCGAATACCCAGAGCGACTTACTGTATAAAGATGTCGTTCGTGATCATGCTCGATGTGTCTGGCGTGGGATGATCAAGGTTGCGAAAGATGCCCAGAAGACAGATGGCTATCAGCGAAACGACAGTCTGCTCTTAAGCGAGACCTGTCGGGTGGATGCCATTCCCGGGCTTGAAATCGAAGCCGATGATGTTCGTTGCACACATGGTGCCACGTGTGGTCGTGTCGACGAAGAACAGCTGTTCTACTGCATGTGTCGTGGCCTGACCCGCTCGGAAGCGATGCATATCATCGTCGAAGGCTTCTTTCAACGAGTCTACGATCGGATCCCGGTCGAGATTGTACGGGAAACCTTGGGGCAGGCAGTGGAAAGAAAACTGGGGATTGGTGGCGAATAAATCGCCAAGGGATTTCCTTCAGACTTTCTTCGGCAGTCACGTTTTCGCTCTGTAGTTTATCAGCGTAATTTATTAGCCAGAATTGAACCTTTTCTCATGCCAGAATTTGAACGAGTTGCGGCCCTGAGTGACATTCCCCCCGGCGGTCGTCTCTCGATTCTCGTTGACGATCTTCCTTCGCTGCTGATCCGGATTGGGGACGAGTTTTTCGCAATCGAGGATGTTTGCTCACATGATGGACAGCCGTTGACGAATGGGCCTGTGGATCAATGTTCGATTGCCTGTCCCCGTCATGGTGCCCGGTTCGACCTGCGAACTGGGCGTCCGCTCTGTATGCCAGCGATCGAACCCATTACTACTTTTGAAGTTCAAGTTCGCGATGGCGAGATTTTTGTGAGACCCCGATGATGACTGCTGAATCACTGACCATTCCGATTGTTCCGGCCACCGGGTGTTGCTCGGAAACCGCTGCCAAAACCGATGGACTGCCGATCGTTGCTGAGCCATCGGCCACGGCCTCGGAAAGTTGTTGCCAATCCGGTTCCGCTGCCACCGGCGCGGAAGCCTGTGCCTCGGCTGCCAATGCGACGACGGAAGTTGTCACCGCTGCCGAAGAGCCGGATGACGCAGCACTGATTGAGGCACTGAAGACCGTCATCGACCCGGAATTGATGATCAATATTGTCGATCTGGGCCTGGTTTACTCGATCAATCATTCGGACCGAAAGGCCTTGGTCGAGATGACCTTGACCAGCCCGGCCTGTCCAGCCGGTCCGCAAAT
>CAMBQP010000053.1 GCA_945869955.1 Schlesneria paludicola DSM 18645
CAGCATCACGTGATTGTGAATCAAATGGTTTTCGAGCACGATACATAAAATTTACCCCATGGTATGGGATACAGAAAAATCATCACCATCAAAACAGCAGACTACCGAATTTGACGTAACCCCAAGCTGGATATAAGGCAGTGCCATTCGTTCCTGATTCCTTTGTGCCGCGAACATGCAAAGTTCGAAAACCGTGCTTGTTGACGGCCGTTTCAGACAAGTTGATTACGGTGCAGATTTCCGTTGACCTTCTCATCGATGCTGCCGAAAATCGAAGGAGTATGTTCATCCAGTTCATTGCCACGCAAGTCACCAAACAAGAGTTCGATGAATTCATCGCCAAGCGGATGAGAGACGAACCGTGTGATCCCGAGGAAAGCAGGAAGTCGGCAAATCAGGGGAGCCGATGGATTTTCGGCGAGAAGCGATGCGGAAGAGGGTCGGGATGGTGGAAGTCGCTGTGAAATTGATGCGTAAGCGGCGTGATTGATCAGCGGCGTGGATGGAAAAGTGGTTGAAAAATGACAACCGTGACGCTTGAAGAGGCTCAGGCGAATTTGCCGGAATTGATCGCGCTCTGGCATCGGGTGAGTTTCTGGTGATTACGCGAAATCAGCAATTAATTGCTCGTTTGCGGGCCGAAGAACCACCGCTGCGCAAACCCCGAAAGGGAGGGAGTGCAAAGGCTTGCTGACAATTCTCGTCGAAGACGACGATCATTTGAGTGAGTTTGCGGATGACATGCCGTGAGGCTTTTGCTCGACACGCATGCGTTTCTCTTGGTTCATTCTCGATGCCCCTCAACTGAGTGCTGAGGCGAATCGCCTGATCTCGGACCCGAACAACGATATTGAAGTAAGCCCGGCAAGTTATTGGGAGATCGCTATTAAGATTCAGTTGGGAAAGTATTCACTTCCGCAACCGTATCAGTCGTTTATGGAAACACCGATTTTCGCCAACCATATCAAAATACTCCCAATACAGCCAAAGCACACGTAGAGGCTCACAACCATGGCGTAGGAGACCAGACCAAAAATCCCTGCTCGCGTGTTGGCCGGTTCGACGGTCCGCTGGATGGGTGGAACACGTCAATTCACCTCGAACTGACGAGGAGCTTTCCGCGATCGAGCGCAGCATCGATCGCGACTCCCCGTTCGAGGCGGTTCCTGGATTGCCGAAGCGGCAAGGGCGATTGGCCTGGAAATCACGACCCGACCCCGTGGACGACCAAAAATACAACGAAACGATTCCTGACAACTTTTTAACGCTTACTTGATGGCGATGACTCTCAAGAATGGCAAATTCGTCGGTTTTAAACGATTGTTTGGTTCACGACGGAGCCTCATCACGCAGAGCGATGATGGCTACGTTGGGGACGCCGCAAGCGGCTTTGATCAGACGAAAGTTATCAACGATCGGGATAGGAAGGACTGATTGAATTCAGTCAACCCGCCCTCAGAACCGCACCGGCGGATCTCCCGCATACGGCTCTCCGGTCAGTAGGGTTTCTCTGGGGGGGATGAAATGGGACGTGATTTGACGGACTGCTGGCCGTCGGAGGGAAAGTGAAGAATCCCTGTCTGCAATCGCCAGGGAATGGCAACCAACGTGATGTGATCATCCATGACGATTAACCGCTTAATCGCGGTCCCGCCACGGTGAAAAGCACGGGGTTTCTGTCGCGGCGATTTGTGTCCTTTGCTCGATCTCCATTCAGCATCTCAGCACCCGAGCGTCTTCGAGAGACGCTCGGGGGCTGATTCACAAAAACCAATTAAAAATCAGCGGCTTTTCATTCGTTGCTGCACGTGATCGACAATTTCCTTGACGGGGACACGGATCTGTTCCAGCGTGTCGCGGTCGCGAATCGTGACGGTCTCGGCGGACATCGTGTCGCTATCGACGGTGATGCAGTAGGGGGTGCCGATTTCGTCCATGCGGCGATAGCGGCGGCCGATGGCGGCTTGCTGGTCGTATTCGACCGCAATCCCTGCCTGTTTGAAGGCGCGATAGATTTCCGCAGCCTTCTCGGGCATTCCATCCTTTTTGATCAGCGGGAAAACCGCAACCTTGATCGGGGCCAGCTTAGGGTGCAACTTGAGGATCACCCGAGACTGCATGACTCCCTTTTCGTCGGGTTGCTGATCTTCGTGATAGGCTTCGCACAGGAAGGCAAGTGTCGCTCGATCGCACCCGGCTGCCGGTTCAATTACGTGTGGAATAAATCGCTCGCGCGACTGATCGTCGAAGTAGCTGAGATCCTTGCCGCTGCCGACGTATCTGGGCTTCCCATCCGGGCCGAGTTCGACGACGAGTTTGCCGTCTTGCTTGCAGAGCTTTCCTTCCGAGTGCGAACGGAGATCGAAATCGCCCCGATGTGCCACCCCTTCCAGTTCCCCGTACGAACCCGCTTCCAGGAACGGAAACGCGTATTCCAGGTCGGCGGTGCCGACGGAATAGTGGGCCAGTTCTTCGGCTGCGTGCTCGCGGAGAATCAGATTGCTGGTCGAGATTCCGTGCTTGATGTACCACTGGTAACGGCGGTCACGCCAGTAGCGATACCACTGTAGTGACTGGCCGGGATGACAGAAGAATTCCATCTCCATCTGTTCGAACTCACGCGAGCGAAAGGTGAAGTTGCGCGGGGTGATTTCGTTGCGGAAGCTTTTGCCAATCTGGGCGATGCCGAAGGGGATCTTGACGCGACTGGAATCGCAGACGTTTTTGAAATTGACGAACATCCCTTGTGCGGTTTCCGGTCGCATGAAGGCCTTGGTTTCGTCAGACCGAACGGCCCCGGTATGCGTTTCAAACATCAGGTTGAAGTCGCGCGGTTCGGTGAGTTGGCACTTATCGTGCTGGCCGGGTGTTTTTGAGGGTTTGAGCAGGCATTCGCTGGTGGCCAGATGATCGGCTCGGAAACGGCCTTTGCATTCGCGGCAGTCGACCAGCTTGTCGGCGAACAAATCAAAGTGTCCCGAGACTTTCCAAACCTGCGGGTGCATGATAATCGAGGTTTCGACGCCGACCATATCGAAGCTGCTGGGAGCTCCGGCGGGCTGCGTGATTTCGTCGTGCTCGGTGATCATATCAGACCACCACGCCTGGCGAACATTTCGCTTCAGCTCGACACCGAGCGGGCCGTAATCCCAGAAGCCGTTTAATCCTCCGTAGATTTCCGACGATTGGTATACGAACCCGCGCCGTTTGGCGAGGGCGACGATCTTGTCCATGCGGTTTTCAACGGCCATTGACGGATGCCTTCTGCGGAATTTCCAAAGCGATAATAACGTGACGACGGTGAGTAACAGCGAGTAACGGTGAGCAACAGGCAGTGAGTAACGGGGGTCTTGTGCGGGAATGGACGACCTCGATTCCCGCACAAGACCCGGATTTCGAATCAGCAATCAGCTGAGTGTGAATTCGGGGAGATGCATTACCTGGCCCCCCTTGAGTGCCGATTCATGAGCCAGGATGCCGACGCAGGTCCAATTGGCTGACAGCGTCGCGTTTGGCCAGGGGTCTCGATTATCGATCAGGGCGCTGACCATTTCATGGACCAGATGCGGGTGCGAGCCCCCATGGCCTCCCCCTTGAATGAACGAGAGGTGGTCTGCATCCTGAATCGATTGGGTGAATTTGCGAATCGGCTCGGGGAGCAAGTGGGCGAAATCGGGGACTTCCACTTTGGACGCAATCTCGTGTTCGGGTTTTTTCGCGGTGTGAATCACATGCGGTTCCCCTTCGACCAGAGTCCACTCGAAACTTTTCTTGGTCCCGTACACGTCGAAGCTCTCGCGATACTGGCGGGCGACATCGTAGAGGAATCGCCAGATGTGGGCCGAGACGTCCGAGTCCTTGATCTTGATATGGCACGACTCGACGGCGAATCGATTGCCGGACTTTTCGGCAATGTCTTCACGAACGGTTCCGGAACCAAAGCAACTGACGTACTCGGCCCGACCGTTGACGAGCCCCAGGCAGGGGCTGACCACGTGCGTCGCATAGTGCATCGGGATCATTTTTTCCCAGTAGGCAGGCCATCCATCCATATCTTGTGGATGCGAGGCGGCCAGGTGCTGGATTTTCCCCAGTTCTCCCTTTTGGTACAGATCCTTGATGAAGAGAAATTCGCGTGAGTAGACGACGGTTTCCGCCATCATGTACTTGAGGCCGGTTTGTTTCACCAGTTCGCAAATCTGGCGACAATCTTCCACGGTGGTCGCCATGGGAACAGTACACATGACGTTTTTACCGGCCCGCAGCGCCTGCATCGACATCGCCGCGTGATCGGGGATGGGTGAATTGATATGGACGAAATCGACTTTGGGGTCTTTCAGGACTTCGGCATAGTCGGTGAAGCGGTGTTCGATCTGAAATCGATCACCGATCAGATTCAGGTGTTCTTTGTTTCGCTGGCAAATGGCATAAACGTGGGCGTTCGGGTGCGCCTGATAAATCGGAATGAACTCAGCACCGAAACCGAGTCCAATCATGGCAACGTTGACTTGCTTACTGCTCATTGGCTGGAAACTCCTAGAAAGACTCACGATTGACCACGTCTACGTAAACGGCAATCAGGGTGCAAACGGGAAACTTTCCACCTGAAAAGCTGAGTAGGCCGCCAGTAGTTTGAAGCGGCCCGAGGGGTCTGCTGCCCGTTTCGCGTTGATTGAAGTCCGTGTTTGTAATCCAAAACTGGCGGCGTTGCCAACGAAGACCCTCTCGGCCGACATTTGCGCTGCGTTATGACGGATCGGTGACGGGGGTCAGCAATCCTTATCCGAGAGGATTTCCCGGCTTGTGAAAGACGGGCGATTTTGCTGAGAATGAAGTTTGGTCAGAAATCATTTTCGAAATCTTTCGGCTGGGATCAAGAAATGCTCCGTTGACAGAAAGAAACTCAACCCATAATTGAAATCATGGAGGCGAGAATCGCTGTTTGAAAACGAGTCGACTCGTGTTGTCCTCGTGCCCCGGCTGTGGAGTGGCTTTGGCTCTTTTGACGTTTTTCCCAGGGTTCTGCTTCATAGAAGCGAGGCAACAACAATGCATTTCTTGGCCGCGATTCGATCGTTTTGCGTTCTGTTTGGGTTTTTCACCCTGACACCCCTTTTTGCCCAAGACCAGGAATGGGGCAAGAAGATGTTGGACAAGCGTGAGGTGAAGTTTGGCTCGGTCGCCAAAAACTCCGAGGTCACGTTCAAGTTTACGCTGAAAAACATCTATCAGGAATCGATTCAAGTTTCCGGGCTGTCGACTTCGTGTGGTTGCATTTCCTGGCAAGACAGGCCGCCGATCACGATTCCGTCAGGCCAGTCGCAAGAGCTCACCATTCGCCTGGACACGGTTCGGCATCAGGGGGATAAGCGGGTGACTGCGTTCGTTTCGCTGCTGGAACCGTCACGGGGTTCGGTCGCTCAGATCTCGATTCCGGTTGAAGGTCGGATTCGCCAGGACGTTGTACTTCAGTCCAATTCGGTCAATTTCGGCCAGGTTGAGCAGGGGAGGCCGATGGAACAGCGAATTAACATCGCCTACAACGGGGGGCGACCCGACTGGAAAATTACGCAAGTCAAAGTGAACAGTCCGCATTTGACCACAAAAATTGTCGAAAAGTCACGGGTCGGTGGGTCGGCGAATTACGATGTGGTTGTGGCGTTGTCTGCGGGGGCTCCTGCGGCAAAACTGCGGGATCAGCTGTTAATCGTGACCGATGATGCAGGGGATGTCGGCTATCCGGTGGGGGTTGAGGCCCAAGTGGAACCCGATATTGTGGTGGCGGACGTTCAGTTTGGTCAGGTGGTTCAGGGGCAGCCCAAGACGGTGAATGTGGTGATTCGGGGGAAAAAACCGTTCAAAATCGAAAAGATTGAACGAGCAAAACAGGATGATCATTTCAAGGTCAAACCGACAGAAACCGTCGCACAGGTTCACATGTTGCCAGTAACTTTCACTCCGGCACCCGAAGACGGGTTGTTTGAAGAGGAATTCTTTCTTACTATCTCTGGTCGTGAGCAACGTGTGACCTTTAAGGCCAAAGGTCGCGTCATGGAACAATCTGTCACGGTTTCAAAACCGGTGCTGCAGCCTTGAACGTCCGTTGCTCAGCACGATCCCTTGTCGTGTTTGCAGGAAGTGTGAGCAATGTTGAAAGCGTCAGTCGTTCCGTTTGTGGTGTCGATCCTTCTGCTGGTGATAGCAGTTCCGGGCTTACGTGCGGAAGATGCTGAGTGGGCTCGGGCGATGCTCGATCCCGAAATGCTCAGGATTAACTACAAGAGCGTGGCGAAGGGCCAGGATGTCTCGTTCAAACTTCGTGTGAACAATATCTACCAGGAAGAGATGCAGATCACGGCCCTGGCAACATCGTGTGGTTGCCTGTCGTGGGATGAGAACAAACTGGGCCCCAACGGCGCTTTGGGGCTGCCCGGTGCGATTGTGATTCCCAGCGGTCAATCGCGAGTCATTACCTTGCGGCTCGACACCATCCGTCATTCGGGAGAGAAACGGGGAACGCATGGAATGGTGACATTCTATGAGCCCTCCAAGAATCAGTTTGGAATCGCCACGATCTATGCCGAGGGCTACATTCGGACCGACGTGGTGATTCAGCCCGGTTCGGTGAACTTTGGATCGGTTGACCCGAACAAGGGGGCCGAGCAACGATTGACCGTCAATTACGCCGGACGCAACAACTGGAGTTTGACCTCGGCGAAATTTAACAGCCCTCATTTGTCGGCAGAAATCCTGGAAAAATCGCGAGCGAACGGCTTGGTCAATTATGACCTGGTTGTTCGATTGAGTCCGGCGGCACCGATTGGGACGCTCCGTGATCAAATGGTGCTGGTGACTGATGATTTGAACAATCCCCAAATTCCGGTTCAGGTCGAAGCGAAAGTCGAATCGGAAATTGTGGTCACCGATGCGAATTTTGGGACATTGGTCCCTGGCAAGCCCAAGGATGTCGTGGTGATCGTGCGCTACACGAAGGTTCCGGTCAAACCGTTCAAGATCGAAAAGTTTGAACGAACCGAACAAGAATCAACGATTAAAGTCAAAAAATCAGATGAACTCAAACCCTTGCATCAACTGACGCTCACGTTCACCCCACCTAATAAACCGGGGTTGTTCGAAGAAACGTTTTTCTTGACAATCAGTGGCCGTGAGGAACCGATTACGTTTAAGGCCAAGGGACGAATTCTGGCTCCATAAAAGTGGCCTAAAGAGTGGCTTGTATTAAAACCAAACTGTCCAGCGGATCTGGACTCGTTCCATGTTCGCATTGGATTCTCTGCAGAAAGGAAACCGCAGATGTCTGTTTTCAAGGACAATTCTGAATCGATCGGTCGCACGCCACTGGTCAAAATCAATCGACTGGCAGAGGGGTTGCATGCCACGATTTATGCGAAAATTGAAGGCCGAAACCCCGCATACAGCGTGAAATGTCGGATCGGTTCCGCCATGATCTGGGATGCAGAAGCTTCGGGCAAGCTGCGGCCTGGGATGCAAGTCGTTGAGCCGACGAGTGGCAATACCGGAATTGCACTCGCGTTCGTCTGTGCCGCTCGCGGATACCCGCTGACACTCACCATGCCGGAAACGATGTCGGTTGAGCGGCGGATGATGCTCCGCGGCTTCGGTGCCCAGTTAATTTTGACGCCAGGGGCCGATGGGATGAAGGGGGCGATTGCGAAAGCGGAAGAGCTTTCGCGTCAGGATGGCTGGTATATGCCTCAGCAATTTAAGAATCCTGCGAATCCCGCCATCCACTTCAAGACGACCGGGCCGGAAATCTTTCACGATACCGAAGGGAAAATCGATATCTTCGTGGCTGGGGTCGGTACCGGGGGGACGATTACGGGGGTGACTCGTTATCTGAAGCAAGAAAAGAAGATGGCGATCAAATCGATCGCCGTTGAACCCGCCAATAGCCCGGTTTTGTCGGGTGGCGCGCCGGGTAAGCACAAAATTCAGGGGATTGGTGCGGGGTTTATTCCCGATATTCTTGATCGGTCGATCATTGATGAAATCCTGCAGGTGACGGATGACGAGGCGATCGAAACCGCGAAAAAAATGATGCGACTCGAAGGGATCACCTGTGGTATCAGTTGTGGGGCCGCGATGGCCGGCGTACTGAAAGTCGCAGCCCGCCCGGAATCGGCGGGCAAAGTGATCGTGACGATCCTTCCTGACAGCGGAGAACGGTATCTGTCGACCGCTTTGTTTGACGAATTCCGCTAAGTTCCTGGGTACGTGTTTCATCACAACTTTTAAACACAACCGGGAACAGTTGAGCCACATCAAGGCCGTCGCCGTAGGGATTTCAAGTTCCCACGGCGACGGCTTTTGTTTTTTTGGGTGAGCACGATTGGCTGGACATCAGGCTCGATTCTCGTCTCTGGCTGTCTCGTCCCTGGCTGCTTTCGCCAAAGTCATCCCGCGTCAACGTATGGACCGCGGAAGAAGCCACTCTCTTTGGGGGCTGCATACTTCACTCGCAACGCCGGATCCGTCACCACTCGTCCCCCTTCGTGGAGCGACTGAGTCGCCAGGTCGGTCATGGTGCTTGTCAGCAGTGTCCGTTCCACGGGATACGGAGAGACTCCTGAAGCAAAAAACTTTTCGATGTTGTAGGTGAGCGGGTCAAAGAAGCGGGCACCGGGTGGGGCGGGTAGATAGAAACAGGTCGAAAGTGTTTCTGACCAGCCTTCGATGGTCGCTGCAAAGCCGAATTCCGAGGTTTGTTCGACCAAATTCAAGGCGGCACCGCGAGTCCCGTCCTCGTATTCCACCAGCAATGCTTGGGGGTTCAGGACATTTTCACGAATCGGTCCGGTGTTCTTGCTGGGGCAGCGAGCCAGTGCGGCGTCGAGCAGTCGCCAAGACCAGCGTTCTTCATCCCCCGCGATCCAGACCGCATCCCCTTGCAGGAATTCCACCGATTTTACACCCGTTTCCCCTCCTTTGCGGCGTTCCAGCATGCACTGCAGCACTTCCAAGGCATGGAACAGGTAAACTTCGACGGCATCCCCCTCATATCCAAAGCAAACCAATCCCTCTTTAAAGGGGGTCCCGAGCGTTGGTTCGATTTCGGGGCGTCGCCAGGTGACGGGAAGGGATGATCCAGCCATCAGTCCAAAATTCATCGTACGTGCGGTCTGGACCATTTTCGCTGCCAGCTGGTGGTCATACGAGAGGTGTTTATCCACAAAAATCGGGACACTGCGGCCGGTTTTCCGGAAGATTTCTGTAATTTGATCGAAAAATTCGTAGCGAGGATAGAGTACCTGGTGGCGTTCATTCTGGGGGTAGTCACCATGTTCGATGATCAGCAGAATGGCATCGATATCGAGCCCCTGCTTTTCGCCGAGCGCCTGCGAAATCGACTTGCAAAGTTCAATCCCATGCTGGTCACAGGTGCTGGGGCCAAGATCCCCTTTCGGCTGTTGATGATTCCACATGCGGACCAGTTCAAATGGCGGTTGATGGTGAAAGCCATTCCGCGTGTAGCCGTGAATAAAACGTCCTGCAATGTGATAGGCATGGGAACGAAGCCGGTAGACGCTGTTGATGGCGGCGACACGAGGTTTCCGTTTGGGAATCGAGTCGGTCGTGCCGCTTTCCGCTTCCCCCTGGCCACCCCATGCCCAGCCTGCGGAGGCAATTCCGGCTGCTGAAGCCGCAAAAAACGAACGTCGGTCGAATTGCGGATCAAAAGCATTCATGGTGGCAGGCTCCGAAAACCAGGAAATCAGAAATCCACTTACGATGTAAGCGATTGTTGATCGAACCGTTGTGGTGGCGGGGTGATTGCGAAAAACGACGATCAGAAACGAATAAATTCCTTAGATCACAACGTAGTCTGGCATCAGACTCAAGTCTCATCGGACGATAAATGATCAAATTGGGGTGATTTCTGTGGCAATTGATCCGAAAGTTGCGATGTTGCCGTCCGGTAGAGACCTCCTGTAGACTACAATCTATTGGCGATTTGGTGTTTTGGCCGTTTACGTGACTTGATTTCATGAACATTCCGTTGAAGGATCATCAAGACCTCTCGAAGACAGCGTCGCTGGATGTCTTTTTGTTGGGAATGGTTGACCTCGATACGTCACTGGTACTGCAGGAACGATTGCGACGAGAGATCGCCAGTCGGAATGATGCTTACGGGGCCATTCTGATCTGTGAGCATCCCCCGTCGGTGACAATCGGGCGTGAGGGGAGTTTTGCCGATGTGCTGGTCGAACGCGAAGAGCTGGTTGCTCGCAAGATGGATGTTCGGTGGTTGAATCGGGGTGGTGGGACGTTTGTGCATCTTCCCGGCCAACTGGCGGCCTCGGTCATCGTTCCTCTGGACCGATTGGGCTTGGGGTTACTAAGTTTTCGCTCATCCCTGGAAAATGCGTTGATCGGGACAGCTGCCGATTTAAAAGTCCCGGCAGAACGGTCCGCTGTCGCACCGGGGGTCCTTTGCCGCTGCGGCCAGTTTGCCTTCATTGGAGCTTCGGTCCGGGACTGGGTCTCGCATGGAGGACTCTACATCAACGTTTCCGTGCCGCAAGAGGCGCTCGATTTGATTCGGTGGAGTCGCGCGGAACACCGGGTCACGTCGTTGGCCACGCAACGGACTCGCCCGACTGCGATGTCAACGGTTCGCGAAAGCTTGATCCGAAATCTGGCGAAATCCCTTGGCTACGATGACTACCATGCCTATTCAGGCCATCCGCTCTTGCACCGAACCACACGAAAGGTGTACGTCTTTGCCTGAAAGGTTACTGATTCCCGTTTTGATGATTTTTTGATGATTTAATTTGTGCGAAAGGGGCTGCGATTTGAAGCGTTGCGAGTGCATGCTGAATCGCCCGAGCGGAGGCTGGGGCGACGCGGGTGCAAGTGACGCGTGTCAGCCCCTGGTTCCCGATCACTGATATATCCTTCCCCCTGCGAGATCACCGATGTCGGCAAGCCTTCTTCCTATTCTTCCCCATGACGACCATGATGCGGGCTCGGTACGCCAACGGCTGCCGAAATGGCTTAAGCGGCCATTGCCTCAGGCGGGGATGCAATTCACCTCGAACGTCATCGCCGATCTGAAACTGGAAACGGTCTGCGAAAGTGCCAAGTGTCCGAATCAGACCGAATGCTGGTCCCAGAAAACAGCCACCTTTATGATTTTAGGGAACGTTTGCACCAGACCGTGTGGATTCTGCTCGGTTCTGAAGGGAAAGACGGAAACCGTGCAGCTGGACGAACCCAGTCGCGTTGCCGAAGCGGCCCATCGGCTGGGGCTGAAGTATGTGGTGATCACTTCGGTGACTCGAGACGACCTTCCTGACGGTGGTGCGAACCATTTCTACGAATGCGTGCTTGCGGTGCGTGAGCGACTTGGTGCCAAGATTGAAGTTTTGACCCCTGACTTTCGGGGGAATCGTGCGGCGATTCATCGGGTCATCGAATCGCGTCCCGATGTCTTTAATCACAATACCGAGACCGTTCCCCGGCTGTACGACCGAGTTCGTCGTAATGCCGAATATCAGCGGACGCTCGATTTGCTGAAGCAAATTAAGGATGAAGTTCCTGAGATGGTCACCAAGAGCGGTCTGATGCTGGGCTTGGGGGAGACGCGGGAAGAGCTGCTGGAAGTCTGTTCAGACCTGCGAGACGTTGGCGTCGATATGTTGACGCTGGGTCAATACCTGCAGCCAACGGCGGAACACCTCCCCGTGGAACGATATGTAACCCCAGCCGAGTTTGATGAGATTGGTGAGCAGATGCGGGGGCTTGGCTTCAGCATGGTCGCGAGTGGCCCGTTTGTTCGCTCGAGCTATCACGCGGGAGAAATGGCCGACGTTGTTCACGTTGAGGATTTCGGTTCGCGTCGAGAAATCTAACGGATTAACGCCAGCGACCGGTGAAGGGAATTGGCCCCTCACCGGTCGCTGGTTTGATTTCGATGTCGATTCCGCAGATCAGGCAACTCGGCTGACCGCCGTCTGACCACTCATCCGGGCACGATAGCCACTGAGATGCTGTTGATAGAGTCGATCCAGGCTTTCATCCAGGAGTGGCAGAGGAATCCCGAGCGCCCGACGGATCTTGCGTGTTTGCAGCGATGTCTCACCGCAGCCAAATCCTGTCGAACGGTCTACCAGCGAACCGGCGATCGGTGTGGCCGGGGCTGGCAAGCGAAAATGCCCCGCCATTCGCATGGCAAATTCCCGTGGGCTGATTCGTTCGGCTCCGGCAATGTGGTGTGTCCCGACGAGACCGGATTCCCAGCTCTTCTGCAGGATGTCCGCCAGGTCCGAGGCGAGCATGGGGGTCCCATGTCGCGCAAAATCGACGGATCCGATGGTTCCTCGTTCCAGTTCCGTCAGCAATGTTTCGAGCCAGCCATGCTGCGATCCCGCCTGCCAGCCGATGGCATGTGTGCGGACAATCAGCGCGTCGGCGGATTTCGCTGTGGCGTATTGTTCAATCTGTTGCAAGTGTTTGGATTCGCCGCTTGGACAGATCGAATGACTGTTCTCGGCATGAAACATCCAGGGGCCGGTAAAAATGGCGTCGGACGAGATCAGCGTCAGGCGACATCCCACTTGATGTGCGGCGTCGATCCAGACTTTCGACAGCGACACGTCAGCTGACTGCGGGCGTTGACTCTCGTTCCAGCTTGATTCCGCACCAGCGCCGCACAATATCATGCGACTTGGCTGCAGCCGCTGCAACATTTCGAGGACTGCAGCGGATTTACGAGGGGTTTCGGATTCGGTGCTACAGGTCGGCAGATGAACTTTGGAACCGAACGAGACGCCAACGACAGAATGCTGTCCCGACAAAGCCTCGGCCAGATTGGCCCCGACAACAGTATTGACGCCAGCTACTAAAATCTTGTCCACGCGGTGCCTCCATGCTCGGGCGTGTGTATGTTCGAAAGACGCCGCTTCATGCGGTAACGAACTATACTTTTCTGCCGATTATGGGCCAACCCCAATCTTTCTCCATTCTCGTTTTTTTGCAATCCGCAGCCACCCGCCAACCCATTCAGCCTGGGTTTTCTGCTGGCAACAAACCAAGTTCTGCAGCAATCGGTTGCAGTGCTGCGATGCAGAACGCAATGTGTTCGTCCAGATCGACCCCCAGATCGGCCGCTCCTCGCGTAATATCTTCCCGATGAATCGAGGCGGCAAACGACAGATTCTTCAGTTTCTTTTTGACGCTGGAGGGGGTGAGTCCTTCCAATCGGCCCGGTCGGACCAGAGCACAGGCGGTGATGAACCCACACAATTCGTCACAGGCGTACAGCGTCTTGTCCAGCCTTGAGATCCGCGGGCAATCGGGCAGGTAATCAGCGTGCGACTTGATCGCGTAGATGATTTCGTCGGAATATCCCTGCTCTTTCAGGATCGCCGCTCCTTGCAAGGGGTGGTCGGGTGGGTCCGGCCAGCGCTGATAATCAAAATCGTGTAACAGCCCAACCGTTCCCCACTTCGCTTCGTCCTCGCCATACTTGCGTGCATAAGCACGGCAGGCCGCCTCGACCGCCAGCATGTGCTTGATCAGGCTTTCGCTGTCGGTATAGCGACGCAGCAAATTCAAATCCTCGTCTCGAGACATCCAGTGAACTCCTCAATCAAAAAGATCTGCCAGTTTTTTATCGGTTTGTGGTCGGGGATGCTGTTATTCCGCTGTAGAGACTATTCCGCCGCGTAGACCTGTCGACCACCCAGATAGGTTGCGCGCACGGCCATGGTCCTCAACTCGTCAACCGAACAGCTTAATGGGTCCGTTTTCAAAATCACAAAATCCGCCAGCTTGCCGGGTTCCAGCGACCCTTTTTGTCGTTCTTCAAAAGTCAGCCAGGCGTTATTGATCGTGTATAACCGCAAAGCCTGTTCACGCGTGATCTGTTGTTCGGGATGCAGTGGCAAGTCGGCTCGGCGCGGTTGTCGGGTGAGCACCGTCCACATTCCCAGAAAGGGATTGTACGGATTGACGGAACGGAGGCTACCAATTCGCTGCATGTGATCAGATCCTCCTCCGACAATCACCCCGTGTTCGAATAAGGTCTTATAGGGCTGAAACCAGGTCAATCGCTCGTCCCCAAACTGCTTTCGCAAGGTTTCCCCATCGAGCCAGAGCCAGACCGGTTGCAGATCGGCAACAACTCCGAGTTTCTGCATCTGGTGAATGGCTTCGAGACTCAGGAAATTACAATGCGTCACACAGGGGCGGCTTCGTCGGACAGGGAAATCGCGATCGATTTCCGCGTAGGCCTCAATCAAGGCGTGAACGGCTCCGTCCCCCACCGAATGTGCGGTAAACTGCAGTTCGTGTTCCAGGGCATACCGGGCCATCTGAACGAGACGTTCCTGTTCGATAAAGCGAATTCCGCGATATTCAGGGTCGCTGATCGAGTAAATCTTGCTGACACCCCAGGGCTGACGCATGAAGGCGCTTCCTGTTAGCATCCCCCCGTCCAGAAACACCTTGACGCCACGTAACCACAAGTTCGCGTTGTAATGATGCAAGGGGTGATCGGCCGCTTTTTTCATGGCGGTCTCGACTTCTTCACGACTCCCGTTCCCATTGACGCCGCAAGAGAGAAAGACGCGGCAATTCAGCTCTCCCTGTTGTCGCAATTCGGAATAGGCCGCAATCCCCTCGTCACTCGCCGCCCGATCCGCCACACTCGTGAGCCCGACCGAGTTATAATCTGCCAGGAGCCGCTTCAGCCGTTCGGTTCGCTCGGCCAGCGTCGGTAATTTTTCATTTGGCTTCGACTTTACAAACCGCGAAGCGTTCCGCAAGATTCCGGTCAATTCCCCCGTCACCGGATCGCGTTCGATCTGACCCGACTGTCCATCGGTAATCTGAAAATTTTGATCGATCCCACTTCGTTCGAGTGCCTGTGTGTTACAGACGCAATCGGGGCCTGTGCTGAACATGACGGGGTGATGCGGTGCGGCCTGGTCGAGTTCCTTCCGAGTCGGATAGCGTTGATCGCGTAATCGGGTAATGAACACCTGTCGGACCACGATCCAGTCGCCGGCGGGGAGCAGTTCGGCCCGGGCTGCGACATATTTCAGCACATCGGTGACGGTTTCCATCTCGGCAATCGGATGATCGAATTCATACAGGGAAGCGGCTGGTGCATGCACGTGCGAATCACAGAGTCCCGGAATCACGGATCGGCCCTGCAGATCGACGATCACGGTGTTCGGGCTGGCCAGTCGCAAAATTTCGGCATCCCGACCCACCGCCTGAATGCGGTCGCCACGCACGGCCATCGCTTCCGCGATCGAAAACAACGGGTCGACGGTGATGATTTTTCCATGATGAATGATTAAATCTGGCTGCGCACGAACGGGGAGCGACAGGGCCAGAAACACCCAGACCCACAGCAACGGCAATCGCAACGGCAACGGTTTGCAACCCGACAACATGATCGCTTTTCCCGGAAAGAGGACGAGACACGTGGCGATTTCGATTGTATCATCGACACCATGAAATCACCCGAAAGACCAGCACCATCCGACAGCAAAAGCCAATCCACCAGCCGTTGCCCGAATTGCCATACCGAGTTTGTCTGCGAGTTGGTTCGGGGTTGTGCGGAATGCTGGTGCATGCGATTGCCCCCGGTCATGCCGGTGACCAGTGGCTCGACTTGTCTTTGTCCTGCCTGTTTACAACAGGCGATCCAAACCACGATTTCGCCGGGGGCGGAAGCGCAGGGATCAAGACTTGGGCAGGCCCCTACGTAATCGGACCAAGTCAGGGGATTCGTCGCAATACGACCGACTTCACGTCCCCCAATGCCGGTAAGGGTCGGCTGGTCGGCTTGAACGTTAACCGGACTTCGCCCGCCGGCAATTCCAGCTCACCCAGTTTCGTAGTTTGGTAATCATCCCATCCTGCCGTTTTGCGAACGCGCGACGTGATGGATTTGCCCAGTGCCTCGATCCGGATCCCGTTCCCGGCGGCCTGAGCATCACACGCGCAGGTCCATTCCACCGAGTATGTCCCCGGCTGCGGAACATTGATCGTCCAGACGACGAGATCTTCGGCACTGCTCCACCATCCCAAGTTCTGGTGTGCTTCTTCAATCACAATGGTTGGGCCATAAATTTCAGCCTCGAATGGGGTCAGCTTCAGCACGCCGTTTCGATCCGATTCGATAACCCTTGGGTTGTTGCGAGGAAACGACTTCATCGCGGGAAGTGGCACATTGCTGCGGATATAAGCAATAAGCGCCGCTGCATCTGCCGGGGTCAATTCTCGTTCGAGTCCTTCGGGCATCAGTGATTTGGTGTTCCCTTGCAGTTCGTCAATTTCGTTTCGCAGCAACGTCACCTCTTTCCCTTCTGCGGCACGCAGCGTCACGCTGCTGGCGGTTTCGGTGGCGAGAATTCCGTTGTAGCTCACCCCCGCTTTCGTGATCGCCGTATAGGTCAAAAACTTGGCCTCGACCGCTCGATTGGGGTCGAGGACCGCCGTAATCAAAGCCTCGGCAGACTTGTCGGTTAACGAGACCAGATCGGGACCGACGGCATGTCCGATCTCCCCCAGCTTATGGCACTGTGCGCAGCGCTTTACGAAGAGCTGACTTCCGTGCTGAGCATCCCCCCCCGCACGCACCGTTGGCAGATACGCCCCTACCAGTTTGACTCGATCGGTGTTGAGATCCACCGCCAGCACCTTGGCCGCACGGTCCCGGACCTTCTTGTTCGCATGGACGAGCAGCCGCTGTCGACTCGAAGCATCCAGATCGGTGGGAACCAGGCGTTTCGTTTCAATGGCTTCGAGTAACTGATCCCGCCAGTCTTCGCGACTTAATAGTATGGAACACGCTTCAGCCCGCACGCCGGGGCCTAATGATCGATAACCAGCCAGCAGCAGCGTGGCAATTTCAGGAGACTTCAGGCGTCCCAGTGAAGCGAGGGACACCGATTGCAATTCCGGAGGTTGTTGAGGCGTGAGAAGTCCCGTCAGGACCGCCAGATCCCCTTCACTTTGGCCGAGCACCCGTCCCGCCGCGATCCGTTCATTGAGCGGCAGAGTCTCGTCCCGCACCATGTCCCTCGCAGCAGCAAACACCGATTGCAAGCGGGTTTCAACCTGTCGGGCATCCGGTCCCAGTTTTTGTAGCCATTCATTCAGCGTCTGACCGCGCCGCGCCAGCGCGGCCAGAAACTGATTGACCGCCGAAAATTGCCACGCAGCCAGGTTCTGGTCCTTCGAGGTCTCAGAGACTTTGAGCAGCAGTGTCACCAGTGTTGGCTCATGTTCAAACGCCGTCGCTTGACCGAGTAACTGTTCCCACAGTTCTGCAGGAGCGGCCGGATCCCGGGCGACGGCGGTCAGCACATCGGCCAGATGATCCCGGCTGAGTGAACTCATCACCGCCGTCAACAGGATGGTTTCCCCGGTCGCACGACAAGCGAGCTGCCCCAGCAGATCCCCTGCCTGTGACTGTTGGAACTCACCCAGCGAATAGGCCAGTTGCAGCCGTACCTGAGGATCGGGATCGTCGATCAATGGAGACAAGTGTTTGAGCACCCGCTGGTCCAAGGCCTGGTCACCTCGCACCGGGTTCGAGACAATACCGGTCTGGAGAGATTGCGCCGCAGCCTGTTCGTCAGCACGGCTGGCGAACGCCTCGAGTAACCGAACCGCATGCCGCCGAACTCCCGGATGCACATCCGCAACCGACTCGATCAGCAGATCGACCGAAAGTCCCCGCGCGAGACCGTCCAGAGTGCACAGCGAATGGAGCCGACAGAGTGCGTTGCTGCTGTTTCTCGCTTGCGCCCGTAGCAGCGGAATCGAGGCTGGATCCGCACGGTCCATCAGTAGCTGCTGCACCAGATCCCGTTGCCAGCCATTTTGGCTATCGAGTTGTCCCACCAGTTCGCGCGTTGATAACTGATCCAATCGAGGAACGGCACGAGGCTGTGTCCCGATCGGAAGCACTCGCCACAAACGCCCCTTGTCCTCGCCTGCGCGCAAGTTGAGTTTTCGCTGCCATTCAATCGGGATCCATTGCGGATGTTCGATGACCAATCGATACATATCGGCAATCCAGAGGCCGCCGTCAGGCCCGGTTCTTAGCATCGTCGGGCGGAACCAGTTATCCGTACATGAGACAAATTCGGACTGGTGTTCGGTGATGCTTCGAGCACTGGTAAAACCATATCCGTCACTGGTCATGACTTCGTGATGGACGAGGTTATGCACCGGTTCACTGACAAACGTGTGCATGGTCTGCGGCGAATCGTCGTTCGGCTGCCCGGTTCCCGTCACTGCGGCACGGGTACCAAACAAAACCTGGTCTCGATCCGTCACGGCACTGCAGGCCGAGGTGAAACGATTGGCGGTATGAAAATCATTGAAGCGCGCCAGCGTCTTGCTCGTCGGAAAAACCGGTGCGGCCCCTGGGGCGACCGAGACATCTCGCAGCAGATTCGGCACGGCGAGAAACGGATTCCGGCGAAGATAGTGGTCATCGTGCTGAAAATGCCACATGGGACGACTATTGTTGTTGCCAAACCAATTTCCCCAGTCATCCCGATGGCGACCAAACTGGGTTGCCCCGGCAATCGCCTCCATCTCGCCCGTCGCCGGTCGAATCCGCAAATCGCGGCCGCGTAAATCGAGCTTCTCGCCAGTCTTGATCGACGAGATGGTTCCGCCACTATCACCATTGGCCAGATACAGCCAGTTGTCGAGTCCCCGCGTAAATCCATTCACACGATGCTGCTGATTCCCCTCGCCAAAGCCACTGTATAAAACTTCCTGTAGATCAGCCTTGCCGTCTCCATCGGTGTCCTCGGCATAAATCAGATCCGGTGCCGCCGAGATTAAGACTCCCTTTTTCCACGCCAGCACACCACTGGGAAACGGAATCCCAGCAAGAAACAAGGTCGATTTGTCATAGTGACCATCTCCGTCCAGGTCTTCGAGGTAGCGAATCCGCCCCCCTGGTGCCCCCTGTCCATCCATCCCCTGCGGATAGTCCGCCATCTCAACAACCCAAAGCTTTCCGTCCGGCCCCCAGTCAAAGGCGACCGGATCCATCGTCAAGGGTTCATGCGCCATCAGGTCAATGCGATAACCGGGTTGTACGTGCATCAACTTGAGTTCCGCCTCAGGTGATTTCGCCTCGGGCAATCGATCACCCAACAGATCGTCGAACGCAATCCGACGGAGTAAATCGGGCAGATGATCCGTCTCTTCATTGATCCAGCAAAGATGGCGATCCCGCACAAAAAAACCGTTTTCAGAACCATCCTGCCGGAGAATCGGGGGAAGTTCGAGCTCGCCCGGGGGCGTGCTCCGCCGGCCTGATCGCAAGCACAAAGACTGACGCTCGGTTTCGGTGTCGTACAACCAGACACCGTATTCGGTCCCATTAGACACGATCAGATCCAGGTGACCATCACCGTCAAGATCCACTTGCCGCCGGCCCTCGTCAACCGGCTTTGGTTTCGCCAGGTCCTCACGAGCCAACTGGACGACTTGCCAGGACTGGCCCCCCTGGGTAGGAACCAAACGCAACCCCTGATCCTGACCCGTAGCGGTTCTCAGCGAACGACCTCCGAGCAGGTTGGCGTTCAATCGAGCGACACACTCGTTAAAGTTGAGAAACTTGACTTTCCGGCCATGGGTCGCGACAGCATGGTCAATCAATTCGACGACCTGTTCGGCCTGAATCCAGCCATGCGGATGAAAGACCAGATTCATCACTCCTTGCTTGAGTACCGTCAGATCGAGGGCGATTTTCAGATCGCGCACGGTATCAGGGTTATTCGGTTTGTGGAGATGATTGGCCGACCAGTCACTCGGGACCATACAGGGAAATTCCCAGCAGGTATTTTGAATCACATACGGATAAGGATAATTTTCGATGGTATTCACAAACTGATCATGCATCACACTTCCGCGAGCCAGTTTTCGTGGAATGTACTTGCGAAACTTTTCCGCCCCATCGCTGTCATAAAGTTGGTCGCGCGGCAAACTCGGATCATTCGCTGTGTAGAGGGTAAAGACCGAGGAATCGAGCTGCAAAAAATTTCCGGCGGGTGTGGTTCGGTTAAAAATTTCCGAGAAAAAACGAGGGCTGACGGTATTTAGCGAGTCGCAACAGGGGGTGCGGAAGGCGACGGGCCGGTTGTGAGGTATCGAGCCAAGCAGGTCAATACATTTGTCGTAGGTCGCTTTTGATTTGGCCAGATCCCCACCCGCCAGCAGCGGACAGGGGTGATCGAAGGTGTGGCACTCGATACTGAGCCCCTCTTGCAACCAGGATTGAAGTTGAGCATCGTCCGGCTTGACCGCACAGGTCATGATGCTGACGGGGGCACGTCCATCAATCTGTTTCAGTCGCTGCAGAATGGGCCGCAGATAGGCTTCGTATCGAGCGGGGTCGCGCATGTCGTCGATGGCGAAGACCACCACACACTCGACCCCCTCGTCCCCCACCCACTGCGGTGTCGTCAGCTTGGGTGTTCCCCGCTGCGGAAACCAGACCTCGTTCGAGAAATCTCTCTCATTCGGCGGAATACTCGTCTGGTTTGCCCCAGAGTTGGTCTTCTCGGCAGCCGTCGCAGCAGCAGTTCCCAAGCCGAGCATCAGCAGGGGGATTAGGATCAGCAGGGGCAGCGAGATCCGATTCCGGAAAACGGCGTTGACCGGTGACAGGGGGGTCGATTGATCGCGACGAGGACTGTTCGACAACGACGTGATCCGGCGCGGTCTCTTCAGTTCGATCGGTCTCTTAAGTTGGAGCGTTGTTGGGACTGGCAATGAGATCTTTTGGACTGCAGGCATGACGCATCCCCGAATCAAAACATGGACCCGATTACGAACTGCCGGCGAGTAAACGGCATCCGTAGTTTATACCGAAAACGGCGGGGCAAACCATCAATCGATCGCAAAAGAAGGTCGATCGCGTCGCAGAGTCCACAAATCATTTTTTTCGTCTGTGTTGGGATCAGAACGTACTTGTTGCGATAACGGCCAGCTGGTGTCGACCGGAAACAGGAGTTTTTTCCTTGGGGTTTCGATGCCGTGTGCGGTCGTCGCTGTTTGCAGTCTGGCGGCTTAGCCCAGTTGCCCCGCCGCTTCCTCATTCCGGTGAATTCCTGCCTCCCGATGATCGCCGCGGTGGCTGAAAGGGACGGCGCAGATTAGGGGGACGGCGCAAAGATTAGAGGGACGGCACAAAGGGTGCCACCTTGATTCCGTTCAGGAATCGCTGCTGAATGTCTTCGAGATGAATTTTCTTCACCGCTTCGCTGCGGCCCAGATTCATCAGACGTTCCAGCTTCACTTGTCGCGCATCATCCATCGTAAAATCACCGGAAGAAACGGTTGCGTCCAGTCGATGCAGCCGTCCTTTCGTCATTAAACCCGCCTGCTTGAACGAGGCTTCGACTTGACCTGCAAACATCACGTCCACCAAACCCATATTCCATTCCGCAACACCCGCCTCGGCGTTATCGGCAATCGAGAAGGGGGTTGTGGTGGTTCCGATCGAAAGAATATCGATGTCATCCAGCGGGATATTCAAAAACGAAACGGCTTCCACCAAGGCCACCATCGCCGGACAATTTGCCCAGACCCCACCATCGACATAACTGGCATGGTCGTGGCGGGGGAATTTTGCCGCTTTGAAAAACGTGGGTGCAGCGGAAGTGGCGAGTGCCACTTCGACAGCGGGTGCATCGACATCGAACTGAAAGCGGGGATCATGAGCCGTCTTCATGGTGAAAATCCGGCCTCCAATCGCATCGTAAGTCGGAATCACCAGTCGGCATTGCGATTCCCCAAACTTTCGCTCACCAAACACCAGCTGCAATTGATCCCGCAGCGTGTCGCCCGAGAGTTTCGGGCCCCAGAAGACCTGCTTGATTGTCGCTGCCGTTCGCTGCACGAGGCTGGTATTGGGGAAGATGATCGGACCCTGTTCCTGGTAGAAATTGGCAATCTCACGCGCCGAAAGTCCCAGTCCCAAGCCAATCGCGATGATTCCTCCCGTCGAAGTACCCGAAATCAAATCGAAATGGTCGACGCAGCGATGGCCGGTTGTTTCTTCCAAAACCGCCAACGCGGCAGCACTGAATGCCCCTTTAATTCCACCACCATCCAGCGACAGGATACGAAAACGACCCATGATTCAATTTCCTAAACCCGTTTTGTTCTCAGGATTGTTTCGATTGCAACACCATCAATCAATCCATGCATTAAAATCCCCTGGTTATTCAAACACAAAATGGTGAATCCGCAAGGGATATTGCAGTGATATTTTGGAATCACCATCATAGAAAAACACCAGAAAATTGCGGATCCCACGGAAACATTCCAGTGACGCAAACAACAGGGAAAATTGTCCCGGAATTTTCTTGAAGCATTAAAAATGGACTTCTGTCCGAATCACGCGTTATACTACGAAATAACGTGCATTGTGACATTTGATTTTGCCAACACCGATTGTTCGAGTTTTTCATGCGAATTTCCATCACCTGCTCACACTGTGGAAAATCCTTCCATGTCGACGGACAGTATGCAGGAAAGCATGGAAAATGCCCGAATCCGGAATGTCATCAGGCCTTTACCGTTCCCGGTGATGCAGAGGATTCCGCGAAACGGCTTCCCTTTCCGACGGCCAAAGATCCGACGGCCAAAGAATTGACCGCCAAAAAAACCGGACGTGGCCAAGAGGGAAGTCTCGGTTGGGGGGAATCGCTGCGGCGCAATCAAACCAAACCGACAACGAAACCCAAATCCTGGCTGTCGCAAGTCGATCGCCCCTCGTTTTTGATGGGACTGAGTCTGTCCGCCCTGATAGCGCTCACCATGGCGGTTGTTTGGCCGTTGGCAACAGTGAGAAAGACCTCAGCGGCCCCTCAAGAGGCTACTGGGAACGCCACCAACACCGGAAATGGGAACGAGGTCGCGGCAGCGGTCTTGCCCGATTTTTCTGCGGTGGTGACCCCTTTCGCGCAAAAGTATTGCCAGAAATGTCATGGGGCCGACAACCCCGAGGCGGGGGTTTCGTTCGCCAAATATCCGGATGAAAAGTCGATGCTCAAGGATCGAAGAACCTGGGAACGAACGTTTAATTTGATCTCAGCGGGGGAAATGCCACCGTCGGACGAACCACAACCGTCGGCAGAAGAAAAAACGAAATTGCTGGAATATCTTGACGAGAAGCTGCACAAGCTGGACTGTTCCCAAGTCACGGATCCCGGTCGTGTGACCGCCCGTCGTTTGAACCGCGCAGAATATAACAACACCATTCGTGATCTGATGGGGGTCACTTTTCGCCCAGCCGAGGATTTTCCTTCGGATGATGTTGGCTACGGTTTTGACAATATTGGAGATGTCCTTTCACTGCCGCCGCTGCTCATGGAAAAGTACCTGAATGCGGCAGAAAAAATCGCACAAGCAGCGATTCTGACTGTCGATACAGCCAATCCCGCGAAAAAAGAGTTCGATCGTGACGGCCTGCATCGCAGCGCGGTGGTTCATTCGCATGGCGAAGATGCGGTGATTCTGGTGTCGAACGGCGGATTTCATGTCGATTTTGTCTTCCCGCATCCAGGGGAATATCGGCTGAAAGTGAGTGCTGCGGAAACTCCGGCCGGAGACGAAGCCACGAAAATGGAATTTCGCTTGGATGGCCGCCCTGTGACCCAATTCGAGGTGAATCAGCGGGAATCGCGCTTCGGCCAGTTTGAGTTTTCCCTGCATGTCGAACGGGGCGCGCACCAATTTGGCATTGCCTTTTTGAATGACTTTTACAATGAAAAGGCTCCTGACAAGAAGCTGCGAGATCGAAACCTGATCGTTCGGGATGTCCAAATCATCGGGCCGATCTCGGTCGACGAATCGGCCTATCCACCCTTTCATCGGTCCCTGCTGGCTGCGGTTCCTGGCGAAGGAAAATCGATCACGGATGCCGCGCGGGAGAATTTGCGGCCATTCATTCAACGTGCGTTTCGGCGACCTGTTTCCGACGAGGAATTCGATCGTTTTGTCGGGTTGGTCGAGCGAATCGTGGCGCAGGGTGAGTCATTCACCACCGGGATGCAGGTTGCGGTCACCGGGGTGCTGGTCTCGCCCCAATTCCTGTTTCGGATGGAAACCGACAAAAACCCAAACGATGCCGCAGATCGGCATCCTTTGAACGGTTATGAGCTGGCAACTCGATTGTCCTACTTTTTATGGAGCAGCTTGCCCGACGAGGAATTGCTGTTGCATGCCCAGCGGGAGGATCTGCATACCGATGCCGTGATCGACAGTCAGATTCGTCGGATGCTGGCCGACCCGAAATCACGGGCTCTGGTGGATAACTTTGCCGAACAATGGCTGCAACTGCGAATTTTGAACGAAATCACACCCGATCCCAAGCAGTTTCCCGAGTTCAGCACGGAATTGCGTGAGGACATGAAACGCGAAACCACTCGGTTTTTCGAACATGTCATGCGGGAAGACCGGTCTATTCTGGAATTTCTGAACGGCGACTATACCTTTGTCAACGAGCGGCTTGCCCAGCACTATGCGATTGCCGGTGTGACGGGTCCCGAGTTTCAGCAGGTCAGCTTGTTGGGGAAAAATCGGGCGGGACTCGTGACGCAGGCGAGTATTCTCACGCTCACCTCAAACCCAGACAGGACTTCGCCGGTGAAACGTGGCAAATGGGTGATGGAGGTGATCCTGAATAAGCCACCTCCACCACCACCGGCGAACGTACCAGAATTGGCAGAAACCGCCAAAGCTCAGCCGAATTTGACGCTGCGGCAGCAGTTAGAACTGCATCGAGAAAATGCTTCGTGTGCCTCATGCCATCGAACGATGGACCAGTTGGGGTTCGGAATCGAAAATTTTGATGCGATTGGTCGCTGGCGGGAAACGGACGCCAGCCAGCCACTGGATACCAGGGGCGAATTGCCGGGAGGTGGTGGATCATTCACCGGTCCGATCGAATTGACGGCGGTGTTACGAAGCAAACAATGCGAATTTGGAGAATGTCTGGCAGAAAAAATGCTGACTTACGCCCTGGGACGTGGTCTAGAGTTTTATGATCGGTGTGCGACCGCTAAGATAGTCAAATCTCTGAAGGAACGTGAATTCAAATTTTCGGTGCTGGTCACCGAAATTGTGAAGAGTGAACCGTTTCGCATGCGGCGAGGCGAGGAAACCCAGACTCCTGAGAAACACTGACAAAACGGGGACTGGCAAAACGGGGACTGGCTCCGGGAAATTCGTTGGGGAAATTCCTCGCTTCACAGCCGAAACTGTGTGCCGCGAGGTATCTCCCATCCTTTTTTCCTAGGTTCTCAGCTTTGTTTTAGCGAGAGATTTTGAGTGAGAATGCAGACATCAGGCCGAAAGAACGGATGTTGTGCGCGGATCTGACAACACCGCGCTCCCGTCGATCACAGGCCTTTTTTCCCAGAGAGTCGGCTCATCCGACAGAATTCTGACGCATACGCGACATCGTTTGATGCGCGAATGCCGCCGGTGTAACCGACACAAATGGGGTCCCCTTGGGGGGCCAGAAGAACGAGCAGCCAGTTTGCTGCCTAGAGCAAGGATTTCCCGTGACAGATCAACACAACGAGACCACCGAAGAAAAAAAGAGCGACGCAGACGCCGCACTGATGTCTGCGGCCCTGCATGACCATGGCGACGAGGATTTTTCCGCAGACGATGATTCCGCAGAAACCAAGTCCGGAGCGGACGGAACCGACGGGGAACTGACACCCAACGATATTTTTGGCCTGGATCCACTCGACGTCCTGACGCTGGAAGAGCTGGCCGAGTACCTCAAGGTCTCGGCCCCAGCCGCTCATCGTGTAATCAAGGAGCAAAAGCTTCCTGGCCGTAACATCGGTGGCGAATGGCGATTCTTGCGCGATGCGGTTGCCAACTGGCTCCGCTGTCAAGAGGCCCCCGTTCAACAGCAACAGAAGGCCCGAGAAGATTACTCGAAGCCCAAAGTCGTGACCCCCCCCGAGCCAACGGGTGAACGATTCTCGCCCCCGCCACAGCGTTCTTTCCAGGCAGAACAGCCCAGTGGTGGTGACTTCCGCCAACGACAGCGATTTCCCGAAGGGGGCCAGCAGTCCGGTGGGCAATACGGAAGCCGCGGCGGCCAATACGGGACTGGCGGTGGTGGTGGCGGTGGCCAATACGGCGGTGGCGGCGGCGGCGGTGGTCAATACGGTGGTGGGAGTGGCGGCGGCCCATCTGGCGGCGGTGGGAACCAGTACCGAGGTGGTCAATCCGCAGGTGGGGGATATTCGGGTGGAAGTGGTGGTCAATACACCCCGCCACCACGTCGTCCATTTCGCCCAGCAGAAGGTGGCGGCGGTCAAGGTGGCTACGGTGCCGCACCGGAAGGGGGAACCGGTGGCTACCGCAGCGGCGAAGCCAGTGGTGCTGGCAATGCGGGTGGCGCTCGCTTTGGTGGTGGTGGCTACGGGGGAAGCAGCTACGGAGCGGGAGGCCAGCGGTTCAGCGACGGCCCAAACCGAAAGAATAAACGACAGGTCTTTGATAACGAACGAGGCAAGCGCCTCGATCGCCGCAAAGAAGGAGAAACCTCGGAAGGGGAAGAATGATTGGCTCGCGACGATCTCATCGAGGTCATCGAGGTCATCGCGAACCCCCGCATCCCACCGATCCTAATTGAACAGGCGTGCTTGACCCTCTTCGGTCAAGCACGCCTGTTTCGTACTTACTCAAAGCCCACGATGACGTGAAAGCAAGGTCAAGAGGGCCGGCAGCACCACCAGCGAGACAAACAAACAGGCCCCGACGCCAATCGTCAAGACCGCTCCCAGGCTGTAAAGTCCCCGGTGAGCCGAGACCATCATGCTGCCAAACCCGACCATGGTGGTTGTCGAAGTCAGCATAATGGCATTGATGGTGCTGGGTGAGGTACTGTAAACCTCGTCCGGTTTTCCGTGAAAATCATGCATGATATGGACGCCGTTATCGACACCGATCCCAAGAATCAATGGCAAAATAATCAGGTTGGCTGGGTTCAACGGAATTCCCAAGATCACCAGTAAACCACAGGTAATCCCCAGTCCGACCAGCGGTGGCATGATCGCCAGGAAACTGTCCGTGACCGCTGTCCGATCCAAAATCAGTGATGTGAGCAAGGCCATTCCCGTAAACACAAACAGTAACAATCCTGGGCTGTATTCCAGTTGCCGGGTTTGCATCAACAGGCCTGTGATCGTCAACCCCACCAGCGCCGGCACGAAAATCCAGAGCAGACGCTGTTTTTTCGAAAAGTCGATCAGTAGCGTGATCAGGATGACTCCTAATGCGTACAAAGCACAGATCTCGTAGCTCTTTTTGATCTGTCGCGCCGCCTCGTAATTCTGCAGTGGCGTTCCCGTCGCGTCCGGATCAATGGTGCGAACCTCATTCACAAACCGCTCAAGCGGCTCCATATCCCAGATCTGGTCTTGGGGAAAAATCTGCAACAGCCATTTGCCGTCGGCGCTGACAAATCGACTGCGGAGTTCCGCCGGCAGATCGTTAACCGTGACCGGATCGGGATTTGACGCAGCAGCGATCGCCTGAAACTGAGCGAGCAGAGCGTAGGCCATTCGATATTGGAATTCGCCCAGAAACATCAACTGGTCGCGGAGTGAAATCTGTTCCAGTTCATCGAGGGCGGCATTGATCGAGGTGACCAATCGTAGCGAGACTTCATCGTTTCGCTCGCTGAGAAATTGCGAGAATCGTTCGAGTGATTGTCCGATGGTTGCGGGGACGACCCCCTGCGGCGGGGGGGGTTCGTCGGGAAGATTCGCTAACTGTGTGTGGTATCCCTGTACGAGCAACCTCGTTCCGTCCGAGGTATCCGTGGGCAAACGAGTCGCCAGTTCTTGCACCTGACGAACCGAACCGAGACGTTCAAATTGTTGTTTGAGCTCACGCGCTTCGGCAGCCGAATTGGCAATCGAAAGCGCGTAAAGAAGCGAGTGCTGCGACGATTCAAAAATCTGCTTCTGCGCCTCGACCGACTCTAACCCTTCCGCCTGCAGGTTCAGCAGATTGTGATCGTAGATCACCAGTGGACGGGGTGTCGTCCCCGACCAATCCAACGCGTGGTATCCGATATAACCCATGCAGACCAGCGACAGTGACAGGACGATCCAGGGATGGTGCAGCGTCGCGCTGCGGAGCATCCTCGCTTCGAACGGTTTGGGCAATTGCCTCACTTCCGTTCGCCGATCCGCCACGGCGATCACCGCCGGCAGAATCGTGAATGCCGCGATGGCACAGAGCAGGATTCCGCCGCCCGCGATAATCCCCAATTCGGCCACCCCCAGAAAATCGGTGAGCGTGGCACAGAAAAACGCCAGAGAAGTCGTCACGGCACCCGTGACGATCCCCACCCCAACACTCTCGGAAGTACGAACCAGGGCTGCGGTCAGTCCAAGCCCCTCGTGACGCAGTTCCAGGTATCGCGACAGGACATGCACGGCAAAGTCGATTCCCAGACCCATCAGCATCGCGGCAAAGGAAACGGATAGAATATTCAGATGGCCAATGGCGAGTGTGGTATACCCGAACGACCACGCCATTCCGATTGCCAACATGAATAGCCCCAACAGGGGATGCAAAAATCCGCGAAACCCGAGAAACAGCAGGATTGCAACCCCGATAAAGGACATGATCGAGGCGATGGTCGAGTCGGCCATCGATCGCCGCATTTCATCATTTTCGAGCACCGAAATCCCGGTTAATAATATCCGGATCTCCGGAAATTTTTTCCCCGCCTCGGCCTGCAGTTTTCGAACGGCATCGATCGCCAACGTTGGCCCTTCAAAAGTCCCCTTATCATGTAAGGCGGCGGCCATCACAAAACCCATCGTCCCGGATTCATTGAGCAGATATGTAGTCTGATCTCCCTGTTGACGCATCTCGTCGGGAACTGTCAGAATCTCGGGCCAGGGATTGGTGAATTCATTTCGGTCCCGCATCGTATTCACCAGGCTGGTGATCAACAGATCCGCGTGTTGCAGCAGGGGACGTTCGGCTTGGGACTGGCCCTTGACCCGCGTTAACTGGCTTTGTAACCGCATGACGACCCCTTCCAGCGCGATCAGTTCCCAGTTTCCATTCAGGATTGGCCGAAAGTTTTCCAATCGGGTCAGGCCCTCGGCCAAGACCGCAGGGGGGAGGTATTGCAGGCCTTTTTCTTTCAGTCTGCCCGAGTCGACTCGATACAGGACATTACCAAACAGCTGCGGTTGCGATTTCAGTTCAGCCCCAATTTCATCAAGGGCGGCCTTCAGTGTTTCCGGCGAATTCCCTTCCACCACCACCACAATATCGTCTGACTGGCCAAAAACTTCGGTATACCGCAACCAACGTTGATAGAACTTGGCTGCGGGATCGATCAGATCCGACCGGTCCGTTTTGAATTTCAGGGTGGAACAGGTGTAGATCAGACAAATTCCCGCAGAAATCAAGATTACGAGAATGGTCCGCCAAGGGCTGCAGGCACAAAAATGGGTTAAACGGCAAAGCAATGCCGTCAACACCGATTTTGTTCGAATTTCGTCTGGTTTATCCCGCATGCAACCGTCCCGGCTTTTTTCATTCGCGGCAAGGGATCAATTCATTCCCTCCTCGTTGTTAAACGTGACACGTCCGAACGATCACGGGTTGGATGATAACCGTTGATTTCCCTTCGTCGCAAGCACCGAACATCTTCCGCAACCCTCACGATCTGAATACGAGGATCAGCAGGCATAAATGATTTCCTGAGCATACCGACCGAACGAATGAAGTCTCATTCCCCTTTGCCCGATAACTTCAATACTCAGGGATGCGAACTCCGTCTCATTCCTGGGCATGAAAGTGGCACAGCGGGACTGATTCCACTGCTTACTGGGAGAACTTGTTCCCGGCAGACCGATCCACCCGCGAATCATCAACCAAGCTTCACACCATGAGACTTTCTCGCGGGAGCAGGGTCGGTGACCAATGCATTTTGTGAGAACACCTTGATTCGACAACCTGCTTGCATGATCTGAACCAGTCCGCTGAAGCCATTCCTCGATCGCCGTCGTTGAGCCACCCCCTCGGTTCCACGACGGCGATTTTTTTCGTAAACATCGCCTAACGTTCGTGAATCGCTGCCCACGATTGAAGCAATTCCAAACGCCTGAAAACTGCGGTTTTCCGCAGAACGGGTCGCTCATGCAGCCCTTGCAGTGGGAATTCCATCAGGATTCGGTGCGGGACCCCCGATCGAATCTGTATCGGCACGGTAATTGCTACTCCTCGATTCAGGTGTTTTGCTTCATCCGTTTTAAATCATCCACAAAAATACGGGACGTCCATTCCCCGTCGTTTTCTGTGTTGGTTTGGACAATAGTTGAGGATCCCTTCGGTTCACTTCCGGCAGTGACCTGAGCCACACACCCGCATCGCCCCTCGCCGGTGGTTTATCACCTGATTGGAGTCAATTTCGCAGGAAATCTTATTCCTTTTTGGAATGAACTTCGCTCGGCCCCCAATCACTTAATCCCTGAGTTGATGGCGTGGACCCGCCCCCACCAAAACAACGGTCTGTTGAGGAACGATCCATGATCGCCGTCGCCAATCAATTCTCAGCCTCGAATACGCACAATCGCGAGCTTGAGTATCTGTTGCTCGGTGATCTTCGCCAGATTCTCGAAGCCCCCCCCGAACCAGAAACATCGCTCTGGTTGCTTGCCATCCTGGATATGATCTTGGCGAATCGGCCACCGATTCTCTCCTCGGCCACTCTTCCTGCAACCGCTCTTCCCGCATCAGGCCGACCAGATCGTTATCCGCCAAGATCTTCGGAAACCGCTTCGATGATCGATAAACTTCGACGCCTCCGAGACCGGGTCGCACATCGCTCGGGCCATGCCGCACTTGCGAATGAAATTCGAGCGGATCTGCGGGAAGTGATGCGTGACCGGGTCAACTCGGCCGG
>CAMBQP010000054.1 GCA_945869955.1 Schlesneria paludicola DSM 18645
CGGGAATGGGATCCGTCCGGAGAATCCGCTCCCCCTCCCAGATGGCTTCATCGGTCTTTTTGTCATAGGTCAAGACTCGATGAGCACTCTTTGGGGCGGGAGGAACATCCACGCGTGGAAGCCACTGCTTGTGCTCGGCAACGGTGGCCGCGTACTGCGGGTGGTTAATCAGGTTCTCCCATTCGTGCGGATCATTTTGCAAGTTGTAAAGCTCTTCGCTGGCATCTGCGTAATGAATGTAGCGCCAGTTTTCGCTCCGAATCGCGTGATTTCCCTGATTATGCGAGGTGATGGCGGGCCGCTCGCGTCGGGTTGTGGCGTCCTTCAGCTGCGGCATCAGACTGATTCCTTCCAGATCCGTACGCGCTGACAAGTGGCACAAGTCAATCAATGTCGGATAGATATCGAGCAACTCGGCCGGCTGACGACAGCGTCCATCGGGGCTGATCCCTGGCCCTGCGAACAATAACGGAACACGTGTACTGCGTTCCCACAGCGTGTTCTTGCCGGTGATTCCTTTTTCTCCCAGATGCCAGCCGTGGTCACTCCACAGCACAATGATGGTGTTGTCGGCGAGACCTGCTTCCTCCAGGGCGTCGACCAGTCGCCCGACTTGCGCGTCGACAAAGCTGGTACAGGCGAGATACGAGCGGACCAGATTCCGCCATTGGTCATGCTCTTGAACCCACTTCAGTCGTGGTTCGGGGAGATTCCAATGGAGATACCACGAAAAGCGAGGCGTATCCGCGCGGTCCCCCGCTTTGATCAGGGGAAGTACGCGATCATCATCCGGATAAAGATCAAACCATTTTTGGGTCGCATAGCAGGGGACGTGGGGTAGAAAGAAGCCTGTGGCCAGAAAGAAGGGTTCATCCTTGCGGGCCGATTTGATCTGTTCAACGGCCCAACTGGCGACCTGATAATCCCCTTTGTCCTCGTCGCGGTGAGGAAACACCCCCCAGTCCATCAGTGGGTGATTTCCCATCGGTGTGTTGCCGATTAGTTTCTTTTTGGGCGTGACACCAATCCCACCTGATGGGCCCCAGAGATCAAATTCTTTTCGTCGTAATTCAGGGCTACCGGGGTCGCCATGATAAATTTTACCGGTAGTGAGTGTCCGGTAGCCATGTGCTTGGAAATGTTGCGGCAATGCGACCCGGTCTTTCCATTGCTCCAACGTACGGAATGAGGGATTCAGCCCGTAGACGCCGGTGGTGGTGGGCCGAACACCCAGTAATAAACTGGTTCGTGAGGGGCAGCAGAGCGGAGCCTGGCAGTGGGCATTTAGAAACAGTGTCCCCCGCTTTGCCAGTCGGTCAATCTGTGGCGTTTTTGCCAGTGGATGTCCCCCCATGGCACCAATCCAATCATTCTGGTCATCGATTGCGATAAACAGGACATTCGGTTTGGCAGACTCGGCAGCAGACAACGCGTGCCGAGTACCGGGTTCGGCAGGCAAATTCAGTCCATACAAAATTGCAATCAGAAGCGAGAGTTGTCTGGTCATGATGCTCTATCAAAAAAAATTAAAATAGTTTAATAATTTAATTGAACCGAAGGGGACGATGGAAACGAGGGGAAAATCAGGAGTTAAAGACGGATCACACGGAAATTTACGATCTGGGCCCGTCAAGAGATTCGCCGTCGGGATGCGTGGACGATGTTCTCTAAAGCCCCAGGCTCCTTTTCTGCTCTTCCTTCGTTTACATCGTTTCCTTTTGTTCGATCTCTTCTTTCCCCGTCCGAAAGAGCTTTACGAAAACGGCAGCCATCGAGACTGCGCTACCTGAACCGCATGTCCTGCGACATGCTGTCGATCTCTCCCGCCCGCCCAAAGGAAAAATCGACTCGTGAAAACTCGATCCCTCAATCCCGTGGAGATCAGCCTGATCCCGTCCATGACATCGACGACCAACTGCCAGGCAATCTCAGGCGAGAATGGAGTGAATCACCTGCCCACGACTGATGGCGTGTGGACGCCCCTGGTGATCAAAAAATTCTGTATCCGCCGCAAATCCCAGACAGTGCATGATCGTGGCGGTCAGATCCTCGGGAACGACGCGGCCTGAGCGGGGGTAGGCACCCAGGTCGTCCGAGGCTCCATGGACGATCCCCCCTTGAATTCCCCCTCCGGCCAAGGCCATGGAGAATACGGGGCCCCAGTGATCTCGGCCTGCGTTGGCATTGATCCGCGGTGTACGCCCAAATTCGGACATACAGACGACAAGTGTTTCTTCGAGTCGCCCCCGGTCACTGAGGTCATCCAGCAGTGCTGACACCGCATCATCCGTCGGGGGGACCAGGACTTGTTTTAAGCGATTGGTTTCGTCTGCGTGCGAGTCCCAGCAGGGTTTGTCCGAGGGCTCATCCGCCCCGCGATACCAGTTCACCTGGACCAGCCGGACATCCGCCTCGATTAAACGGCGGGCCAGTAGACAGCTTTGGCCGAATTGCGTCGCTCCATACCGCTGGCGGGTTTCGAAGCTTTCCGCCGAGAGATCGAATGCCCCGCGCGAGGCGGCCGAGGCCAGCACACCGTACGCGCGCTGTTGCTGTTCGCCAAATGTTCCAGACAGCCCGACAGACCCGCTCGAATCGCGCGAGCGTTCGAGTTCTCGAACCAAATCACGGCGCGCGGACAAGCGTTCGAGTGGAACCTCGCGAGGAAGCTGAAATTCGGTAATCCGGTAATCGGGCGAAGCGGGAGCACAGCGAAAGAGCCATGGATCGGCGATGTGTCCCAGCATCCCTCCATCCTGGCCTGGCCAGACCGAACCATCGGTGTTGAAAATATGGTGGGGCAAGCGGACCGAAGTTGGCAGATCCCGAGCGGGGGGGGACAGTCGCTGCAGCACAGCTCCCCAGTTTGGCCAATCGTTGGGGGGACCGGGGTTGGCATTTTCGGCATTCATGGGTGCATGTGGCCGCCCGGTCAACATGTAGTAACCACTCGACGAGTGCGCATTGTCATTGGTGGAAACGGCTCGCAATACGGCTAGCTGATCGGCCCGAACCGCGAGCTTGGGCATCAATTCACCAAACGATACGCCGGGGATTGATGTCGCTATCGGACCAATTTGCCCTCGCACCTCGCTGGGAGCGTCGGGTTTCGGGTCCCAGGTCGAATGCTGGGGCGGGCCCCCCATGAGAAATAGAACAATGCAAGACCGGGCTTTTCCCGATGAGGGGCGGATGATCGCCTGCGGACGAATCTCTTTTCCAAACGTCGAGACGGGCTTTAAAAGTTGAGGAAGCGATAGTCCACAGGCACTCAGCCCCCCGATTCGCATCAATTCGCGCCGTGAAACCTGGTTTCGCAGCGACATTCCAGCAGTTTGAAGACTGAGCATCAGCGGAATTCCTGCGGTGTTGATCCTCGAAGTCTGAAACGCCAGCGGTCAGTTTTTAATGGGATGAGGAGAGCAATTCGGTGGCGTTAACGGCGTCGGAAATATCAGCCAATCAGTTCACGAATCGGTCGAGCATCTTCCGGCAAGATCTGTACTGGCCGCTCGTTGATATCTCGCACGAACTCGTGGGGATCGATTCCCAGATTGTGGTAGATGGTGGCCAGCACATCCCGGTAATGCACAGGGCGTGTTTCCGCATACCCGCCCGTCTTGTCAGTCGATCCGATCACTTGTCCCATTTGCATCCCGCCGCCGGAAAGGAGTGCCGCCTGGACTGGTGCCCAGTGATCGCGCCCCGCGTCTTTGTTGATCTTCGGTGTGCGACCGAATTCACCCCAGACCACAAGCGAAACATCGTCGGCTAAACCCCGTTCATGAATATCTTCCACCAGGGCTGCGAGACCTGCGTCGACGACGGGGAGGTTCGATTTCATGTGTGCAAAGTTGTTTCCGTGGGTGTCCCAAAACCCGTAAGCGACAGTGACCACGCGGACACCTGCTTCGATTAAGCGACGAGCGATTAACAGTTGATCATTCCAGAGAGGGGCACCGTCCCCTTGATGTTTAGATGAGCCGAGCGAGTACCGGGCGCGAACTTGCGGATTCTCTTTCTCGACATCAATCGCTTCGAGAAGTTTGGAAGAAGTCAGTACTTCAAACGCGCGGCGATAACTTTGATCCAGGTCATTCATACCGCTGCGATCGGCGGCACGGCGAAAAGTGTCCAGCCCCTCCAGCAGCTTTTGTCTGCTGGAAAATTGCAGGGATTCAATATACCGCAGCTTCATGCTGGCGAGGTCTTCACCGTCGGCGCGCATCTGCTGGTATGGACTTCCCAGGTATCCCGAACCGGTGCTGTTGTAGGGACGATGCTGCATGGTCGGAAACAGGTCGACAAATGGGGGCACGATTGGATCGGTGGGTCCCTGAATTTTCGAGACGACCGACCCAAAGTTCGGGTACTGATTCCGCTGGGTCTCACCCATCGTGTAGCCGGTCAAATTTTGGAAACTGGAATGCTCGTCACGCTGACCCACCACAGACCGGATCACGGCACATTGATTCATGATGCTGGCCAGTTTTGGCAGCAATTCACAGACATCCAGTCCAGAAACGGTCGAGGGGATTGGAGAAAATTCGCCACGGATTTCGGCGGGGGCCAGTGGCTTCAGGTCGAACGAATCCTGATGAGCGAGTCCACCCGACAGGTAGACCATGATCACCGCCTTGTGTGACCGGCCGTTTCCTCGTTTTTGATCCGCTTCCAGCAATTGTGACAGGGAAAGCCCCCCCACGGCCAACGAACCGATCTGCAAAAAAGATCGTCGTGAAACACGGTCACAAAATGAGCCTGCCGCCCCACCAAATAATCGCATCGCTGCTCGTCTCCCAAGAACGAATTCCGCGTGACGCCCGGAGTCTACTACACAAATCGCCTCAGTTCCATGTCATCCTGGGAAAATTGAAGCGATTGTCACACGGAAAGGCGGCCGAACCAATCGATCGAAATCTGCGGAAAGATTGGAACGGACGTTTTCAGACCAAGACCCGTTTTTTATTTGGCTGCGGGGTTTGCCAGACAAAACAAATGCTTTTCTCCACGAATGAAGAGTTCGTTATCCACCGGGGCGGGTGAGGCATCCACGGTTTCCCCCAGATCATTGGTCGCGACAACGGTCAATTTGGGAGCATCTTTAATCACAACGGTCGTTCCATTTCGTGCGGTCAGATAAACATGCCCCCCTGCAGCAACCGGCGATGCGTACATGGTGTCGAGCCCGGAAATACGGCTTCCCATGTAGAACGGTTTTCCGGTGACGGCATCGACACAGGATAATTGTCCCGTTTTCCCCTTGTGGAAATAAATTCGGCCCGAGGACAACAGCGGCGAGGCGATATCGGGGGTATCTTTTTCAATGGTCCAGGCGACGCTTTTGGTCCCCTTGATGTCCCCTTGTCCATTTAAATGAAATGCACCCAGGAATGAACCCCGATGACCGCTGCCGATAAAAACCAAGCCATTGGCTGCGACGGGTGAAGCGACCGGGCGTTCCGTCTGGCCGCCGCATCGCCAGAGTTCCTTGCCGCTTTGGGCATCATAAGCCCGAGCCGACTTTTGTCCGTTCGTGATCACTTGTTTCTGGCCCGCGTTGTCGACCACCAGAGGTGTTGCCCAGCAGGTCGATTCATCGCGTGCGGTTTTCCAAATGGTTTTTCCTGTCAGTTTATCGAGTGCATAGATGGCTGATCCCCCTTCGTGATCCCAAGGGACGAATATCTTGTCGGCGTCGAGCGTGGGAGAACTCCCCTCGCCGAAACTATTGCGGATATTCATATTCCCAAAGTCATCCCGCTTCCATTTGAGTTCGCCCTCCATGGTATAGCAATACAGGCCACGCGAACCAAAATGGGCATAGACGTGCTCGCCATCGGTACAAGGGGATGCCGAGGCAAAGCCGTTTGTTGAGTGCGTCTGCTGATGGGGCTTGGCCACCGTTGCAATCTGTTGCCAGCGCAGCTTTCCGCTGGCGCGATCAAAACAAAGGAGTTGATAGCTGAGCGTCGCAAGTCCCCCCTGACTTCCGCCAGCGGTCGAGACTGCGGTGGTGATAAAGACCTGATCGTGCCAAATCACCGGCGAGGAAGATCCATTTCCGGGAACTTCGATTTTCCATTTCACGTTTTTCGAGAGACTCCATTCCGTCGGCGGATGTCCCTCAATCGCACTGCCGTTACCAAGGGGACCTCGCCAATGACCCCAATCACTGGCTTGACTGCATGATATGAATCCGCCGGCAATCAACATCACGAACGCGACCGCTGTTCTCATGCTGTCCCCTTAAATTTCAAACTCGGAATTTTTCGCAAATTATCCGGAACCCCCAGCCGCACTTTCGTGCTCGAGTCCGGCAGATTCCCTCAGAATAATACCGCACGGACTCGTTCATGAGGAGTGCAACGAAATCCCGGACCTGAATTCGATCTCACTTTCCTGATTGATCCTTGAATTTGATCTTTTTTGTGGGGAAGTCACCACTTCAGTTCGGTTGCAAAGACCCCGCGCTAATCATGCGTGCATCGAGTGCCATCACTTGATCTGCGGTGACCAGAAGCGGATTGATTTCACCCGTGATTAATTCTGGTAGTTCTTCCGCCATATGCCCGAACTTGAGGATGACGTTTTTCAACTGATCCAGATCAACCCCGGGCCTGCCACGATAACCGGCCAATAGCGGAAATAATCGGAGCGAATGGAGCATTCGGTCGACCACGACATCATCAAACGGGGGTAATTCCAGGGCCGAGTCCTGTTGCAGCTCGGCAGTAATACCGCCAGCCCCCAATAAAAGTACCAATCCGAATTGAGGATCGCGATTCATTCCGAGCAGCACTTCGATACCTCGCACGGCCGACACCATTTTCTGCACCGCAACCCCTGCGATTTTTGCGTGTGGTGCGTGCCGCTCAACGCTCGCCAGCATCTCCAGGTAGCCGTCGCGAACATCGCTCGCATCGACGAGATTCAGTCGTACACCGCCGACGTCGGTCTTGTGCGAGATGTCTGGTGAAACGACTTTTAAAACCACTGGGAATTTCAGGGTTTCCGCCAGAGAAACGGCCTCGTCCACCGAATGAGCAACCTCGGTCATGACAACTGGAATTCCGTAATCCGCCAGCATTTGTTTGGAACGGATCTCGCCGATTAGCCCCGAAGTTTTCGCAAGTTCCTGACGCCACCGTGACTGGCGATTGAGGTCAAATGCGGACGTTGTGATCATGCCATTCTGAACTGGTAAGACGAGAGCTTTGACGACGGACGGGGTGAATGGAGGTTGCAGTCGATCCGGATCCAGGCCTTGAGGATGAGACCGGTTTTGAGCGGACATCAGGTGCTTGAGGGATCTCACCGCTTCTTCGGGAAAATCGTAAACGGGAACATGGGCTGTTCTCAGGATCGCCCGGCCCGCCTGGACGGTTGCGCCCCCAATCCAGGAGGCGACAATCGGCTTGGAGGTCGTCCTGCTGGCCGCGACCACCGCGGCGGCGATCGACGCGGGGTCCGTCATGGTTTGAGGGGTCAAAATCACCAGCATCGCATCAACCTGAGGATCCTTGAGGACCAATTGAATTGCCGTCTGAAACCGTTCAACCGTGGCATCTCCCAAAACATCCACCGGATTTCCATGAGACCATGTGGGTGGGAGTCGTTGGTCTAATGCGACGAGTGTCTCAGCGGATAACTTGGCCAGCGCGGCACCGAGTGTCAGCCAGGCATCGCTGGCCATCACCCCAGGCCCACCAGCATTGGTGACGATTGCCAGCCGCTGCCCCCATGTCCGGTGCGGTCCAACCAGAATTTTTGCGCAATCGAACATCTCTTCAATGGAATTGACTCGTTCCACCCCCGCATGTCGAAAGGCGACCTCATACACGGCATCGGCACTTGCCATCGCCCCAGTATGCGACGCTGCCGCTGCAGAAGATTCAGGGAATCTTCCCCCCTTGTACGCGATAATCGGTTTCCGTCGGGTACAGGCTTTGGCTGCGGACAGAAAATGTGCTGCGTCGTCGAGCCCTTCGATGTAAAGCAACAGTGCATCGGTCTGATCGTCTTCCGCAAAATAGTCGATCAGTTCGCCCATACCGACGTTGGCCATATTCCCCATCGAAACACATGTCGCGAATCCAATTTCACGTTCAATCGACCAGTCGAGAATGGCCGTGCAGAGTGCTCCGGATTGCGAGAGAAACGTCAGTCGACCCGAACGCGGCATCACCGGTGAAAAGCTGGCATTCAGCTGCGCCGAGGGCCGCAATACTCCAAGGCAATTTGGTCCGATCAAACGCAGGTCTGGAAACTCGTTTCGAACCGCCAGCAGTTCGGCCTCGCGCTGACGCCCGATGGCCCCCGCTTCCCGAAAGCCAGCGGAAATCACAATCATCCCCAAGACACCCCGTTGACCGCATTCACGGATCAGTGTTGGGACTGAAGCCGCAGGCGTGCAAACCACCACCAAGTCCGGTGTTTCCGGCAAATCTGCCACCATGGCAAACGCAGGCCGTTGACCGACGACGGCATGTTGGCGATTGACAGGCCAGACAGGTCCAGAAAATCCGGCGGAACAGAGGTTGGTGAATACGGCTCCGCCAACCGACCCCGGTTGATCACTCGCCCCCACGACAGCGATCGAGGAAGGGGCAAAAATTCGGTCAAGACTTTTTTTGTTCACAAAATCACTTTCCGAGATTGCCGATCAGATCCGCTCACACCACGAGAAATTCCTGTGGCGGCAGCGTTCGATTGTAACAGATCACAGCCCTTTTCAGCCCTGTTACGAAAAAACCGCAAACAGTCAGGGACCGTTTGCGGCAAATGAAATTCTCGAAATCGTCAACAACAAGTGTGGGTCGTAATGGCGATCACAGTCCTGGTTCGAGTCGGATCAGTCCGCCATTGGGCTTATCACCCGTCTCTTTTCCGGTACCAAAGACGGTGATGTAAAGTGCCCCTTCCTTGTCGAAGGAAAGTGCCGTCGGCCGATCAAGACTCAGAAGTTTCTTCGGCTTCACTTCGTCACCTTCGATGACCAGTTCAAACAGGCCTCCGGTCGTTTTGACTTCTTCAGCCCAGGCAAAGTCGGTTGCATACAATTTTCCGGTTTTCGGGCTGTAGGCGAGACCCGTGATGTCATGCAAACCCGTTTTGAGATTTTTGGTGAGATTCCCCTCTTTGTCGTAGAAAGTGAGCAACGAGTCACCAGGAACGCTGACTTCGCCCATCTGACCGACCACAAGACTGGAATTGTCAGGCGTAACCGTGATCGCCACAGGGGCATCGACCTGCGTTTTTTCCTTGGTGGCGATGGCCCCCACCAGATCACCCGGCTTGCCATCGACAATTTTCGAACTGACAATCCAACCCTTGGTATCATCCCCATTGGCCGTCACGTAAATCGAGTCATTCCAGACGACCGAGGCGTAATAGTTCCCTTCCCCTTTATAGTTTGCTTCCGGATTTCCCTTGATGGGCCCCAATACGAACTCGGATTCGGTCGCCTTGCGTGGCTTGGCAGGGAGTTCATCGGCAATCTTATAAACTCGAACAATTTCTTCACCGTCAGGCTGACTTCCATCGGGAACGATCAGACGATCCGCTCCCCACAGGGTACAACCGAGGGGGCCGATGTTGTACTTGGGACCTTTGCCATAAACATCCGTCGGAAAGCCTTCAATTTCAAGATAAATTTTGTTGGTTGCCGGGGCGAAGCGGAAAACTCCCTGGCGGGACGTGATGAAGACATGGCCCGTTCCGGCGTGAACTGTCACACCAGAGGGATTTTCGAGATGAACCACCTTCAGCTTTGTCGGGAGTTCGACAGGTTTCTCAGCGGGTTTTTCTGCCGCAGGTTTTTCCTCGGTTGGCTTGGGATCAACCGCAGCATCCTGAGCGTGCACGAACGGAACCAATGCCTGCAGTGCGAACAGGGCCGCCAAAGGGAATACATACAAATGACGCATACTCACTCCATTTATCTTGTGATCTTGCCGGGGATTTTCGTCCTTGCCAAACCGGAAACACGAAATTGCAGTGAGTTCTTGTCACGCAGAGTAACCGGCCTGAAGTCGGTTGCTGGCGAGTTCGATTTGCAATCGTCGTTTTCAAGTCTGTGGGGAACCAAGACAGCGTTCAGCGCAGCGCTTCGGTCTGTCACTTCAATCGTCGCTCGCAATCCTAATGGATTCGTCGCACTGATTCAATTTTCACGAGGGATTCCTCGGATTTCCTTTTCTGATTTTGCGACTCGCAGCAGCCAATCCCTCCGCGATGGCTGTCTGAACGACGACATCGCTTTTCAGAGTCAGAGATTGCCCCCGGAGAAATCCACGTGGGAAATCCACGTGGGAAACAAGACTTGGAGGGGAACGACTCGATCCTCCGTATCCCCACCTCAATCGGTTGCGGCGGTCTGATATCTGTTTGTGAATATTCGGTGATTTCCCGAATATTCGCCCCAGACCAGTCACAACAGACTGGACGAAATCTCGCCAGATGCTTGTAATGTGGTGGGTTTTGCTGAGGAATTGTATCGTTCGAACATCGGCCGTGCTGCATGTCTGAATTCACGTCGTCCGCACGAATGTCCATGCGAAACATTGTCGGGGCACTGCTGCCGATCGGCATCGCATTGTCGCTGACCGCAGTCTATTTTCTGATTCCCGCGATCGCAAAAAATTGGTCGGTTTCGGGCCATATGCTGTTTCGTGGTTTTGTCATTTTGATTGGGCTGGCTGGTGTGCTGCCCCTGTTCAAGATCTATTCGTTCAAGCATTCCCGGCTTCCAGGGCTGATGGTGACACAGCATCGGATGTTCATCCCGCTCGAAGGCTGGATTTATCTGGGGATTCTGATCACCCTTTTCACGGGATCGATGTTGACCCGGCAAAATACACTGCTGATGGTCTTTGCATTGATGGCAGGGCCGTTTGTCATCAATGGCTGGATGACATTTGGAATGTTGCAATCGGCGATCGTTCAGCGTCAAATCCCCCGTCGGGCGATGCAGGGCGAGTTATTTTCGGTCGAGATTCAGTTGCGCAACAGTCGTCCGTTGTTTTCCCTCTGGATGATGTCGATTCGCGATGAAATCGCCCACGCACAAGAGTTTCTCAATGCAAACGTTCTTTTTTCGCGGGTCTCACCGAGAAAAACGGCCGCCGGTGAGTATCAGCTGCGGTTGGCACATCGAGGTCGTTATCGGTTCGGTCCGTTGCGATGCGCTTCACGATTTCCACTCGGTTTGGTCGAAAGGTCACGAATTTTCCCCATCGGGGACGAGTTGCTGGTGTACCCTCGGATCGGACGCGTTTTGCCAAACTGGCGACAGCGAATCGAGGGGGCGATGGAGCTTGTCTCACGCAGCCAACCCCGTCACGGAATCTTCCATGACGATTTCAGTCAGTTACGAGAATTTCGCAGTGGCGATAACCCGCGCGCGATCCACTGGCGATCAACCGCTCGGCGTGGGGAGTTGATTTTACGGGAATTCCAGCAGAATCGGGAGCGGCCGCTGGCAATCGTGCTGGATCTCTTCAAACCACCGCGATCCAATCCGCAGTCGAATTCCCGAATAGACGATGACAAGATCGATTTTGCGTTGAGCTTTGTCACATCGTTGCTCGTAGGGCGTGGCCGTGAAAATCGGGATGCGGACCTGATGCTGGTGGTCACGGGGGCCGAAAGATTTCAGTGGAATGGTCGCAAAAATGCAGAGACACTCGAATCGCTGTTCGACGGATTGGCCAGCATCAACCCCGGCCCCGCAACCGACATCGACTCGATTCTGCAGGAAACGTTGCAATCGAGTTCAGCCGCTGCACAAATTCTGCTGGTCACCACTCGCTCGAGCCCACGCCCCTACGATTCGCTGCTGACTCCGCGGATTGATGTTGTGAATCTAAGTCAACTTGAACGGGATCAACTGCTGTTATTTGATGACGACGCTTAAACAAAGGGGGCAATCAACATTCGGCTTACATCGGCATCGATCGCGACTCAGTGAGAACCACATGCAAAAAAATAGGGACCGAGATCTGGAATTTGTGTTTAAAGTCAGCATTTATTCGCTCATTGCGCTGATTGGTATTATTCTAGGTTGCGCCGAATCGGAAGGGGCTCCGATCGGGAGTCTCTCATCGGGATTTTCTCTGGCATTTTTTTCGATACCCATCTCCCTGGTAGGCTTTCTGTTCACAGAGCGTAGGCTGAAAACGATTGAATCAGCGGAATATGACGAGGAACGGAAAAGAATCAGGCAAAGGTCTGCGGACCAAGCGGCTGAAAATGTGAATCCGCTGCAGGAACCCTACTCAATAACGGCCACATTGCGAGCTGATTCCACAGGCAACAAGACCGAGCCTCCCAGTCTTCCTGGTTTAAACACTTCCGCTGCGAATGTTCTCGGAATGATTGCGCTCTTTGCCACGCTCGTTGAATTCGTGGGGCAAGGTTCGGAACGCAAGCTGCTGGCGGGAACTCATCTTTTGCTCTACGCGACCTGGATCGTCCTGTTTCAGTCAAAAACGGCACGACTTTACTGGTTTCTGATGGCACTGGGGGTGCTGCAGCTTGCGGTGGCTTCGGTCCTGACAACCAAAGGCTGGTTTGGAATCTCCGCGATCTTTTATATGTTTGCCGCCATCTGGACACTTTCACTCTTTTCCTTATGGCGGGCAGAAAAACTCTTCGCCGGAGAGGAAGCCAATTCGTTTGCCACAGCCAATTCTGACGTGACCAACACTTCTCTGCAGAGCTCACGTTTCCGGACCCGGAGCGAAGTGCGAGGATCGGTCCACCACGAAGAGGGATCTCGTTGGCTGACCAACCGATTTGTCACGGGTGTTCTTTTAACCAGCTGTTCGGCCTTGTTGGTCAGCGTCGCCTTTTTTGCCTTTGTTCCTCGTGTCTGGAGTGGTGGGCCAGTCGACATGGGTAACCATCAGGATTCGGGGAATGGGCTGGGAAAGAAAATCGGTTTGGCTCAGACTGTCCGCCTGGGAAGTCTTGGCCCCATTCTGGAAAGTTCTGAAACGGTTTTTGAGATCAGTCTGACCAAAGTGATACGCATCTCTGACAAGGAATCGACGGAAAAACCTCTTTCAGCGGACGCCTATGCCCAGGAACTTGGCTTGGACGAACCCTTGTTTCGTGCCAGGGTTTTAACCGCATACGAAAAATCGAGTTGGGCGAACTTTCAGCCTGAAGAGACCAGCTCGAAAACACTCCTCGATCGTGATGCAACAAAAAAGGAATTTGTCTCGCAAAGAATACGTCTTTACCCAAATGGTACAGATATCCTCTTTTCGCTTGGCAGTCCGTTGAGGATTCGGGGTATCAGTAATCAGATGAAAGTCAATACAAATTCGACGACAGGTTTAATCTCTTTGGCCACCGAAACACCAAGGTCAGGAATTATCGATTACATCACGGAAACAAAATCGCACAACCCACCACTCAAACGATTTTTACAAAAAAACTCTGACCCCTCGCGGGGAGTTTTAGACCAGAAATACTGGGACGCTACCACAAAAATCTCTGAAAAATTAATGGGTAATGAGAAATTGAATGAAATTGACACGATACCTGAGTTAGCCCATGACATTGTGCGTCAAGAATTCAACCGACGAAATCGTGGTAACCTTCGAGTTGTCACTCAGCAATTGACCTCACGGGAACGCGCCGTTGCGATCGAATCCTATCTCAAGAATTCGGGGCTTTACCGATATACGTTAGATCTAACGATCAAAGACAGGAAAGTCGATCCAGTCGAGGATTTTCTGTTTAACCGCAAAGAAGGACACTGTGAGTATTTTGCAACCGCTCTGGCCCTGCTCTTGCGTGCGGAGGGGATTCCTTCGCGGCTTGTGATTGGATACAAAGGGGGCGTCCCCAATCCAACGAAAAACAATTCTCTCGAAGTCCAACAGCGGTTTGCACACGCATGGGTCGAAGCTTGGGTCACCGACAAAATTCCAAGCGTGATCGCGGAGGAGCAACCAAAGGTTGCAGAAGGAGAACAAAATTTTGCGAAAAGACAACAAAAGGGAACGGTTAACCGACCAAATCCGTGGATCGGCGGTGAAGGCTGGAGCACTTTCGATGCAACCCCAGCCGACGAGCGACGATTGAGTGTCGAAAAGTTCTCGCCGAAGCCGAAAAAACTCTGGGACAATGTCCAATCGACACTCAATGGACTTTGGGCAGACAGTGTGATCAATATGTCGCTCGACCAACAAGAACAATCGATTTACCGGCCAATGAGGAAGCTGCTGGCGAATATTCGCTTGTTCTTAAATGAACTGGTGAAATCCCCTGCGGCAGCAATCTACTCACTGTGGGAACACGTCACCAAACGGGAGAAATGGTTTAGCCTGGAAGGGGGACTGATTGCATTTTTGCTGATGCTCGCCATGGCGGGACTAGTTGGCACGACTCGCTGGCTGGCAATGCGGATTCGCTCATGGCTGAACCGCGATGCGGAACAGGGGACGGTCGGTCGACGGCAGTTGATCGAATTCTATGAACGCTTTAATCGGTTGATGCAAGGGGAGGGAATCGTGAGGGCTTCCACCCAGACACAGCAGGAATTTGCCGAAATGGTGACGCAGTCCTTAGCAACCAAGCTATCGACGCCAACACTCTTTGATGCTCCGCAACTCATTGCCCGCTTGTTTTATCAGGTGCGATTTGGTGAGCAAAATTTGTCACTGGCCGAGGTGAATCGACTGCAAGATCTGCTCGGGCAAATGGAAAGCGCAATGAGGAATCCTTCCCCCAGCCAAGCGAAACCCTCGACTTAAATGACTCAACGTATTGAATTCGTTGGCGGGGTCGGCGTTTAGTCCCAATATCCTCGATAGCTCAAAAACAAGAACCGCAGGGAGGGGAATTCAATCCGCATCATCGTCCACGTCGATTTGAATCACTTCACTGATCAGACTCCCACGTGAAACCAACGTCGAGATTCGGTCCCCGATTTTGATGTCGTGTAAATCACGAATCAAGGTTTCGTCGACGAGTCGTTTGGTGAGTGAATAACCTCGTTCCAATACCGCGAGCGGGCTGAGTGCATTAAGTGACGCCGTAATCGTTCCGATCTGTTGGCGACGGGATTCCAACCTCCGCGTCACCGCAACTCGCATTCGCTCTTCAAGATCGTCGACTTCAGACTGCAGTTGATGAATTCGGTCGAGGGGACGAGACAGTGCCGGACGCTGTTGAATTCGCTCAATCTGAAACCGTGCCCTCTGAGCCTGGTATTGCAGTGCCGAGGTGAGTCGATGTCGGGATTGTTCCAGCAACGCGCGGACATCCGATTCCAGCGGGACGACAAGTTCCGCTGCTTCACTCGGTGTGAGCGCCCGTCTGTCGGCCACCAGATCTGCAATCGTCAGGTCAATTTCATGTCCGACTGCACTGATCACGGGCACCGCACACTGATAGATGGCTCGGGCAACGACTTCCTCGTTGAACGCCCACAAGTCTTCAAGGCTTCCCCCACCACGGCCACAGATCACGACCTCGACATGGGGAATTTGATGCACCTGTCCGAGTGCTTTGGCGATCTGTGGAGCGGCATCCGCTCCTTGAACGGGGACAGGAACAATCACGATATTCGCTCGCGGCCAACGGCGTGTAATGACCTGCAGCATATCACGCACAGCAGCGCTGGAAGGACTGGTGATCAGTGCAATCCGACGGGGAAACAGGGGTAACGGGCGTTTGTGATCAAGGTCAAATAATCCTTCCGCGTCCAGTTTGCGATGGAGTTGCCGAAACGCCAGTTCCAGGGCGCCGATCCCTTGCGGCTCGAGCTGTTCGGCGATGAGCTGATACTGTCCCCGTGTTTCGTAAAGCTGGATAGGCCCCGCAGCCAGAACTTTCAGTCCATCTTTCAGCTGAAATCGCAATCGCTGCGCCGCACTGCGCCACAGAATTGCGGCGATTTGCGCTCCCTCATCCTTGAGGGTGAAATAGACATGTCCCGAACTCGCTTGTTTGCAGTTCGAGATTTCGCCGCTCACCCAGACAAAGCGAAACGTATTCTCCATGACTCCCTTGAGCTTGGCCGTTAACTGAGTCACGGTCAAAGCCTTCGTTGGCGATTCAATATCAGTGCTCAAAAACCAACTCCCCACCCGTGATTTTAGTTTCCCTTGCCGTTGAGAATCGTAGATGTTGAGGTTGGGAATGAACAGTCTACCGTGGTTCGCGCAGACCGATCTCGTTTTGTCGGACTTTCGCTTTTGATTTGACCTGGATCCAAGTGGATGTCAGCCCGTCGCCGATTCAGTGCAACTCGCGAATGACTGTTCCTTGATCCAATGACCACTCATGGATCTTTCCCCCCAGGCTGCCCGAAATCAGCGTTTGATCGCCGGGAGTAAAGGCAAGGCAGCGAGTGATTCCGATCTGTCCGGTGAATTCGACCGGAAGCTTACAGACTTTTGTCACATCCCAAACTCGGATGATATGATCGAACCCGCCGACGGCGAGTCGTGTTCCATCATGGGAAAGGGCAGCCGATCTGGCAAAACCGGATGGAAGCTGGTTGTGCCAGATTCGAATTCCGGTTTCGGTCTCGAACAGATGGACATTCCCGGCTTGATCTCCAACCGCCAAAAGTTTTCCATCCCGCGACCAGGCAGTGCATCGGCAGCAATCTCGCATTTCGTCGAGTTCGATTCGCCCCCTCCCTGTCCGTGCATCGCATAAAAAAGATTTCCCGTCGCGGGAATTCACCAGAATTTGACGGCCATCTGACGATAAACGACTTTCTGGTCCAACCTTGCCAATGCGGAATTTCCATTCGACCGGTGTGGGGGGACTCAGGTCCCAACCAACCACATCCCCTTCCGATGTGATCAAGAGGGCGAACTCGCCAGCGAATGAGACGGAAATGGAGGCGGTCGCCAGCGAGTCAAAAACCCATTCTTTGGTGACGAGTCGCTTTTCTTGCCGATCAATGTGGACACAATGGTGAATTTGTGAATCTTCGGCCCACTCCCACAACATGACGGTTGTCGAATTTTTGGCCGAAGTCACTGCGGAGACCAGGTTTTCCGACGTGGATTGTGGCGATGTAGTCCCCGTCGCTAAATCAATTCGATGGAGTTCTCCTGGCCAGGTCAGAGCAACCAACTGTTGTTGATCCTGATCAACAGTGATCCCCAACACGGAATACCCAATTTGGTGCGCTGCGGGACTTTGATCAGCGACATCGGATTGGAGCAGTGTATGTCCCCGCAGCAACAGACTCAAAATCAGTGTTAAGGCCAAGCAGATGAGGCCGACTTCGCGTACTGCCGTAAGATAAAGGAAGCCAGCACGATGAAGTTCGTTCGGTTTCCAGATCATTTTAACGCGACAACCCGTATTCATGATTCTTTCCTTCGATTTTCTTCCTTGATCCGCCAAGTTCGACGGTTTTGAAATCCAATTTGTGATCCCAACAAATCTTGTTCATTTCCGCCTGGTCACCAGTAAGCAGCCCGCGTGCCACGGGATCTTCCTGTTTTCCGAAGTACAAAGGATCTGCGCCGATTTTCCTCTTTTTCCCGTAAAATCAGGGGAATCATACGGAAATATCCCCTCAGCAAAGTTTCGGCCTTCCGTAATGAGAAAACTGGCACGGATGCCCTGTTCTCATGCGAAATCCGAGTCCCGCGATGCATTCGTTCCCCTAACAACCAAATCAGGAATTCCTGGTCACAACTCCCCGATCCGAAGGCATCCCGGTCAATTGTCTGATAAACTGGCGTGGAAGATTGTTGAGGTTTCATCCGAGAGGCGACTCTCAGGTCTGTGCAGTCATTTTTTGTTTTTCGATCTCAGAAGGTTTGTCATGCGTACCAAGGAATTGGTCATCTGCGGCTCAAAGGCTGTCCGCACTCGTTTTGAAACCAATTCGAATTCGGTAAAGCGTCTGTTTTTTAATCGAGAAACCGCTCCACAACTCGGCGATTTATGCCGGTGGATGGCTCAGGAGCGGCTGATTTATCGATGTGTCGAGTCTGAGGAACTCGAACTGATTTCCGGATCGATTCATCACGGTGGTGTGGTGGTGGTGGTCGAACCCCCTGAGATTCGTGCTCCTGAGCATGACGAGTTGAGGCGCTGGTCGAGTCAAGGAGAAACCCTGTTGTTGCTCGATCGGATCAGCAATGTACACAATCTCGGCGCGATCATTCGCTCGGCTGCATTCTTCGGGGTCTCAAAAGTAATTGTTCCGGATCACCCTCAGGCTGCGTTTCCGACCGAGGCGAGTTACCGGGTGGCCGAGGGGGGGCTTGATCATGTGGGGGTATACTGTGTCGAACACTTTCCATCTTTCATCATGGCCCTGCGGACCTTCTACTGGGTCGTCGGAGCGGCTACTCGCGGGGGAACCCCGACTCCAGCGATGAGCCGTAGTAAACCGACCGCACTGGTGATGGGGAATGAAGAGCAGGGGCTGGCCCCCGAGGTTTCGCAGGCTTGTAATTCCCTCGTGACGCTTCAAGGGAGCGGCAAAGTGGAATCTCTGAATGTTTCTGCCACAGCAGCCATCCTGCTTTGGGAATGTACGCAGTCCCGCGTCCCTGGTGGTTTTCGTCCTGCCGATTCGACTGAGGTCAATCCATTCCGCAGTCGTCGCCTCCCCTGACGAGCGGGGTGCTTGAACGAGCCGAAATCCAAAACGGCCAAAAATCCGTCGTCAAACCCCCCAATGACCGGCTCTCAACGTACCGGATGTATCGAATACGCGGGTCACGTCGCTCTCCTTCGGTCAAGTCTGTCGAATTTATGCAGCGACCGAGGATTCACTTTCGAGTCTGGTGGCCATTTTTGCCGACATTAACGGTGGGATGGGTGTTATAGGTGCTTCGGGCTCGCCTGAGCCACGGATGGTGCAACCGCGATGGAACGCGGCGCGTAAAAATGCGTGTTTTGGCTCAAGTGAGCTGACGTGAACGGTCGATACTGTTGGATAACAGGATCTTGACCGTTGCGCGCCTGCAGTATCCCATCGTGACTGACCACTATGATATGCCGATCTGACAGGGATTAAGGGACAGATAGATGAGACATGCAGTCTGGATCGTCGTGGCGAGTATGATGGTACTCGCTTCCGATGCACAAGTGAAAGCCTCGTATTGTGGGGCGGCCAGTTACAAGCGTTGTTCAGCGACTGCAGGTCCATCCTGCGGAGACTACAGTACAGCCCAAGGTTGCGGAACGCGGTATAAAACCGTGAAGGAAACCGTTTTCGAACAACGGACCGTCAATCGATGCCGGACCGTTTACGATACCTGCACGGAACAGGTTCCTGTCACCTGCACACGGAACATTCAGGAAACCTGTTACCGCGACGAGTGCTACACGGTCAACAAACCAGTCTACCAGACCTGCTATAAAGACGTGCAATGCACTGTACGGAAGCCCTGCTTCCAGACCTGCTATAAAGAAGTTTCCTGCACGATCCGCAAACCATGCGTCCAGACATGCTATAAAGACGTCAGCTGCACAATTCGGAAACCGCACTTTCAGACCTGCTACCGTGACGTTTGCTGCACCATCAAGAAGCCGGTCTGTGAGACCAAATACCGTGAAGTCTGCTGCACGACGTACCGCACCGAAACGCAGACCTGCTATCGCGATGTCTGTTACACGGTCTGCAAGCCCGTGTGCGAAACGAAAGAAGTCCCTTATTGCACTGGCGAATGGGTGACAGAAACCAAGCAGGTTCCTGGTCCGATCGTGCAGAAATGTGTCACTGAACCCGGTACGTGGGAATGGGATGCGTGCCGCTGCCAATGCGTGTACAAACCCGGATGCAGCCACACGGTCTGCGAGCAGACCTGCCGGACGATCTGCTGTAAGCGTTGGGTCCCACGCACTGAAATGCGAACCGTCACTTGTACCCGAATGGAGCAGGAAGTTCGTCACTGTCAGCAGCCCTATACCGTCTGCCGCAAGATTCCTGAAACCGTCGTGAAACAAGTTCCCTATAACTGTATTCGTTACGAACAAGAAACCATTACGAAACAGGTCCCTTACACCACTTGCTCGTGGACCTGCGAAACGATCACCAAGAAGGTTCCTTACACCACCTGCTCATGGACTTGTGAAACGATCACCAAACAGGTCCCCTACACGACTTGCTCGTGGACCTGCGAAACGATTACCAAGAAGGTTCCTTACACCACTTGCTCGATGACCCAGGAAGTTCGGACCCGCAAGGTTCCTTACACTACCTGCCGTCAGGTTTGCGAAACCAAGATGGTCACCAAAACACGCTGCGTCCCACGCCAAGTGGTGGAATCCAAGGTGATCTGTGTGCCTCGGACCGTACGACGCCAAGTTCCCGTGCAAACGGCTTGTGCCTGTGACCCCGCTCAGGCTCCTTCCTGTGCTGCTGGGGCTCACTGCGGACAATAACTCGGTCACCTGCCGATGCTCAATGTGAGCAGGTAGAGCGATCAATTCGATTTGAAGACCCGGAGGTGATTTCTCAGGAATCGCCTCCGGGTTCGTTCTTTGGCTTGCTTGGATTCGTCAAGGGAATGCAAATGCCCCGATGGGGGCTCGCTCGCGAGGGGCAGGACTCGCTGGAAACGTGCTCGTTTTTTTGGAAAAGCGGTCGGATTGGAAATCGGTTGAGTGGACGAATCGAGATCGGATGTGCATGATTCGCGATTGAGATGATTGATGCGAGATCATTCATCCAATCGCGATTGAATCGAATTTCAATCGGTGAGAGCCCGTTTTTCCGTAACCGAGTCCTTTTTCCGAGGAATTGATGCTGATGCTCGTTCGCGTCCTCCGTATATTTTCGTTCGCAATCGCCAGCAGTATCGCAGGTGCTGGCCTGGTGATCGCGGCCGAAACAACAGATGGAAAACTGTATACCCAGATTCCGCAAATCGCCCCAGCAAGCGGAACCGATGTCGCAGCACCCGCCGTGAATGCAAATTCTGTGGAGTCTCAGTTCAAAGAAGGTCCCAAGCCAAACTGGATCTGGGGTGCCGATGAAAACAAGAATTACGTGATCCGCACCACGTTTCAGGGGTCCGGAAAGTCAGCCTGGTTGCGAGCCGCTTGTGACAATGGGATGACGATTTACGTCAATGGTCAAAAAGTCGCCTCGAGCGACGATTTTTCCCGCCCCGAGCAGGTGAATATCCAGTCACGACTGAAGGATGGCGAAAACGTCATCGAAGCGGAAGTTGTGAACTCGGGTGGGCCAGCCGGCTTTGTGGCGAAACTCGCAATCACGGGACTGGATGGCAAGGTTCGCTATTTCGTCACCGATGAATCCTGGAAAGTCGCCGATTCGCGGACATCCAAAGAGTTCACGGCAGCCCGAATTTCGTTCAAACTCGAAGATCATCCCGGCGGTAAGGGGATGCTTGCGGAAATCGCGACCGACTCGGCTCGCGACCTGTTTAATCTGTTGCCCGGCTTTCAGGTCGAGCGACTGTTTACCGTTCCCAAGGAAATTCTCGGCTCGTGGGTCTGTTTAACAACGGACACCAAGGGACGACTGATCGTCAGCGACCAAGGGGATAAAGGTCTGTTTCGGGTAACCCCATCCCCATTGGGAAGCCAAAATCCCACCAAGGTTGAACCACTGGAGATTCGCTTCAACGGCGCGTTGATGTCGGGTGCCCAGGGGATGCTTTGTGCGTTCGACAGTCTGTACATCATCGTGAATAGTGGTGCGGTCCCCACCGGACTTTATCGCTGCAAGGACACCAATGGTGATGACCAGTACGACGAGGTCGTGAAGCTGCGAGACATTCCTGGCGGTGGTGAGCATGGTCCCCATGCGTTGCGGCTCTCGCCAGATGGCAAGTCGATCTATGTGGATGCGGGAAATCACACCAAGCTTCCGTTTGAAGTCAAACTGAACGCCCCTGCACAAATCATGGGGGGTGTTCGAACCGAGCAATTGCGAGCGACTCTTCCCGAAGGTGTCACCAGCCGACTCGTCCCGAACTGGGATGAAGATCTGCTGTTACCACGTCAGTGGGATGCGGGGGGACATGCGGTGGGAATTCTGGCTCCCGGTGGCTGGATCGCCAAAATCGATCCAGAGGGCAAAACTTGGGAAGTGGTTTCGTCCGGCTATCGGAACCAATACGATTTTGCGTTCAATGCCGATGGAGAAATGTTTGCCTACGACGCCGATATGGAATGGGACATGGGTTCACCCTGGTATCGACCCACCCGCGTGGTCCATGCCACGAGTGGAAGTGAATTTGGCTGGCGGAGCGGGACGGGAAAATGGCCGGAATACTATCCGGACAGCCTTCCCGCGATGGTCAACGTGGGCCCCGGTTCGCCGGTCGGTGTGGAATTTGGATATGGGACGAAATTCCCTGCCAAATATCAAAAAGCGTTATTCATTTGTGACTGGACCTTCGGGACGATGTATGCCATTCACATGGAACCGAATGGTTCCAGCTACAAGGGGACCAAGGAAGAGTTCATTTCTCGCACCCCGTTGCCGTTAACAGACGTTGTTACCCATCCCGATGGGGCGATGTATTTCACTGTGGGGGGACGAGGAACTCAGTCAGAATTATTCCGGGTCACCTATGTCGGCAAGGAATCAACCGCACCGGTAGATCCTCGTGATCCGCGCGAAGCCGAATTGAGAAAACTGCGTCAGACGATCGAAACGTATCATGTTGCCAATGGAAAACCGCCAGCGGAAGCTGCGGCATTTCTGGTCCCTTATTTGGGACATGCCGATCGTCATATTCGTTATGCGGCGCGAGTTGCTCTGGAACGATTGCCGCTCGATTTGTGGAGTGACAAGGTGCTCAATTCCACGAACCCGGAAGTTGTCATTACCGGCTGCACCGGTTTGGCTCGACAGGGCGAAGCGGCCTTATTGCTGCCGATTCTGCATGCACTTGCCAAGATCAATGCCGAGTCATTGACCGAGGCTCAGCAATTGGGAATTCTCCGCGCATTGCAACTGGCATTTATTCGTTTGGGGGCTGGGGCTGACGAGAAGAATGCCACGATGAACGAGATCAAAAAACAACTCGGTTCCAAGCTGGAAGCACTCTTTCCGACCCCCAGCGATGCGCTCAATCGAGAACTGGCCATCCTAATGGTCTTTACCAACTCGCCCAGCGCCGCCAAAAAGATTGTTCCGCTGCTGAGTCTCAACCGGGTTGCCGAAAAGTCGAGCTTTGCCGATGTCGCGTCGCGAAATAAGCAGTTCGGCGGTTCGATCGAAGCGATGACTGCCAACGCACCTGATTTGCAGCAGTACCACTTCGCATTCGTTTTGAGAAACCTGAAACAAGGTTGGTCTCAAGAAGACCGCAAGGCCTATTTCTCCTGGTTTGCCAAGGCGCATTCGTGGGCCGGTGGTGCCAGCTACCAGAAATTCCTCACCAACATCGAAAATTCCGCTTTCGAACAGATGACCGAAGCGGAACGAATCGTGCTGGAAGCCTCAGGGGCGCGGAAAGCCTACAAGGCACCGGAACTCCCCAAGCCTACCGGTCCAGGCAAAGACTACACGCTGGATGAATTGGTGGCCCTCTCGACCACTCAGATGAAGGGGCGAGATTTCAAGAACGGCGAGAAGATGTACCGTGCAGCTCGTTGCGTGGTTTGTCATCGGTTTGCCGGCGATGGAGGATCAACGGGACATGATTTGACCCAGGCGGCAGGACGCTTTTCGTTTAAAGATCTGACCGAATCGATCATCGATCCGAGCAAGGTCGTTTCCGATCAGTACAAGACGACCATCGTCGAAACCAAAGCAGGAAAAACCTATACGGGGCGGATTGTGGCAGCGACAGCTGATTCCATCACCCTGCTGGTTGATCCGGAAGACTCGACCAAACTCGTGACCGTCACCAACGATGATCTCGAGTCAAAACAGCTTTCGTCAGTTTCGCTGATGCCCAAAGATCTGCTGAAACAACTGAATGAAAACGAAGTTTTGGATCTGCTGGCTTACCTCTTGTCACGAGGCAACGCACAGGACCAGATGTTCCGCAAATAATCAAGGGGATTTTCACCGTGATCAAGTTGCAGAACAATTCCCCGAAATGAACGCAAGGCTTCCCGGACAGCTTGTCCGGGGAGCCTTTTCGTTTGAGTTCGAGGGATTATTCGTTGATATCCCCAGCCGCCGGTTCGGGAACATCATCCAGCCCCGAGGAAATCCCGTCGGAAAGTGTGGGCGAGTTCGAGTACGACGAGGACTCGGTCGGAGCGGGAGCCATCAGCGAGTGGTTTCCTGATGGGAACAGATCCGACTTTTGATAGGGAACGGGAGAGGCGTATTCCGCAGGCTCGGTCCTCAGATGAGGTGCTGGCGAGGCGTGGCTTCGAGCCCAGGCTTTTTGTACGGCACTTTGTTGAGCGTAGGCATTCCATTCCCCTTCCGACAGATGAATTCCGTCGTTCTCGAGCAGTGTTCCGCGGCGAGAATGCAATTCTGTGATCGCCTTATTGTAATTCACTAACGAGGTATAATAGGCGATCTCGGCAGCGGCGTTACTGGCCAGAGCTCGTAAGACCAGGTCGAGTGTGGCTCCACTGACACCGGCTTCATATTCGGCCTGTACCGCCTGAACTCGACGTTCGGAAGCGATCTTCTGGTCGAGATAGGTGCGGGATGTCATATAGGCTAAGTCGATTTTCTGGATTGATTCCGCCAGTTCATGGCTGATATCCAATTCCTGTGCTGACAGCGCGGCACGGGCTTTCACCAGTTGCAATTCGAGATTATGCAACTGCGCCCGTGCCGCACGGAAGCCGAGTGGCATCGCGAACTGAACCCCAACATTCCAGCCGGTTTGATCGGCTCGGACCATCGATCCATAGGCACTGTTGAAGCCATCGGTGGTGACATTATCTCCGGTCGTTGTCCCTAGTAAATTATTGCCGAACCCGTTGAGCTGATACCCAGAAATCAAATTCAGCTGAGGGTTGGTTACATTTTCAGCCGCTTTGACTTGCAGTTGCAAACTCTTGATCTGCCACTTTTGTTTTCGCAACTCAAGCCGCCGAGTCAGCCCGTCGACCAACGCGGATTCCCACTGCATGACGTATTCGCCTTCCAGAGGATTGTCCGCAGGCCGAATGATTTTCCCATCATTGACGGGGAGACCGAGCTGTTTACGCAGGGCGTTTTCCGTTGAGAGAATATTGCCCCATGCATTTTCGACGTTCGCTCGACTCAGAAAGTACGCTTCTCGTGCCTGAGCCTCGTCGCTCGCCTTACCGCCGGTCGCACCCACATCCATCTTGGCTTTGACTTCTCGCCAGGTTCGTAAAGAGCTGTCGCGATTGGCATTATCTGCCGCGAGTTGACGATACGAGAGATAAAGCTCCCAGTACAGGTCTTCAACATCTTTGACCATCGCAACGATCGAGTTTTCAAAGTCGGCGATCGAGATGTCGGTGTTGATGCGGGAAATGGCCACCCCTTGCGAAACCCCGGTCACCCCCCCCAGTCCGGCACGAGCGGGACCGGCTGTCCGGTTGTACTCGACCCCGGCTCCCGCCCATAATGGCTGAACAAATTGCAACTGGGCCAATGACGTGTAATTCGAGGGAAATTGCTGGTTGAGTGAATTAGTTCCCGCGTAATTCCAGTTATTATTCAGCGCAACCGTACCCCCCGTGGCGAATGTTTTTGCTAATGATGAGGTAAACCCCTGGGTATTGCTGGTATTGACGAGATTGGGGAACGCCCTCGAATTCGCGTAGTTCTGATTACTCCCGAAGATCATGGCACTGGTAAACGTGGCATCATAGTCAGCAAGTGCCGCTTCCACGCCGCGGTTACCGAACAGGTATCCTGTTTCGCGGATCGCCGTGTCGTAGACCGACGGAGCGTTCTGGGGCGACTGCAATAACGTCTGGCCATTCGTACGAGTTCGAATCAGCTTATTGTTTTGCACGGCCAGGTGAACGGCCTGCATCAGCGTCATTTCCCAGATCTCGTCCTGTTGACGATCACGAACGGTATGCGGCCGCAGGGTGTTCACCACTTCCTCGGCCGTGGGCTGATCCACGTTCGGGTATTCTATGGCCGTGGTTTTATCTTTGTAATGCTGAAGTTGAGCATCACCCAGATAAGAAACGGGTTTCGCACTGCGACAACCAACGAGGGCGCTGGTAATCAAAAGCGCATTGATCCATCGGATCGATCGCCTCCACCGCATGGGATGCATCCTTGCCAATACTGCCGTCCGTGGCATTACCGATAGATGAGTCTCTGGTTCACTCAGAGCTCATGCGTGGCACAATCCGCGATTGTGGCACGCATCGTCAATCTCGCACGATCACTATCGGCGGCAGAAGCGTTACTGCTTGACTCGTTTCGGTGGCACTTCAGCGACAACACCATGTCCTCAGTATCGGATTATAGACACAAGCGGCATGACCCAATTCTTTTGCCCAAACTCTCGAAAGCGGTATTTCCAGAACTCTTCTCGCGAAATTTCCGGGCGTAGAAAGAATCTGCTCATGCTGAGTGCTTACGGCGGTCGCGGTTCGCGTCCTTACATCGACAGCAAAGAAGTCGGATTGGTCCGGCCAGCAGGTGAAATTGCCACCCATCGCGAATCATTTGCGAATCACGACTTCCGACCCCTTCACCAGGAAGTTGTAGACTTCGATAATATCTTGGTCGCGAAGGCGGATACAGCCGCGTGATTCGGCTTTTCCAATCGAATCGGGATCGATGGTTCCGTGGATTCCATAACTTTCACCCAAATCGATCCAACGTTCCCCGAGGGGATTTCGAGGATCATCCGCTGCAATCACCTTGCCATCGGGACCGGTATAGGGCGGGTTTTCGACTTTGTTAAGTACCGAAAATTTACCGATCGGAGACGATCCGTCTTTCCCAATACAGACCTCGTATCGCTTCACGAAATATCCTTGCAGATGAATCGTTAACGCGAAATCGTTTAAATCCACGACGGCACCATAGGGGCCTTTAACCACTTTCAGTTTTTGTCCAATTTGAATTCGTCTGGGCTCGGTTCGATTGAGCTTGGCCAGGTACTCCCACGAAAGTTGATATTTCTTGGCAATTGCCTCCAGCCGATCACCCTGTTGGATGACGTAAGGTTCGATGAAGTGTGGCTGGGATTGAAAAAAGATCGCTTTGGCCGTCGTCTCGATCTGATCCTGAATTTTGGGGCGGTACTCTTTGTGGTTCCAGTACAGTTTTGAGAGTGCGCGATGAGCTGCCGGGGTCTCGCCTGCTTCCAGTTTCTCCATCGCCACGGCCAATTGGTCCGCAGGAGTCGGATCGGACCCGTTCGCAGGAGTTTCTCCATTGCGATTTTCGGTGGGGTCCTGGTGGGCGGCGACGGTCACTGCTCGGTTACGGACCGGCGAAAGGGTTGATTGAGTGCCGGACGCAGCCTCGGTTTCAGACGGGATTTCACGATCGGGACGGTTGCGTACCGTTTTCACCATTCGCTGTGGGGCAGGTTGACTGGGCTCCTCAACGGGCTCAGCGAGCGCGACGGCTGGTGCCGGTTCGCGGACCGGGGGGATCAATTTTAAACCCTGTTCCGGATCGTTCGGTCTCTCGTCCGAGAAATCCTCGGTCTCTCGATTCGCGGTGACCACTTGGGGGCGGGGTTCGATACGGGATGGTGCTTCGTCGGCGACAACGGTGACATCCTCGTCCGGTTCGGTTTGCTGCTCAAATACCGCAGGATCATCCGGAATCGATTCTGCTGCGGCCTTTCGGGGACGACTGCCAGAATTGGCGACCAGCGGGTTGGGGGGAGGAAGTGGTTCTTGATGCTGTACATCAGGGCTCAGCGAACCACTCTTCGCGGGACTCAAAGACAAGGGAATGAGCCCCTGACTCCACGAGAACCCCATTCCCAGACCGATGCCGAATACCAAAAATGTCAACGCTGGCAGTGACCCGCGGAGCATAATACGTCTTCCATGACGAAATGAGCGGATAGCAGTGAACAACCCAGGGACGTGAGCGGCCCCCATGAAACCACATCGCCGCGGCCATCGCTGGTCCCTTGATGGGCCAGTTCTCTGACGAAACGAGTGATCCACACCGCTCACCGTCCAAGCCGGTTTCTAGCAAACCGGGTGGATTGCAGCTATGGGAATTCCGAGAGAAAACGTGGTTGATGATCCGCAACGGGTGACCAACCGTGCGGCCTGGAATTCATGCCGCAGAACGGAACCCGTTTTCTTAAAGAAGGTTATCTCGCAATGATCCGGAAAACCATTCGATTCATTCATCGTCATCGTCGTCATCATGCTCATCACCGTCTTCGCCCTCTTCTCGTTTTTGAGTCGGGAAAACGAATGCGGCACGGACGGGAGGGGGCATTTCCGAATCGGCACCTCGGACACTTTTCCAGATGATTTCATTGAAGACGAGATCGTCGGCCCGATCCTCGATTTCGAGATCCAGTTCCATCGATTTCTCTGCTCCCCAAGCGGATGCCAGGTTTTTGGCCTCCAAATCGACTGTGGCGGGGCGATGCGTATACGGGGTCAGGTCAGGTTTTTCGGTAAATGCATGCGACATCGGTCTGGCGGCCGCATCGAACTGACTCATCGGCTCAAGCCCCAGGCAAAGCTCGATCGTTCTGAGCATTGACGAGGTACTGTACATGGTCGAGTCGACCGAATTCCGTTTAATGTAAGGACTGATCGCGTAAGCGATAGTTCGGTGGGCATCGACGTGATCGGATCCGTTCTGGGCATCGTCCTCGACGACGAAAATGGCCATCGATTTCCAGAATTGACTTTTGGAAAGTCCTTCGACAACCCTCCCCAGTGCCAGATCGTTATCCGCCACGTAGGCAGTTGGTGTCGGGCTTCCCGGCTTGGTACCCGAAGTATGGTCATTTGGCAGTCGCATGACGATCAGGCGGGGAAGTTCTCCCTTTTGTTCGCATTCGGCAAGTTCCGTCAGGAAGCGATCGGCTCGCAGCACATCAGGATAGTCGAGGTCATAACTGCGAAACAACGGATCAAAATGACCTTCCAGGGTTTTGATTGTCGTGGTTCCTGGAGCCGCAAGGGTGGCCCCGTTGCGGATGAATTCGCCATAACTGCGATAGGTGATCCCTTTTTCGGCTGCCCGATCCCAGAGATAGCCACCAAACGGTCGAGCGATTTCCAGCGCCCCTTCTGAAGGATAGGGAATGCGGCGGTCACCTCGATAGCTGAGTGGCCAAGTTCTTTCCACATAGTCGCTGGCATAAGCCCCCATCGTCCACTCATGCCCATCGGCACTGACTTCGCCATCGACGTAAAAATTGTCCAGCAGCACGAATTCACGTGCCAAGGCATGATGGTTCGGCGTTACCAATTCCGGGAAGAGGCAGAGACTGGGCTCACCATTTCCCTCTGGCAGATCGCCAAGGATTTGGTCGTACGTACGATTCTCTTTGATGATGTACACGCAGTGTGTAATGGGGGATGGGGCCCCCAGCTTGGCGGGAATAGGGTTATTTGGTTCGCGGTCTGAAGCGGTCACCCCGTTGGGGTCTTCTCGTTTCAGCGGACTACAGTCGTAGACCGTCTTCGAGTAAGCGGCCATCTCTTTGGGACCGGGCATCGGGATGATCGACATCGTTCCTTGAAACAACCCACCAATGTATTCTCGGACACCACCTGCACCACGCGGCACCAGCGGGTTTGGACCATCACGGTTTGCCTTCGAGGACTGCCCCTTGCCGTTCGTGACAAATAGGGTTTTGTCATCGCGTGAGACCCTGACGGAGGTCGGATACCATCCGGTCGGGATAAACCCAAGCGGCGTACTGGCCCCCATTTCGGAAACATTGATGACGGCGAGATTGTTGGTGTTGGAATTCGCGACGAATAACACGGTTTCATCGACGTTCAAAGCGAGTGAACTGGGAGTGCTGCCACTGGGGGCTCGCGGATCAATCGCAGTTCCAATCACTTCCACGGGTTTCCCCGCTTCGGTATCAAAAACCGAAACCGAGTTTCGATTGGCATTCGCAACGTACAAGATCTTTCCTTCTCGCGCCAGCAACATTTCATTGGGGTGCTCTTGTGACTTCCAGCGTCCGATCACGCCACCCGAATTGCTGTCGACCACCAGCACCGTCGCCTGCCCCCAAAGGCTGACATACAGGCGTTGCCGCGTTTCATCCCAGGCAAGCCCGTAAGGGTAAGAATTCTGTTCGAGGGGCCATTCCCCTTCAAGTGTTCCATCGCTGGTTTTGAATTTTGCCAGCGAATTTCCCACGACGTTTGCGACCCAAAGTGTGTCACCTGTTTTCGACAGCACCATCCCCGCAGTGGCCCTCCGTTTTTTGTCGGCCAGGGTATTGGGAAAACCAATTTTCACTTGATTCGAGAGCAACCCTTGGTGGTTTTCAAATCGATAGATGAGATCATCCCATCCACCGCCGACGTAAAGCTGTTTTCCATCGCGGGACCATGTCAGTCCAGCAAAGGTTTCTGGCATGGAAACCCGCCCGATGATTTTTCCATTATTGGTGTTGACCGTGATGACTTCATGTTCACCATAACCAGCATGCAGCACAGCCATGACTGGATCCGTGGGATGAATTTCTGCCAGCACAGGAAAATCACCCAATCGAGACTGTCGGCCGGCTTCCTTGATCGACCAGCCATTCGGCAGCAGCACCGAACCATCACGCGCCAAGCCCGGCCAAATCGCCTTTTTGGGCGGAGGTGCCTGGCTAAAACCCTGGGAATTCAGCAGCAAGCTCAGGCTTGCCAGCAAGATTACGAAGACGAGC
>CAMBQP010000055.1 GCA_945869955.1 Schlesneria paludicola DSM 18645
AGTGATGAAACTCATTCCACCATCTCAGAGAGAATGCTCGAACATTCAGGCTCTTTTAAGTCGTTCGTCGAGCAGCGAATCTTCCCGCTGGGGGGTGTCGTCGTACAAGAGACGGGGTCCGAGTTGATCGCCTGTTTTGGCTATCCTCAAGCTTTTGAAGACTCGGCTCAGCGGGCGGCACGGGCCGCCATCAAGATGATGCATGATCTGAGCATAAGTTTGCCGGAAACAAACCTGCCTAATGCCAGTCAATATTGGGCCGTGATTCATTCGGGGGAGGCCGTTGTCGAGCAACCCGATTCCCAAGCGCCCACCGCGATCCTGTTAACCGGCGAAGTGCGCACCACTGTGCTGAAAATCGCTTCCGTCACTGAACCGGGAATGGTGGTGATGACCGCCGCGACACACCAAAAGATCTCGCTCTATTTTGAGCATGAATCTTTGGGTTCCATTCGAGTACGAGGAGCTCAAAAACCCTATGAACTTTTCAAGTTGATCAAAGAAAAACCAAATCGTAATCGCGTAGATTTGGTAGACCCCGGTAACCTCTCGCCACTGGTCGGTCGAAATTCCGAATTGGCGACTCTCAAGGAACGTTGGGAGCATGCTTTGGATGGACTGGGGCAGATCGTGCTCTTGATCGGGAGTGCTGGTTTAGGAAAGTCGCGATTGATCCGCGAATTGCGTGAGCATGTCATCGATGATGGATTGGAACCGATTGAAGTCATCGAATTTCGTTGCTCGCAAAACCAGCAGGGAACCAGTTTTTTCCCCGCCGTCGACTATCTTTCTCGGTCTCTCGACTTTGAACACCTGAATGAACCCGCACGATTGGAAGCGGTGGTTCAGGTTTTGAGCGAGTTGAAAATGGAGAGCGTGGAAAATATCTCGCTCCTGTGCATGCTCCTCGGCGTTCTAACAGATGGCCGTTTTCCTGTGTTGAATTTATCACCCCAGAAAATCAAGGAACGAACCGAATTATTGCTATTAAAATGGCTCTCGCAATTAACTCAAGTCACCCCTGTGTTATTCATTGTTGAGGATCTTCATTGGCTTGATCCCTCGACGCTCGAGTTATTAGAAAAGCATGTATCGGAGTTTCAAGCAGGCCGAATGTTGAGCATTTTGACGTTTCGGCCTGAGTTTGAAACGCCTTGGAAGAGCAAGTCACATCAAACGCAGATTGCACTCAATCGTCTCACCACACGCCAAATTGGCGAGATGGTGTGTAAAAGAACGCATCGCAAAGCCCTTCCAGAATTGGTTTTGAAATCAATCATTGAACGGACTGATGGAGTCCCATTATTTATTGAAGAGTTGTTGGCGGTGATGATCGAATCGGGGGTTCTGGAACGTGCCGATCAAGGAGAAGACATCTCCGCCCTGTTGAACTTCATCCCCGCAGCCCTGCAGGACCTGCTGTTGTCACGGCTGAATCGAATGGGGGCGAACCGAGAGGTGATTCAGTTGGCTGCCACCATTGGGCGTGAATTCGAAATCAGTTTGCTCAGTGCCGCGTCCGCGTTAGCCGCGGATCAAATTCAATTAGAGCTCGATAAATTCGTCGCGGCCGAAATTTTGTTCCGAAACCGGAATGACTTAAGTGCAAACTATATCTTCAAGCACGCATTGCTTCAGGATGCCGCTTACAAATCCATGCTGACAAAGAAGCGCCAGTCGTGCCATCAACAGGTCGCTGAAGCCATCGAACGAGGTTTTCAAGACATTGTTAATACACAGCCTGCGCTCTTGGCGCACCATTTTACTGAAGCGGGTGTCACCGACCTCGCAATTCAGTATTGGTTAAAGGCGGGACAAACATCACAATCGCAGTCCGCAAATATTGCCGCCATTCGCCATTTGGAACGTGGGCTCGAATTGACGATGTCCTTGCCAAAATCTCCGACCCGTGATCTGCTCGAACTGAATTTAAAACTCCCGCTCAGCGGCCTACTTATGGCGATAAAAGGTTATGCGGCACCCGAAGTAGAGCCCATCCAAAATCGATGCATCGAGATCGCCCGTGGAGTTGGTGATGACTCGTTATTGTTCACCGTCTTGATCGCGAATTGGGAATGGCTATTCATTCGAGGGCGCCACGAAGAGAGTTTCGTTCGTTGCCCCGAGGTCATTCAACTGGCGCAAGCGTTGAACCGTCCGGGTATGAAGTCTGAAGCACACTGGTGTCAAAATTGTACTTCATTCTATTCAGGTGATTTCGAGTCGACGCGCAGGCACGCGCTGATTGGAGCAGAAAACTATGATCGGATTGCATGCATTGAGTATGCAAAAGTGACACAACAAAATAGCGGTCCCTTGAACCTCGCCTACCTTGGGATGGCCCAGTGGCAACTGGGGTATGCGGATCAGGCATTTCAGTCGCTACACTTGGCGCTGGAAATGGCGATGGAACTAAAACACTCTTTCACGCAAGCCATGGTCCTTTGGAAGGTAAGTCAAACCTACGATTTCGCGGGACTCGGAGTACAGACGATCGAATACGCAGATCGATGTTTGCGAATTGCTGATGAGCAGCAATTTGCCTTTTGGAGTGCCCTCGCGAACGGTTGCAAGGGTGTTGGCCTCAAGCATCTTGGCCGCTTTGACGAGTCGATCAACTTACTAAAAACATCCATCTTGCAACTTGAGTCAACAGGATCGTTCATCCTATTTCCTAAGTACCGTAGTCATCTTGCAGAGTCGCTTTGGAAGGCGGGCTTGGTCGAGGAAGCACAAGCGCAACTCGATCAAGCCTTACTGGATCAAAACGCTGGTGAGTACTTCATGCACGCGGAATTACTGAGGATCCAAGGCGATTTTTATTTCGATCGTGGAGATCTGGATCAGGCCGAAGACGCTTACTCAAAATCGATACGTGTTTCCACACAGCAAAACGCGAAAATGTATCGTCTGAAAACCACGCTCCATCTCTGCAATCTCTGGAAGCATCAGAATAACATCACCGCGATAAAAACAAACCTCAAGCCACTCTACGAGGGGTTTCACGAAGGATTAAAAATGCCGGTTCTGATCGCAGCAAAAGAGCTTTTGGACTCGCTGAATCCTTGAATTCCATCCCATCGGCAAACGCTATTCGCTGGAATCTCAAGAAATAGACTTAGTGACTTTAACGATCATTTTGGGGCTCGAATCTACCCCTCAAGCCTGCCGGCATCCGAACGCCAAAAAAGAACTTTTGGCCTGCATTATAGGTTTGGCCAGCCCCACATTCGAATCGCGATGTTTGCAATAAGGTCGCGATGACGAGTTTCATAAAAAACATCGAGTATTCTGCGCCGAGGCAAATTCGAGGGCCTCGGCCTTCAGGAAAAAAGTAATCGCTCCCCAGCGGGTTGGCTTCGGCGACGCCGTTGTCCCAACGGTCAGGATTGAATACAAGCGGCTGCTCCCAATATTGTGTTGATCGTTGCAGTAACCAGCTCGAAATAAAGAGATTCGTGTTTTGTGGCAAAAATTGTCCCCCAAGTTCGGTTCCATCGGTTGGTAAAACTCGTCGACTGAAAATGGGGACTGACGGTAAGAGTCTCATTGTTTCACGCAGAGCGTTATCAAGCGGGGCGCAACCCAAGAGTGCATCATAGTCGTGGTCAATATTAATGCCGCGAATCGCCACGATCAGTTTCGCTAACTCGTCGGGGTGTTGAGTCAGTAAGTACAGCATCGTGACGAGGGTACTGGGAACGGAAAAACATCCTCCGTAATAGACATTACCCATTTCTGCCGACAATTCATCGGGTGACAAAGGGACCTGATTACGGAGAGACAATGACAACAGGTCAAATGCGTCATCAACAGATTTTGACGCTGTTTTCTCGTAACAATCTTTTAATAGCCTCAGGAAGCGTTGGCGTGTGGCCACACCTTTTGATTTGAGCTCAGGCTTGGACTTCTTGATTCCGAGCATGCGCTGACTTCCCTCAGTCGCCAGCGTCATAAAGTCCTGATACGCCACCTCTGACAATTGTTGACCGACGGTTGCAATAGAAAAACAGTCAAACGTACATTTCTGGAGTTCATTGAGCAGAGGTACGGATGTCGCCGCCGTCAAGGTATTCATACGTTGACACCACCCCCGAAGGAATTTCACCAAGTGAGGCATCTGGTTTTGCCGCCAACCTTCAATCCAGGGTTGAGTAAATGGACTGCTAAATCGAGTGCGACGCCAGTCGTCTCCATTATTGATATTTGGGCTGGAACGAGTGAGCACCGGAATCAGTGCACCGCAGGGTTCGTCTTTGTAGAAATCTTGAGTTCGGCTACAGAGAACCTCCTCAATTAACTTTGCGTCATTGAGTATGATTCCAGGTTGGTTGAACATCCAGAAGACACTCATCTTACCATACTCTGTTCCGTATTTCTCAATGACTTCCCATGGACGATCCTGCTTGCCAAGAAAATCCCAAAGATTTCCAATTGGGAATATCGGATCGGGCCCAGGCATCTTGGTAAAGGGCTGGCAGTTCGCGGCAAATATGCGTTGGAAAATCATGTTGTTCCCAAAAAACGGTGTGCTGTGGTTTGGCTATGAAGCAACGATGCGGACGGTCATCAGATTGTGGAGTCAATACTCATTAGTAACCGGCTGAGTCTGCTGTACGAAGTTCAGGCGGTGTGGGTGATGGTGAATTTTTGTGTTCACCATGAAACCGCCAGGACGAGACCATTCTCGGACGTTCGACGATGGTCATTCCTTGAACTGATTCACCAACCTTCGCCAGGCTGGATTTTGATGTACGTACTCAAGCATCTCATGCAGATCACCATGATCGGCAACGTTTTTGTCGTAACCGGAATCTGATTGCCAAAACCGATGTGAAGGCTGCAAAACCGTAGGTCGATGCGCTCGGGGCCCGACAGGTTTTCCCCAAAAGAAAAACAGTTCAACGTGGTGCCGAAAAAAAGCCCGGTGGGGTCAGTGGTGCCCTTCTGCAGCGTGTTCACCTGCAGTATTGCCGTAGGCGAACGCTTGGGGATCCGTGTCTTTGATCGTCGACGCGTGGGTGAGCATCCAGATGTTCACACCGGTCATCAAAAAGAGCAAAACGCAGAAGAGTGCTGCCAGTAGTTTGCCCATCATTTGGCCCGCAGCCTTGTCCGCCATATCAAAGTCGTGTACTTCCGAGGGCTCGAACTTTAATGCTGCGGCCAGCTGAATCCGTGGGTCGGTGTGGATTACGTGTGACTCTGGGGAGAGATGAGTTTCAGCGTGCACGGTCATCGGCGGGTCTTTCAGGATGAGTTCAGCCCTCAAAGCCGAACAGTCACCAAACGGGATTTCTTTGCAGACAGACTTCTCTAGATTCTGAGCAGAAGTCCCCTGCGTGTCGAGTCTGATTGCGCGGCCAATTGACACTTCCGCTCAACATTCCCGAAATCGAGACAATTCTTGCCCTTTCCAGCTGGCGACCCTGTTGAAGGGAATTTGGCGAGAAGCAGCGTTCTGGACGGGAGTTTGTTAAGCTTTTCCCGAGTTCGATTGGGTTATTCGTTTGACGCTCTTGAAGGACCTCCATGATGAAATTGTCTGTCTTCGCCATTCTGATGGGATCTTTGATCCTGACAACATCAGGTGCCTCCGCCGCTCCCCCGGTCCCCGACACGGTCGTTTGGACCGAGGGGATCGAGTACACCAATCCTGATGATCAGCATTTGCAACTGAATCTGGCGCGTCCAAAAGCCGGCGAAGGCCCCTTCCCTGCGGTGATCTGTATCCACGGGGGTGGCTTTCGTGCTGGCAAGCGCGATGGTTACGATTCGCTATGCGTAAAATTGGCCGAACGTGGATATGTCGCGGTAACGATCTCGTACCGGTTGGCGCCGAAATTTCAATTTCCTGCCGCTGTTCACGATACCAAGGCCGCAGTGCGCTGGATGCGAGCCAACGCCAAAACGTATAAAGTGGATCCTACCCGCATTGGCGTAACCGGTGGGTCTGCCGGTGGGCATCTGGCCCAATTCCTGGCGGTCACGGCGCATGTTCCCCGGTTTGAAGGAACGGGTGGTCATCCGGAACAATCGAGTGCGGTGGCCTGTGTGGTCAATGTTTACGGGCCCAGTGACTTCACCAAGTCCTATGGCAAGAGCGTTGATGCACATGAGGTTCTGCCGCTTTGGTTTGGCGGCAACCTCGACACCAAACACGATCTGCATATTCAGGGAAGCCCGTTGTATTGGGTGACGCCTGACGCCGCCCCTACCCTGTGCATTCATGGGACAGAAGACAAGTACGTCGCGCATGAACAAGCGGTGTGGCTGGTCGACAAGTTGAAGGCTGCCACGGTTGAAGCGGATCTGCTGACACTTGAAGGTGCAGGACATGGCTTTAAGGGTGCCGACGCCGAAAAGGCGGAAAAAGCATTGTTTGAATACTTTGACAAAAGACTGAAGAAGTAACGAATTAACAACGACGTGAGGGTTGCTGGTGCATTCACACCAGCAACCCTCTTTCGTCATCGATTTGCTGATTGAGCACACTGATTGAGCACAGGGTCAAAACCAGCATTGTACACGCTGGTTTTGACCGGTCAGGCCCGGATTCGAGCTCGGTCACCTGCCTGCTGAGCCGCCGGTTCAGCAAGCCGAGCCGTCAGCACAGGATGCTCAGTCATTCTTCCCTGGCAATTTTCCCGCTTTGATCAGATCGCCAAAAACTTTGCCATCGGCGTTTTTTTCGATCACTGACTTCTCCCAGGCGTCTTTGAAAAGTTTCATCGCCTCTTCGGTGTTTTTGGCTTTGTCTGCTGCCGAAAAATCCTTGTGCTTGAAGCGGTCATGGTAAACTTTGCCGAAATCGTTCAGGCCGTGGCCCTTTGCTTTTTTATCAGCCCCCGGTTTGTGGCAAACATCGCACTTCGTCTTCAGCCCTTCCAGCGTTTCGAGAAAGGGTTTGTAATCTTGCTGATCCTTATAGCCATCCTTCAGGTAGTTGGGCATGGGGGGGAAAGCCTGGACGTTGCTGATGCTGAGTCCACACACCACCAGCGAAAATAACATTGTCGTTAACTTCATTCGTCAATCCTTTTTTGGGTTCGGTTCTGGCCGACGTTGTGGTCCACAACAGTGAACTGAATATGTCAGGCGTGTTCAGCGAGTCGCTTCGTCAATCTAACGTGACGACACGTTTCTGTCAGCCTGAAATGGCTCGTTCAAACGTCGAGATCATCCACCAGGTTCGCCTGGCTCATGATGATCCGATAGCGTTCGCTCGCATCCTTCCCCAGCAACTGGGAAAAAGTCTGGTCCGCCTCGACCAAACTATCGACATCAATCGCCAGCAATGTTCGGGTCTTGGGGTCAAGAGTCGTCTCTTTCAGTTGAGTGGCCGTCATTTCTCCCAGCCCTTTGAACCGAAAGATTTCCGGTTTTCGATTGGCGGGTAATCCGGCCAGGATTTCTTCTTTATGTGCGTCATCCTGAGCGTACAGAATCTGGGTTCCGACCTGCAGGCGGTAAAGTGGGGGTTGGGCGAGATACAGCTTTTTGTTGGTGATCAGGTCGCGCATGTGGCGGAAGAAGAAGGTCAGTAACAAGGTGCTGATATGGTAGCCATCGCTGTCGGCATCCATCATCAGGATGATTTTATCGTATCGAAGCCGGCGGATATCGAAGTGGGTTCCCAACCCGGTGCCGAGCGTCTCGACAAGGTCTTTGATCTCCTGACTTTCCATGATCTTACCAGTGGCCAGCGATTCGGTATTCAGAATTTTGCCTCGCAGTGGCAAAATGGCCTGGGTGCGACTGTCGCGTCCCATTCCCGCAGTTCCACCAGCGGACTGACCTTCGACGATAAACAGTTCCGCTTCCGCAGGATTTGTGGCCCGGCAATCGAGGAGCTTGCCAGGGAGACTGGTTCGACGGGAAGTCGGCGATTTACGACGGACTTCTGTCGCCGCTTCTCGACTCGCCTGACGTGCCCGGGCCGCTAGGACGATGCGTCCGACGACCGCATCGGCGATGGTCGGATTATTGTTAAGCCACGTTTCGAGCGCCGGTCGAATCATCCCTTCCACGGCAGCGTTGATTTCCGGGTTGTTCAACTTTTCTTTCGTTTGCCCCTGGAACATGGGATTCGGCAGAAAGACGGACAGAATTGCCAGCACCCCTTCACGAATGTCCGAGTTTTCAATCACCACACCTTTGACTTTGATGTCATGCACGTCCATGTAGTTTCGGACCGCTTTCGCGACAGCTGACCGGAACCCGGACTCGTGTGTTCCCCCGGCATGTGTGCGAATTCCGTTGACATAACTGCGAAGCTGTTCGTCCGTCGCTTCGGTCCAGCGGAGCACGGCCTCGATTTTCAGCTTTCCATCATCGCGTGAGGCGGAAAAGACCTGTTCGTGAATGGCCTTCTTCTGCCCTTCGGCCAGAATCTTGTCGAGATAGGCCACAATTCCATTGGCATAGAGAAATTCGTGTTTTTCTTTTTTGAGCTCATCGTGAAAGACTAGTTTGAGTCCCGCATGGATATAGGCAATATCTTCCAGATGCTGGCGAATGACTTCCGAGTTGAACGTCGTTTTGGCGAAAATTTCTTCGTCGGGACGAAAGAAAATGGTGGTTCCACGACCGCGGAACGGTTTGACCTGCTTGAGGGGAGTTGTCGGGCGTCCCCGCTTGTACCGCTGGGACCACTCGAAGCCATCGCGATACACGGTTGCGACCATTTCGATCGATAAGGCATTCGTCACGGAGGAACCGACACCATGGAGTCCGCCGCTGCGTGCATAGGCCTGACTGTTAAATTTGCCACCCGCATTCAGCGTGGTGAGTACCGTTTCGAGCGTTGACTTTTTCGTTTTGGGATGCGTATCGACCGGGATACCTCGGCCGTTGTCTTCGACCGTACAGGACGCCCCATCTTTGTGCAGCGTTACGATGATTTCCGTACAGTGGCTTGCCAAGTGTTCATCGACGCTGTTGTCGATAATTTCCCATAATAAATGGTGCAAACCCCGTGTATCGGTCCCACCGATATACATCGAAGGACGCATGCGAACATGATCAAGACCTTCCAGGACTTCAATGTCTTTTGATGAATATTCGGCGCTAGACATAATCACTTCCGTGTTGGCCCTCTCTCTCCAGAAAGGCAGAGAGAGTTTTGCTATTTAAAGTGGTAATCAGGAGTCTCAGGCGACGTCTCTGCGGAAATCACGTCCCCTTTTCGGCTTCCATCGCGGCCCAATCAACCAAAACAATTTCCGGGCGGACGATCTCAGTAAAGGTACTTCGCAGGGCGGCGCGCGTCCCTTTCCCGCCGCGGGCCGTGATCTCGTACTTCATCTGGCCAAAGACCAGCATTTTTTCAGCTGAGGTCTGAACTCGCAAGCAATCGCTGGGGCGCGCCATCAGCGCTGCCCCGAGGACCTCGTCACTCGCATCGGATAACTTCAGTGCACGAACACCTTTGCCCGCTCCGGACAGGATCGGGACATCTTCAATCGCAAAATGGATGACTCGAGCCTGTTTTGAAGCGACAAACAGCGAGGTCGCATCACGGACGAGTTCGAGCCAGACCACACGATCTCCGTCAATCGTTCGGCAGTACTTGCGTCCAGATTTTGTCGACGGTGTCCGGAAGGGGGCGAGTGGCAGCTGCATGATCTGCCCCTGGGCAGTCAACGCCAGGAAATAGGGAGCGGGGGGAAGCCCCTCGCCCATCTCTTGATCTGCGGGGGTGAATCGCGAGTCGGTGGTCATCGCCGCGACAATGGTCACTCCGTCACCCATTTTGACATGCTTCGAAAGGGGTTCGCCGTATCCCGATGAGACCGGTATCATTTCGATTGGAAGCGTGTAGGCGGTTCCGTCGCTAGCAAAAACAATCAGATTATCAACGGTGCTGCCGGGAATGACATCCAGTACGCGATCCCCTTCCCGCACGCGTGTCGTTTCAATGCTTTGCAATCGTCCGACACGTTTGCCCCATCCTTCACGCGTCAGGACCACATTGGTGTTTTCGCGCACAATGTAGACCGAAGCATCAAACTCGACAATCTCTTCGCTGCTGCCGATCGCGGTCCGGCGTTTATCGGCAAATTCGGTTGCAATCTCTTGCAGTTCGGACTGAACGGTCCCCCACAGGCGTTTTTCCGAAGCGAGTAGTTTGCGGATTTTTTCGGCAGCAGTCCGCTTTTCGTTCAGTTCGCCGACGATCGAATTGATTTCCAGTTGCGAAATCTTGTAAAGCTGCATTTCGAGAATCGACATCGTTTGCTCTTCGTCGAGCAGGGGAAAGACTTTCAGCAGTTTGTCGCAGGCATCTCGTTTTCCCGAGCTATTCCGAATGATTTTGAGGGCCCGATCGAGATCATTAAAAATGATCTCGAATCCTTCGAGCAGATGAATCCGCTGTTCGAGTTGCCTGAGGTCATACTCGAATCGTCGGCGCAGCGTGATCAGGCGGAACTTCAGAAATTCTCTGAGGATCTGGACGAGTCCCAATCGGGCGGGAACCATGCTTCCCTGATCGTCGGGAAGCAAACAGGTCGCATTGTAGCCAAAGTTTTGTTCCAGCGAGGTGTGCTTGAACAGATAGGACATCACGGGTTCCGGATCAGAGCCCGGCTTGAGATCGAGGACAATCCGCAGATCATGTTTGTTATCGGTTTCATCGTTCGAATCGAGCAACTGTGGCAGCTTGCGCGAATTGACGATGGCACCAATTTCTGCGGCAAGCGGCCCCGATTCCACGCCGTAGGGGATCGAGTAAATAATGACCCGGCTGTCACTTCCCTCTTTTTTGCTTTTGTCCAGCATCCATTCGCCGCGAACTTTGATCGAACCGCGGCCTTCTTCGTAGATCGCGCGCAAATCTTTGCGATCGGTAACGATCCGGCCACCCAACGGGAAGTCAGGCCCTTTGATTAGCTTGAGCAGATCCTTGGTCTCGGCCTCGGGATTTTCGATCAGATGGATGCAGGCGGCAATGACTTCGCCGAGGTTATGGGGGGGCATATTGGTCGCCATCCCGACGGCGATCCCCGAAGCCCCATTCACCAGCAGATTCGGAAAGCGGGCAGGAAGAACGACGGGTTCGGTTTCACGTCCATCATAGTTCGGACGCATCTCGACCGTCTGAAACTTGAGCTCCTGAATCAGGTGTTCAGCCAGTTTCGTGACTTTGGCTTCGGTATACCGGGATGCCGCTGCCGGAAGTCCCATGATCGAACCGAAATTTCCCTGACCGTAGACCAGCGGGTAGCGCAGGGTAAAGTTCTGGGCCATGCGGACCAGCGCATCGTAGATCGCACCTTCCCCGTGGGGATGGTAATCACCCATCGTTGAACCGGAAATCTTGGCACATTTCAGCGTTTTGCTGTCAGCAGTCAGCCGCAGATCCTCATACATGGCGTAGAGAATGCGGCGCTGTACGGGTTTTAAGCCATCGCGAACATCGGGAAGGGCTCGCGACATGATGACTGACATGGCGTAGTTCAAATAACGCCGACGAGTCTCTTGGCTGAGAAGCACGTATTCGATGCGATCGGTGGTTTCCGGACCTTTGTCAGCGTTGTCGTTTGCGGGTGTGCGTTTGGCCAATTTCAACTCCGTTTGTCGATGAGTCACAAGCTCGATTGGTCTTTTTTCGTGTGGTCATACATTCCAGGCCCCATTTTCATCAACCCAACCCGCTTCAAGTCGACTTTGGCGGTGGCAAAACCTCTGACGCCTCGTGACGGCGACAGTTTTTGGTCCGGTCGCACAAATGAGGGTGACTTTTCCGCCTGAGCGAAGTCTTCGGGAACTATCAATTACACGGACTGCGGAGAATCTGCAACCGATCTTAAGCCGTTAAATCACAAACCTTTGCAAAAATATGCCTGATCCCGTTTTGAAGGCAGGAATGGCTCATTTCCGCGATAGGAATCAACCGAAATTGAATCATGTTCGATCGTCCGAATGGGTCGGATGAACGGGAATCTCGCCCAGCACAGCTTGCTGTCGGCGACCCAAGGAGGGGATTCGATGTCTTATCGTCAACTGACTGCCGCCTGGACCGTGGTTTTGTCCACCCTGATGCTGCCCTCGATCCATGCGCAGGATCACTATGCGAACTCGCGTTCGTTGAGGGCAATGCCGATTCCGACACGAGTTGCGGATCGTTATGATCCAGTCGGAATCCAGCAATCCTCCGCCAATCGTCAGGGGTCGGCGCCTTCCGGCCCTGCACCGATGGCGATTGACGCCAATCTCGGATCGGGAATGGAGGGAGCAGGTCCACAACAGCAAGAGGGTTATGTTCAGATGGGGGCGGCCATGTACCCGACTCCCCGTCCGAATATTCCGATCTGGTCGGGATCGACCATGATCACCAATCAAGCGCTGGCTCCGCATGAGATGCTTTATCCTCATACTTACCGAGCGATGTACCCTCCGTTCTATCACCGGGTCAAGGGTGGCTGGATTTTGACACCGACCGGGGTTCGTTCTCATGAAAAATGGGAACTGCAGGGGACCATGGTTCAAGTGAAATATCGTTCTTCATATCCCAGCCTGCTCAGCGGAGCGGGTTGGCATCCGCCAGCAACTTCTTACATGCACGGACCTTGGCGTTAAATCTGCGTAATCGAAGGGTTTGACTGGAGGAAAGTCATGAGCTGCTGGAAATTCCGATTGAGTCTTTCGTTGATCGCGGTGCTGCTGGGGGCCTTAGTCCCTCAATTCGCGAATTCGGCGGAGCCTGGCCCCGTAAAACCGCTCCCTGCGTCGCGGTGGAAGTCGAAATCGCAGGCGAAGCCAGTGACGCGATCATCCGAGGTGGTTCCGGTCAGTTATCTGTCGATGGCAGAGCTGCAAGACTGTGCTGAGGACAGTGGCGAGACGGTCCGAGATCGAGCACATGAACGCGCGGCGAGGATCTATCAGGATTCACAGCAGGGTCGCGGGCCGCTGCGAACTGTGGGTGTGCTTCATACCGAGCACGAAAACTGTCGTGACTGGTTTAATTATATTCGTGGGCATGGACCCGCCATCTGGACGCGAAATGGCCCCGAGTGCGGGTGTCACCCTCCTTCAATTCCGTTTGCAAAACGAGTTGGTGGAGATCAAGTGGCTCCGTGGCCAGGTGTTTCGGTGAATCGATATCCCCGTTGAATTGATTCCCATCGTTAAAGAGTGTTGTGGACGCATCAACCCATTCCTAGCGGCGAAGAATCGCTGCACTCGATGAATGAATTCGGATCTTGTTCTGTTGTCAGTTCGAGATCAGTACCCGTCGAGCCTTGCCCATCCGATGTGAACGGAAGGAATTCTGATATGAAGTCGCTATGGAAACGAGTTATACGGAGCGCCCTCGTCGCGGGCCTTACGGCCGGACTCACGGGATCTCTGATTGCCCAGGACTCAGGGCCTGCGGGAGTTGTGCGGATTTCCCGTCCACGAACGCAAGATTCGACGAGCTCGCAGGTGATTCCTGTGAGTGCCTTCATGGAAGGCAATTGTAATACGGTTGCCAGTCCACCTGGCTATGGAAGCGGTCATCCCAACGGAAGCTGTACCAATTATGGTCAGGGTCAGGGGGGGAACGGTGCCGGAATCGGCGAGGGAATGGGCCAAGGTTACGGCCAAGGTGCAACCGGCCACGGTTACGGTCAAGGTGCTGTGAGCCAAGGATACGGGCAGGGGACTGCCAATCAAGGTTATGGCCGCGGTTATGGTCAGAATTCCGGCCTCGATGCCGGTCGGGGAGCGGGTTCAATGGCGGGCATTGGCAATGGGGTGAATGATTACCTGGTGACCGGCCCGATTGGTCGAACAGAAACCGGATCCCAGTTGGGAAATGGAATTTTCAGTGGCCAGGATTGGCAAGATTCGGGTTCACGGGGGAACAAGGCCTGGGGATCTGACTTTCATCGCCGTGCCCGTGCGCATACCCAAGGACTGGAACGAGCGTACGGACGAAGTACCGGACACCCGTCGATGTATCGTCACGATACCTCCGGGCAAGCGATGATTGACTACTTCAAGTGCAAGTTTGGCTACTTTATTCCGACTGGTGGTGACGGATCGGGCCTTCCTTGGGTCGGCCACTATTCGCGAGTCTACCCCGTGAATCCTTACCATAACGATGCACGAGATGGACAGGTCTGGGCGGCACAGGGTTATGGAATCCCTGTTTCCGTGCCACTTGCTCCGGTTGTCGGACATACCTATGAATACAGCTCGGGGATTCCCTCAAGCCGCCTTGTCCCAGTTTCGCATCCTGCTTACTAAATTGCGTGATGTCAACGGATTTACAATCGCCGCGGTGAGCGGCCCTTCTGAACCGCTTCTGCCGCGGAGACTTTCCGATCGGCGACCAAAAGGGAATTGAGATGAGTTTCACGAAATCAACCGGATTAATGACAACCGCTCTTTTGCTGGTCTTAGGTTCGTCGGTGGATGGTTTCGCCCAGCAAGGAGCGAATTCCGTCGGCATCGTTCGGATCTTCGATGGACGACCTCAAACGGCCGTCCGGACGGCGAGTGGCCAAACGATTCAGCAGATCGGAGGCCATCACACTGGCTACAACGACGGTCACTGCCCGACCGGGAATTGCCCTCCTGCAGGCCCAGTCGTTCACGGCAACTGCCCGACGGGAAATTGTCCAACGGGAGGCTGTCCAACAGGCAACTGTCCTGGTGGATGTTTCCAAGGCAAATTTGGCGAATATTACTGTAAACGTTCGCCAGACTATGGCTACTCGCCACCTGCAAAATATCCACTGCATCGGCGTGGCATTGAGTACAACCATTATTTTCCTGCGAACTGGTACGGAGCCGGTGCTGACTACAGCCAGTCACAGGCACCGATGGTCTATCAACCGACCGATACCACACAGCTTGGCTATCGTTATCAGCATGTTCCGTTCTGGCAACCGATGCCGAATCGTCTCCCTCCTCGCCCAATTCCTGCTCAATGGCACACAACCAATCCCGCTGTCTCCGCCTCGCGGTTCAGCAATGGGAATGGGATTGGCCCAGCGGGATATGCGGGAGGAGGCCAGTTCGGTGGGTACTCTGGATACCAGAATGGTGCTTACGGTGCCGCGAATTCGTGTCCTCCCGGCGTAACTTCGACACCCAACATGATCTCCCAGCCTGGAAGTCGTACCAATTCGCTTCCCCCTGCTCCCTCGGGGGCTGGGGCTCCCGCATCACCGATTCCCCTCGACGATGAATTTGACGACGAATCCGGGGCGGAACCGGGAACCCTGCCACCAATCCCCAACTCAACTCCAATTGGCGCTTGACGTTGATTCTCGGGCCGGTTGATCTCCGCCCGATTTGCTTCAACACGGAGGGGGAAACCAATTCACTGGTTTCCCTTCCGTGTTGTTTCGTTCCCGTCGTCATTCGGCGCGGGAATCGAGAACCCTGCCCCCCCGTTTTTTACCGTTTGAGGCATGCTCATCTGGCAATAAAAGTCGGTTCAGCGAGGAATTATTTGCGGATCCAACGATCGTCGCCTACATTACGTAGGGTCAGCAGGGTGATTTTTGCTTTTCCTGAAGTTGACGAAATGCGTTTCCCGTTACCAGATCGAGTCTCACTGTCTCTTGGTCGGTTCCTGTCCGGTCCGTTCCTCGGTTTCGTTACGCCCTGTTGGATCGTCCGTTTCGTGCTTGCGATCTGTTTCAGCCAGACGTTGAACGTCGCAGCGGCTTCCTGCGGCGATTATTTGCATGGTATGGGGGCCGAGAAAGGTTTTCTGGTTCCGGCTCACGAAATGAGTCCAACGGACTTAACCTTGATTCCTCTCGAGAATCCTCGCAAACCCCGTGAATGTTCCGGCCCCGGTTGTCATCAGGCTCCGGTGATCCCCATGGACCAGCCACAGCCTTTTTCAATTTGCTCGCCCCTCAAGGATCTTTGTCTCGATTGTCAACGCATTGCGGTGACCGAAGAGATTTGGGTCGGCGTCGAGCCGAGATCCGAACTCGATGGGAAGTCTCCTCACAGCGTTCGGCTCGAGCGTCCGCCGCAATTGGCCTGAGTTTTCGGAAACGAGATGACGTTTCTGCGTGGTCCTGTCAGGTGGCTTGCCGATCCTGGCTAACACAAATTCTGTTGCCCAATTCCCCACTCGTTCTCTCACCGAGGTTGATTACTGACGGGATATCTCGTTGGCGATCCCCATATGATTCCCGATTTTCGACGGAGTATCCGCATGTCCACGACTCAATTCGCCCCATTGCCTCGGCCTCCCCGAGCCGTGATAATTCCTGCTGTTGGCCCCCGGCTGCGAATCCTGATGTGGGTCATTTTCGGTCTGATTGGCCTGATTGGTGCAAACTCGGTCTATCTCGCTTCTGTAACGTTTCTGAGCTGGAAATCGGGGCGTACTTACGAGAACTGGTTCTACATGCTGATGTTCGGCGGGCATTTGGCGCTCGGTATCGTCTTGCTCGTCCCTTTCCTGATATTTGTCTTCATTCATCTGTTCAACACGCGACTGCGTAAGAATAAGCGAGCGATCCGGGTTGGTTATGCCCTGTTTGTAGGAAGTCTGATTCTGCTGATCAGCGGGCTGTTGCTGATGAGAATTGACTTGGGAGGATCAGGCTCGGTCTTTGTGATTAAGAATGCGGTCACGCGTTCGGTTGTCTACTGGGCTCATATCGCTGCACCACTTTTTTGTCTGTGGCTCTATTGGCTGCACCGTTTGTCGGGGCCGAAAATCAGGTGGAAACTGGGGGCTGGCTATCTTGGGGGAGTGGCAGTCGCCGCCGGTGGCATGATTCTACTGCACAATCAGGACCCCCGTCAGTGGAACCAGGCAGGACCCAAAGAGGGCTCGGATAAGTACTTTTACCCTTCACTTTCACGGACAGCCACCGGAAACTTCATTCCGGCCTCGGCGCTGATGAATGACGCTTATTGTTTGAAGTGTCATCAGGATGCCTATCAAGGCTGGTTCCATAGTTCGCATCACTTGAGTTCTTTCAATAATCCCGCCTACCTGGCCAGTGTTCGCGAGACCCGAGAGGTTTCATTCAAACGAGACGGCGATGTTCGTGGTGCGCGATTCTGTGCCGGTTGCCATGATCCGGTCCCATTCTTCAGCGGTGCGTTTGACGATCCCCAGTTTGATGATGTCAATCACCCCACCTCGCAGGCGGGGATCACCTGTACGGCCTGTCATGCGATCACCCACATCAACAGCACTCGAGGAAATGCCGACTTCACGATTGAAGAGCCTGAGCATTATCCTTTCGCGTTCAGTGATAATGCCGCATTGCAATGGGTTAATCAGCAGCTTGTCAAAGCCAAACCGGCTCTGCATAAAAAGACGTTTCTCAAAGAATTCCATAAGTCCGCCGATTTTTGCTCGACCTGCCACAAAGTTCATCTCCCGTATGCACTCAATCACTATAAAGAGTTTCTGCGCGGGCAAAATCACCACGATACGTATCTCTTAAGCGGTGTTTCGGGGCATGGGGCACGCAGCTTTTACTACCCGGAAAAGGCGGTTCAGAACTGCAATGGCTGCCACATGCCGCTGCAGGAGTCCAATGACTTTGGGGCCAAGCTGTTTGCCAGTGTGAAGCAACCCAGTATTCATAGCCATCAGTTCCCCGGTGCCAATACCGGTCTGGCCTGGCTGAAGAATGATCAGGTGGCGATGACTGCCCATCAAGACTTTCTCAAAGAGAAATTGCGCGTCGACATTTTCGGCCTGAAAGAAGGGGGCGAAATCGACGGAACGTTAATTGCCCCCTTGCGTCCTGAAGTTCCGAAACTGAAACCCGGCCAGACGTACTTGCTGGAAACGGTGGTTCGTACACTGAAGGTAGGACATCCATTCACCCAGGGGACCGCCGATTCGAATGAAGTCTGGCTGGATGTGACGGTGACCAGTGGCGATAAGGTGATTGGGCGGAGCGGCGGGATGGATGAGCACAAAGAAGTGGATCCGTGGTCGCACTTTATTAATATTTTTATGCTCGACAAAGACGGCAATCGAATCGATCGCCGTAATCCCCAAGACATTTTCACCCCGCTTTACAACAATCAGATTCCTCCTGGTGCGGCGGGCACCGTACATTACAGTCTGCCTGTCCCCCCGGATGTCACCCAGCCCATCACTGTCGAAGTCAAGCTGCAGTATCGAAAGTTTGACAAGATCTATACCGACTACTTTACCAGTCGGGCCAAGCCGGGCGATGCACCCATTCGTGGTCACCAGCCAGGGAAGCCTTACTCCAATGACTTGCCAGTAACGACACTTGCCGTCGACAAGATCACGTTTCCAATTGAAGGAAGCGACACTGTCGTGGAAAACCCCAAAGTAGAAATTCCCACTTGGCAACGCTGGAATGACTATGGGATTGGACTGTTCCTCAAGGGGCGTGCTGAGTTGAAACAGGCGGATGAAGCGTTTACGCGATTAGAGCAGCTACCCGACAACAAACGCTATGACGGGGCATTAAATATCGCCCGGGCTTATTTTGAAGAAGGGCTGCTTGACGAAGCGACCTCTGCGATCAGTCGCGCTTCCCAATTCACTGATCCCCCTGCCCCACCCTGGACGATCTCTTGGTTAACCGGGATTATTAATCTGCAGCAAGGCCGGTTAGAGGAAGCGGAAACCGCATTTCGATCTGTTCTTGAAGACAAAACTCCCCAGCGGACAGAACGGGGTTTCGACTTCAGCATGGATTACGAAGTCATCAACCTGCTGGGGCAAACCCTATTCGAACAGGCCAAGCAGATTCGTGACGAGGCCCGCATGTCGATTCGACAGAAACTGCTGCAAGAGTCGGCGACCCAGTATGAGCGGACGCTAAAGCTAGACTCGGAAAACGTTGCCGCCCATTACGGGTTGCGGCAGATTCATCTCGAACTCAAGGCGATCGCCGAAAAACAAGGTGATCCAGAGAGCGTGGCCAGTCACGAACAGGCCTCGAAAGAGCATGGCAAGCTGCACGAACGTTATAAGCCGGATGACAATGCTCGTGACTTGGCTCAGCAGAAGGCCAAAGTCAAATATCCCGCTGCTGCGAAGGCATCGGAACCGATTGTGATCTATTCGCTCAATCGGCCGTTGGCTCCCGGACTTGCCGAAGTTCCGCCGATTTCCGATGCGCAGGTCTCTGTCGAACAGAAAGAGGACTGATGAATCAGCCGCTGCAGGAAGAAGAACGAGACGACGCCGTGGTTGGTCGGGCATTTGTCTGGTCCGCCAGCCTCATCTTGACGTTGCTCGTCATCGGGGGTGGCATCGCTTTTTGGAGCATGAACCAACGGCCAGCTAAGATCAAGGTCGTGACCGAGTTCGAATTACCCGAAACGCGAAAAGCCCCCGCGTTGGAAATCCCGGAAATGCCGTTTCAAGATATCACGGCCCTGGCCGGAATCGGGTTTCAGCATGACAGTGGTGCCGCAGGCGAAAAACTGCTTCCCGAAACGATGGGGGGGGCTTGTGCGTTTCTCGACTATGATAACGACGGGGATCAGGATCTGCTGTTCGTGAATTCTTGTCGCTGGCCTTGGGACGACCGACCTGCTGGCCCCCAGCTGACTCAGTCGCTGTTCCGGAACGACGGCGACTGTCGGTTCACGGATGTCACGAAAGAAGTGGGATTGGATGTGACCTTCTATGGCCAGGGAGTTGCTGTCGGGGACTACGACAGTGACGGAGACGTTGACATTTTCTTCTCGGCGGTAGGCCCCAATCACCTATTTCGGAACGACGGGGGAAAATTTGTCGATGTCACTGCGGAAATCGGAGTCGCTGGTGAGCAAGAGGAATGGAGTACCAGTTGCGGCTTCCTGGATTATGACAACGATGGTGATCTTGACTTGTTCGTGGCGAACTATGTGAAGTGGACCCGTGAGTTCGATAAAGCGCAACCGTTTACCTTAACCGGCCGAGAACGGGCCTACGGCCGGCCTCAAAATTTCCCCGGCTCTTTTGCTTATCTGTACCGCAACGATGGCGGAGCATTTACCGAGGTCGGACTCGCGGCAGGACTGCGGGTGACGAACCCAGCGAGGAAAGATGTCGCTGTCGGCAAGTCACTGGGGGCGACCTTTGTTGATGCGGATCGCGATGGTTTTCTCGATATTTTTGTTGCCAACGACACCGTTCAAAATTTCCTGTTTCACAACAAACGGGATGGAACATTTGAAGAAGTTGCCATCCTGCATAACGTCGCTTTTGACCAGCAAGGCAACGCACGGGGGGCGATGGGGATTGATTCCGCTCGTTTTCGTAACGGTGAACATCTGGCCATTCTGATCGGCAATTTCTCGAATGAAATGACCGCTCTGTATGTTACAAGAGGGGACGCCATGGATTTTGTTGACGAGGCGAATGCGACGGGAATTGGCCCGCAATCACGACTCGAACTCAAATTTGGCACCCTGTTTGTTGATGTCGATTTGGACGGGCGTCCTGACATCATTGGTACCAATGGCCATTTGGAAAATGAAATCAATAAGGTGCAGGTGAGCCAGCAATATGCACAGCCACCACACTTCTTCTGGAACTGTGGCCCCGAATCTCCAACCGAATTTGTATCGGTTCCGAAAGCCAAATGTGGCGAAGAGTTTCTAAAACGGATGGTGGGACGGGGGTCGGCCGTCGCCGATATTGATGGTGATGGCGACCTGGATCTCTTGTTTGCGGCGGTGAATTCTCCCCCCCGATTGCTTCGAAACGATCAAAAATTGGCCCATCATTGGGTGCGAGTCGACGTAGCGGGACCAAAAGGGAATCGTTCCGCAATCGGTGCGGAAATCGTGGTCGAAACCGCGATGGGTCAGTTCGTCAGTCAGATCATGCCGACCCGCAGTTACCTTTCTCAAAGCGAAAGCATCGCCACATTCGGTCTGGGTCACGAGGATTCGATCCAGCGAATCACCATTACCTGGCCGGGGGGACAAAAGAAGGTTGTCGAGGGACCGCCGATTGATCAGCTGTTGCGGATCTCGTACGATTTCTGACAGAATTGTGAAATCTGCGATTTCAAAATTCTCTACGAAAACCCGATCTTTCTCTTAACTGGACGGAAAACATGACTAGCAATGTCGAAGACCGCTTGTTACAGCACGGCCACGTGCTGCCCACGGCACCCGAGGCAGTCGGCTTTTATCTTCCCGTCCTGCAGACAGGCAATTTGGTGGTGACCAGCGGTCAATTACCAATGGTTGGCAAAGAACTGATGTTTAAAGGGAAAGTTGGCAGTGAGCTGCATGAAGAGCAAGCCTTTCATGCGGCGCGCATGTGTGCCTTGAACTGCCTGGCACAAATTAAGGCCTGCCTGGGAAGCCTGGAACGAGTGGTTCGTATTGTTCGGGTCGAAGGATATGTCCAATCGGCCCACGGTTTTTCCCGGCAGCCGCAGGTGATCAACGGCGCATCGGAACTGCTGGTCCAGGCTTTTGGCGAGGCGGGCAAGCACACACGGATCGCCGTGGGTGCGAATGAGCTTCCCCTCAACGCTGCGGTCGAGCTTGTGATCTGGGCGGAAGTCCGTGACTGATGCCTAAGCCTGCAATCGAAAAGCATGACGGGTTGATACCATCCATGCTTTTCGCTACCCAACGGTCACGCTTTTTCCACTCGGCAGCGTTTCCATCCAACAAGCGGTTTTCCCCTTTTCCAAGCGAAAATTATGACGAACACGTTTGCCCTCAATGGTCATGAGGAATGTGAAACTTACGGACGCGTTTTCCCGCTGAATGCAACATGATCTGCGCATCAGGCTCGCTGGATTCCGGCAAATTTCGGACGGATTGCCAGGTGGATGCGGCATTCAAACCGGTGAACATCACCGCGGAAAAACGAGGGTTGAGCGGGTTGTCTCCGACGGCAATGACCCAGGTTTCGGGATGTGCAAACCGCTGACCAGCGACCGAGAACGACTGTTGTCCGAAGGTGACCGGGAATCGAGAGGATTTTTCTAAGATGACGGCACTGACTTGATTCGTGCGGGGAGATCCCACGAGCAGCAGGTGATGTGAACGGAGTTCTTCGTCGGTCACCTCGTTGTCGGATTTGATCGTGGGCTGAACATTCGCAAACCGACGGACAACCTCGGTCTGCAGGTGCAGTGCGGCCTCTTTCTGCGCAGCACGGTCGTGTTTCGTCCCATAAACGATTAGGGCTCGATCGGGCTCAACTTCGTAGGAAAAGATCGTCCAGGGATTTCCCTTTTGAAATTCCAGACTCATCTCTGCCGTTAACCAGCGATCCAGCGTGGCCACGGCATCGGCCCCGGCGGTCTGCTGCAGGTGGTTACGGAACTGCTCGGTACGAACCGGCTTGCCAGCGTGCGACTGCCCGAATTCATCCAGAGATTGCGTCAAAGCGTCTAACCCGATCTGGTCTCGTAACGCTGCCAGCAGCATGACCCCCTTCCCCGCGGCAATCCGATACCAGTCCCCGTTTGTTGGATCGGCCTGTATCTTCGTGAGCGGAATATCATGACCAACTCGCCTGACGGCGGTCAGCCATTTCGATTCGTGTTGAAATAATGCCAATCCGACTAAGTCTTTTCCTTCGAGGGAGGTTTCAGAAAGCAGACTTTTCCTTGGCGAATCAACGTCCTTTTCGTCTCCCTCATCGTCCTCATCGTCCTCATCGTGAGCGATCGATTTGGGTTTCGGGGCGACGAGAGGGTCATTGTGAAAGATGACCGCGTGTTCCAGTGCGACCACATTTTCATATTCTGCGAACGCCGCTGCCAACCAGAGATCTGCATCGGTCGCGGGTAGCAGTGTTCCCCGCCAGGCAAACGGGTGCCGCGTTTCAAACTCAACATGCAGCGCCTCATCCTTTTTCGGGAACGTCTCCAAATCGATTGCAGCCAAGGCCTCATCAGCATCCTCCGTTCTCGGTGGCAGGACCACCGATTTGACATCGATCAAAGTCCAATCATGAGCGACGAGCGGTTGAATCGACGGCTGTTGTTCACGGTCACTTTCGGAAGGGAGCCAGGTTCGACCCAGCGGCGGACCAAACAGGACCCAACTCTTTAAGTCACGAGCCATTGCGGCCGTTGTGAACTTGGCATCACAGGACGGAAATCCCACGAGTGGTGGAGTCGAAAAGGCTTCGAAGCCAAACGCCTCGCCAATCTGCCCCTGATTTCGCCGAAAGAGTTTGATCCAGGCCTGATCCCGTAAATTCGGGTGGAGTACCAAATTCGCGGGTTTCCCCCGGAAGTCCGCCACCGTCTCTTTGAAGACACCAAGGTCCTTAACGTTATTACAGCCCCAATAAAAACCGGTCGTTCCGGCAACCCACTCATTGCGGCTGCTGCGCCAGGTTCGGGACGCCTCCGTCCCCAATTCGAGCATCGCAATCTCGTTCGTATTGATGTCTCCCAGCAGCCATTCGTTCGTATAAAGACCGTTATTGGACGAAGTCAGGATTTCGGCAACCTGATCAATCGAGCTGGCATATTGAATCGCACGACGGATGCGTGAGGCGAGCATTTCCCCTTGCGGATTGAATTTGGTCTGATCGATCGTGGTTTCGGAAATGATCAGTCCCGCGTCATTGATGTAATAATCCAGGCCGCTCTGAATTCCTCCGGGAAACGTCTGAAAGACCATGCGGTGTCCATGCGAAGGCTGAATATCAAGCCAGACATTGAAAAAACGGACGTTCGAAAGATCGGACATGGTGATATGTCCTGCCACAATCTTGCCGTCGGCGGTTGCCGGACCGGTCGCCACAAAGGCGCTACAGCGTTCCTGTCGGGTCGCTCGATGAGGGGAACCATGCCGACCACGAAACTTCTCGGCATCGACCCCACTCGCAGTCCCTTCGAGAGCCGATTCCAGAAACCCAACTTCAATATCCGAGTTGATCACCACAATATCAATCAGATCCAGCAGTCGACCTTCCAGTTTGGCCCCCGCTGCTGCCGCTCCGTCGGCAATCCCCTGCATTTCCCGCAGGTATTCGTTGTCAAATCGCCTGAGAAACAGGGCATTCACGAATAATCGCAAATCGTGCCAGGCGGTATCCGGTGCATGGACGCTGCGAAGTTTGGCGATGGTATGGCAATAGTCCACAATCTCACGTGCCAGCAACCGACCATGCTGATAACCGCGTTCATAAGGGGTTCCCTCGATATGAACCACGATCCAGCCGTCCTGAGGAAATCGCCAGCCAGGTCCCTGTCGCGTCACCGCGATCGGGTCAGGCGCGAATAACGGTGGCTTACCGGCAGGGGGCTGCCCGTTTGTTTCATTCGACACGAACAGACAACTGATCGCGATCAATGTCGGGAAAAAATGGGTCCGATTCCATGGCAAGGAACACATCTGATGAACTCCCCTCTAGAGCGATTATTTGATCGAAAACAGGTCTTAAGGTGATCACCCGCGACTCAAAACTTGCTCAAATTCCATCGACTCTCTGATTCGTCTTGATCTGGTTCTCTCGTGGAATTTGTCATCCAACCTCATCGTCGCAACGGGATTCGCGAGCGGATTGATCCCTCGCAACAGAATCTAGTCGATTGGAACCGGTTGGTCATTACAGAGAACCGAATTCTGAACCGAGACTTTCCGAAGACTGGCAGCAAAGCCTGCCGCTCATTTTTTTGAACTCGGCTACTTGACCATCGTTGGTTACCTCACGCAAGATAGGTTGTAGGAATCTGGCAGGATAAGATCGATGATGGGAATCGAGTGCACAGTGATTCCCTTTTTTCAGTCCATTTTGAGGGTGTGATGACGGAAACGACAAAAAAGCCCCGAAAATCCAATCGGCTCGATCCCCTTTCCGTGGTCGCTCAGACCCTGATCGGCGTACTGGAACAACGACGGCAAACAAGTTCAATCGGACTGAGTCTCGCGGAATTGCTCGAGCACGTTCCTGGCCTGACCGCCGACGATGCACAACAGGCACTCCAAAAACCAATCGCAAAAAAACGGATCATCGCGGTTTTTTCTGGCGAAATCGAAAGTCCACTTCTGCTCAAGGAAGATCTCGAAGCGGCCTCGCAGTCGACGGAACTGTTGAAATTACTGGTTGGCCGCAGATGTTCAGCGGCAGTCCCGATGTCGCTGTTAAGCGAGCTGACGCAGTCGCTTGTTCCTGCATTAAAAAAACTCGTCGACCAATACTGGCCCCAACATATTGATCGTCTTCCCGCAGGACTGTCACCGATGTTGACAGGGAGCGGTAAAAAACAGCGGCTGGCCCTGCATGACGCGCAGTTTCCGCTTCCTGAGGTCGAGTTGAGCCACAAGTTGGTTGCGGCTCTTCAGGCAAAAGCGATCAAGGAGAAACCGCCCACCCCCACTTCCTGGCCGGAACTGCTTGATCTGATCAATGCAAATGATTCTGCCGACCTGATTCAGCAGGCGACGCGGCAACAGCCCTTTGCTGGCAGTGTGCGAGAATTTGTGACGCAATCCCAAACCTGGATTGCCTTGAAGCAGGACTTTCCCGAGGTCGTATGTACCGAGTCCTTTTTACAAAGTTTGATTCAGGCAACCTGCCATGCGGAAGCTCCGGAAGTGAAGCTGTCTGTTTTGGCGCGGCAATTGCCAAAAGATCTCCAGCCGCCGTTTCTCGCTCGCTGGCTTGCCGAATTCGACCACCGACGCGAATATGACTTTGTGCAGCTGGCTTCGGCAGGAACGGCAAAAAAGCGAGACCTCCTGCTGCAAGACCGACGATTCCCCCCCGCCGAGATTCGCTGGGGGGAAAATGCCGTGAAAATCTTGAATAGCTTAAAAGCGATCGGTGGCACGTCCTATCCAGCGACCTGGACTCGACTCGTGGAACTGGCGGGAACCCCGCTGACGCCGGCCATTCGTGAAAAAGTCGTGAAGACCGAACCCTTCCAGTCACAAGTGATCGTTTCGTTTCTCGGTGATCCGAATGCTCCCCTCGCTCTGTCTGGCGATGACGAGTTACTCGCGAACTCCCCCGCGTTGTGGCGAATCGTCCTGGAAAAACTTCGGACGAACGAGAATCAGTTGTTGACCGTCGATAAGCTGGTCAACCAAAAGGGTCTCTACCCTTCACTACGGCCACGACTGCAAGCCGCAATCGAACGAATGATCCGCGACAAGTCGCTCCCTCCTGGATTCGGTGCTCTGAAAGTGGCAAAGAAGTGGGGGCTTTTTCTCTCGATCGATGTGATCGGTACGAGCGTTCCTTCCTCGCCCGACTTCATCTCCAGATCTGATTCCGCATCCAGTAATCCTGCCCCGCCGATCGAGAATTCGGCGAGCGTGGATATTCGGCTTTTTGAAAGAGATTTTGATGCGGCCTTTTCCCTGTTAGATGGAAAACTCGGACTTCGTCACTATGCCAGTCTTGTTGATCTTCGGCCCGCGTTGAAACAATACCCTCGAGCGGTCTTCGATCAGGAAATCCTCAAACTTCGTCAATCGGGTCGTTATTCACTCAGCCTGATGGAAGGTCGTTTTGGTTTGACGGATGAAGAACGAGCGGCTGCTCTGGTGGTCGACCATATTCCGCATCTGCTCGTGCAAAAAAAAACGCATTGAAATCGTATTGAAGACTAGAGGATCAGTTCAACGAAAAACTCGCAAAAGGCGATTGTCATGTCCCCGTCGGAACTCACACTGGAGATGTTCGCTGAACATCTCCGCTATACGAATCCATTCGATGAAAACCGAGTGACTCAAACGGATTCGCTCACCAACGATGTTCCGGCAATCCATGCCGAGGCTTTTGAACAATTAACCCTCCGCGCCCGAAAGGCGGCCCAAAATCCCGAGATGGGCAGCGGGGTCGTTGTGACCGGGCCGCCGGGTGTTGGAAAGAGTCATCTGCTGGCACGGTTCGGCGAGTGGGCGCGGCAGGAAAAACATCCTTTTATTTACTTGCTGAATCTGCAAGCAGGACCGGCCGATATCCTGCGGACGATCCTGCGAACGTCTCTCAGTATTCTGACGAAAGGAATGGCAAAATCGCCGGGCCAGACACGGCTTTACCGATTGATCAGTGCCACAATCAATCACGCATTGGACTTGAAGAAACTGCAGGGAGTTGATTTACAGACCGCATATCAAGCCTACGAGACGATGGTGAATCGGCTGGAGGGAGAGACCTCGATTTACCGTGTCTTGTGGTTGCTGTTCGATGATCTGTTTCGACAACTGAATGGTCGCCCTGGTACTGGTCGAGCCCTGTTGGCAAAACGCTGGTTATCGGGGAATTTTCTCGACCTGGACGAGGCATTGCAGTTGGGGTTGAAAGGGCCGGAATTAAGGGAAGACGGCTGCGCACTCGATCTCGAACAGATGAAAGAGGTCATCAAGGTTTTATGTCAGTTGGCCGGATTCCGGAGACGTTCGTTCATTCTCTGCTTCGATCAGGTGGATACACTGACCGAAGATCAGGTGCAAAGCTGGTCAGCGACCACTCATGCCCTGCTGGATATCTGTCCACGATTACTGGTCGTCACCAGCGGGGTCGATGATACTTTCATCGAATGGACACGTCAGAAACTGGTCCCGCAGTCGAGCTGGGATCGGATCCGCCAATTCTCACTCAACTTATCCGGGATCGATGCCAAGGCGAGTCAGATGATGATTCAGGATCGGTTGCAAAGATCGCTTCAGCGTTTCGGCTCGCTCCCCGAAGTCGCTCAGCGGATCAACCAGGACTCGCTCTTCCCCCTGGGCCGGACTTGGGGAGCGAAAATCTTTTACGATCAAAACGGCGATCCGCAAGCCGATTTGCGTCCGCGACATATTATCAATCAGGCGGGCTCGGCATGGGATCGCGAAAGTCACAAGCTTGCCCAGCGGGGGGTCACAGATTGGCTCGCTTCCTGGCCAGCCCCGGGACATCAGGAAAACGCTCCGAGTTCTCTAGCGCCGATCGAGATCGATCTTCCAAGCTTGATTGATCAGCGAGTCACCGAAAAACTGAATGAACATCGTCAATCACGATTGTTGCGTCCCGAAGAATTGCCTGTCGATGCGGGAAATGTTGTCGGCCTGATCAGATCGATCCTCAAGGCCTGCGAACAGGCGGGGCCGCCGTATCAAACGGAACAGTATGCACGGTTCGGTGGCATTGTTGTTTCGTCGTCCAAAATTCGCAAGAAGCCGGCTTTTCAACTGGTTGTGGAACAGTTGCCGGATTCGCCAAGCGGCCTCAAAAGAGTTCTCGGCATTACGGTTGCAGAAGCATCGAGTGGAACGGCTGCCACCAACATGCTGAAACGCATTTTGGCGGAATTGGAAGCAACGACGGGAGCGTATCGGGCGCTCTTGATTGTCGATGCTCGCGACCCGCTTCAACTGGCCGAAGCGGGTCAGGCTTACCTCGACAAGTTGAAATCGTATTCAAATCGATTCACGATGCAATCGCTCGATTTTGAACAGTACGCCACCCTGGAATCGTTCGAGGCGGTCGTAGGACTCGCTCGGTCAGGTGATCTGGAAGCGGTTCCCCCTGACGGTTTGATTCGACCAATTTCTGAGCGTGAAGTCTATGAGTCGCACCATCGTCACCAGCGTTACCTGAGCCCGCTGATCCTTTGCCAAATTCTCGGCAAATGTACCGATGTGATGCTTCCTCAAGTTCCGGAACTGGATCGGCAGCGCGTGATCGAGGCAACTTACGCTCAATTGGCCATCAATTTGGGGCTCACGACGCTGCAATTGGCGAGTTGGTGGATTGAGCATCAACAGCCAAGGCCCGACGAGAGTTGCCATGCGGCCGTTCATAATATGTTCAAAGAGGTGGTTCTAAAGCTGCATGCGGAAGGGAAAGTCTGTGCGACCGCTCTGAATGATTATTACATGGTTCAGCCGACGAACGCTCTGTTCGAGGTAAGACGTTAGTCCCTGCAAAACGGCATACGCCTGCAAACAATCGGATCCACCCAGACAGCCTCTCCGAAGCAAATCCAAGCCAAGTCCCGTCGTGACAAAACCCGAACCCTTTTGTCGCGAGAAATTGTTAGTCGCGAGAAACTTTCGGCAGATCACGACCTGCAAGTTCTTGAAACTCCGCTAGTTTTTGGTTCCAGAGGCGTTCCAGTTCGGTCCCCTTTTCTGGATAATCGGCGATCACGTTTTTGGTTTCGCTGCGATCGTTTTTCATATTGAATAATTCCCAGGGACGATCGGTTCCCCAAGAGACGAGCTTCCAGTCTCCGACGCGGACCGCGCGATTGTTTTCGTGGAACCACCAGAGATATTCGTGAGGAATAATCACATCCCGTGCGAATGCCGGAACAAGACTTGTCCCCGGTGCGACAGGTACCGGTTCGTTGTTCCACGTTTCGATTCGTTTTGCACCGGCTACTTCGACAACCGTCGGAACCAAGTCGATCAGATGACTGGGAGTATGTCGCACCGCACCCTTTTCGGTAACACCATTTGGCCAGTGAAAGATCAACGGAGTTGAGATTCCCCCTTCGTGAACCCACGACTTGTGCATCCGAAAGGGAGCATTCGAGACGGTCGACCAGCCTGGGCCTAATCCCAGATAAGAACCCGCCGAGCCGGGAGCGGCCGTCCGGTCATGGCCATCGCCACGAATGATCTGTTCAGCACTCGCCCCATTGTCCGACAGAAAAATGATCAGCGTATTTTCCCATGCATTCATCGCGACCAGTTGCTCGATGACTCGGCCAATTTCCTGATCCATCCGGTCGATCATGGCGGCATGAATCGCCATTTTTCCCGCCTGAAAAACTCGCTGCTCGTCAGTCAGGTCACTCCAGGCGATCGCCCGTCCGACCTCGCCGGGTCCCACTCGCCGCTGAAGTTCTTCCTCAGAGGGATTCCAACGCGGGGCGGTCTTCTCAGCTCGCGGTGCCAAGTCCGAGGTGATCAGGCCCAGTTGACGCTGGCGGGCAAATCGCTCTGCACGCAAGACATCCCATCCCGCCAGATAACGCTTGCGATACTTCGCAATGTCTTCGGGCAATGCATGCAGCGGAAAATGAGGCGAGGTAAAGCAAAGATATTGAAAGAACGGTTGATCACGGAACTGCGCCGCATGCTCTTTCAGGCATTTGACGGTATGTTCGGCAATGGCAGTTGTCACATAAAACCCCGTCCCCGGTGCGATGGCGGGGAGAGGCATGTCGTCCTCGGTATGAAGCCGGGGGGCAAAGTAGCGATCGTGATCCTGAAGCGAATAGGACCGATCGAAACCATTCTTTAGCGGCGGGCCATCCACATGCCACTTCCCCGAGTGATAGGTACGATATCCTTGCGGCTTCAACATTTCCGGTAACAGTTTGGCCCACCCCGGCCTGATTCCGCCACTCCCCGCTGCGCGAATCTGGGGAAGTGCATCGCGGCGAACCTGCTGTGCGTAATAACCCGTCAGAATTGAGGCCCGTGATGACCAGCAACGACCCGTATTGTACGCTTGCGCAAATCGGACTCCCCCCGCCGCTAGCCGATCCAGATTCGGTGTGGCAATCTCACCCCCGTAACAACCAAGATCCGAATACCCCAAATCATCCGCGACAATCAACAGAATATTGGGCGAGGCCGATGCCGCCGCAAAAATCGGCGAATCCACAGGGATGGCGAAAGCCAAGATGAGCCCGATGGCCAATCTCG
>CAMBQP010000056.1 GCA_945869955.1 Schlesneria paludicola DSM 18645
AGTTTCCCATCCGGATCGATGCGGTAGACGGACTGAATCGACTGATCAATCGGCTCGTGCCCGAGATATCGTGGGTCACTAAAGTAGATGCGCCCCTTTTCATCGATGGTAATGTCGTTGGGCGAGTTCAATGGGCGGCCTTCAAACAGGCCCGCAATGATATAGCTCTTGCCGGTTTTCATGTCGGTCCTGGTGACTCGTCTCCCCCCATAATCCGCCCCTTCCGCCACAATCATATTGCCGGATGCATCGAACTTGATCCCATTCGACATTCCGCTTGGTGAGCGAAAAATGGTGGTTTTTTTGGTTGCAGGGTCAAACTTCCAGATATGCCCCGCTTCGATGACCCCTTTTTCATCACGTGCGACGTGCGAGAAGGTGATTTCGCTGAAATAGACTTGTCCATCCAGGGCGACGCAGACCCCTTCTGTCAGGACCTTCGACTCGAAGAGCTTTTCGACTTTGGCGTCAGCGGGAACAATCGGATCCTCTGCTTTCAGAACCGTATGATTGAAGGTCAACCCCATGATTGCGATCAGAGAGACGATTGAAGTCTGAACTCGACGTAAGCGTTTCGTCATTCGTGCTTCCTTAATTTTTAAGAGTGTCGACAATCGGTGATGAACGAGGCCTCACCACCGGCCCCACTTCTCAACTCAACGGCGCGGGATCGAAAACAGGTGAGGCCATGGCAGCCCTTCTTCGATTCTCCCAGAGCTTCGAGGATTGCTCAGTCGAACGAATTGGGAAAACAGCGTGAGGAATGCAAGGGTAGTACATACGGTATCCCGAAGTCCCTCTGGATTTCAATCGAGTGAGATCCAATGCTTAAGAAACTTGCTGTTGAGGGAGAGGAATTCATTTCCTATAAACGTGTCGCACGATGGCAACCTGACGGGATTTCCGGTGATCCGTAGATCTGGAGGTTCAGATCGTGTTTCGAGTCCCGGCACCGGGGCGGTACTTCATTGCCACATTTTGCAGTGTCGTTAGAATCACGAGAAAACCATGCCCCGTTCCAGAAAGTGACTCGAATTCATGTTTACGATTAATCCGACGCCATTTGATATTCGCTTGGTGGCGTTTCGAATTCCGATTCGTGTTCATCCCTCATTTTGGCTGGGGAGTCTGATCTTTGGACAATCACTCGGATCTCCCGAGTTGATCTTCCTCTGGGTCATCTGTTCCTTCGTCTCAATTCTGATTCACGAACTGGGTCATGCCCTGACGGCCGAGGCGTACGGTTGGCCTACGGAAATCGTGCTTTATTTTGGCGGCGGTTTGGCGATGTCTCAACGCGGTTACAACGAAACCCCCTGGAAATCGATCCTGGTTTCCTTGATGGGACCCGTCGCAGGATTCCTGTTGCTTGGCGTTATTTTTGTGGTCATGATCGGGATGGCCTTTTCCGGGCAAGTCCGGACACCCGAAGCGGCCTCGGACTTTTCTTACTACCTTCAACAAGCATTGTCCTACTTGTTTATCATGAATCTGTACTGGGGGCTGTTGAATCTCATACCCGTTATGCCTCTCGATGGAGGGCAGATTGCCCGAACTTTGTGCGAGGTATTACGGTTTCGGGATCCGATCAGTGCTGCTTTAAAATTGGGTGTCGTGGCCTCTGGGGCTGCGACCTATTATTTTCTGGTTCAACGAAAAGAGATGATGCCGGGGATGTTGATGCTGATGTTATGTCTGCAAAACGTAAGTGCCTTGCAGACACCCCGTTGATTCCATTTTTCTTCCCATTCGTCCTGCGCAGCGAATTCGCCGGTCGTGGTGACTTCATCTCGCTATGATGGAACCGGAATTTTATTCAAAATCTGTTTGAGAACTGCCTTGGCGCGATCACGGCGACCTTCGTGCAAGACACCTTTTACGACGATTCGATGGGCGAGAACCGGTAGCACCAGCCGTTTAATGTCATCCGTAACGGCGTAGCTACGGCCTTCAATCAACGCTAACCCCTGAACGGCACGGTAGAGCGTGATCGCCCCGCGAGTGCTGACCCCCAGATGCAGCTGCTCGTGTTTCCTGGTCGTTTCCACGATCTCGATAATGTACTCGTTCAGCGAGTCGTCGACTTTGACGGCGCGGACTGCCGACTGCAGGCGTAATAATTGTTCGGTATTGATGACCGACTGGAGTTTGTCACCCGGTTCGCCATCACGATGATGGATCAGGACATTTTTTTCGACTTCACGGGTTGGATAGCCAATTTCAATACAGACCATAAATCGATCAAGCTGATTTTCGGGAAGCGGATATGTCCCTTCAAATTCGTAGGGATTTTGTGTGGCGAGTACGAAAAACGGGGCTGGCAACGGATGCGTTTTTCCTTCGATGGAAACCTGTCCCTCGCTCATCGCCTCCAGCAACGCACTTTGTGTTCGGGGGGTGGTGCGGTTGATTTCATCGGCCAGCAGCACATTGGTAAAAATCGGGCCCGGACGAAATTCAAATTCGCCTCGATTGGGCAGAAATACGTTCGACCCCAGAATGTCGCTCGGCATCATATCAGGAGTGAACTGGAGTCGCTTGAATTCACAGGACAGACTTTTGGAAATGGCCTTTGCCAATGAAGTCTTGCCGACACCGGGGGCATCTTCAACCAGCAAGTGCCCCCCGGCCAAGAGCGCCACCAGCGAGAGATGGATCGGTTCAGGTTTGCCAAGAATGGCCGTTGCGATGTTCCGCTCTAATGCCGCAATTAACTGCTGTTCTTCCGACACTCGACGGACTCCTTGATCCCTATTCGCAAAACAGGGTGATGATTTACCTGCTGAACGCAAATAATTATAGAGCGGGGCTGCGGACTTCGCGACAGTCTCGGAATCGGCCCCGAATACAAAACACGGAATTTTCAGGATTTCTCCAGAGAGATCCCGATCTCGTTGGACTATACTTAGTAAATTCAAACCGACCTGATCCCACGTGTGTACTGGTTTCAAACATTGTCTACAGGCCCTCAAATCGTGACAAACCTTCTGACTGTGGCGAGTGAGCAGCAATTGCTGAAGGCGTTGCTCGAGCAGGTGAGCCGGCGAGCTGTGACCGAACAACAGATCGAATCGGAATATGCCGCAGTGGTCGAGTCTGAACAGCAGCAGTATCAAGCGGTGATGCAGCTGTTAACCGAGACCTACGAGTCTCACCAGCAGCAACTCGACCAGCAGCATGAAGCCGATCTTTCCACGATCGATCAGGGGCTTCAGCGCACTTTGAAGGGGATCCAGTCCGAATACCAAAAGGTTCTGACCGATCTTGAAGCGCGATTCACAGGGGAAATGGCAGCGGCGACGAAAGAACGGGATGATGCGACCTGGCTTGTCTCATCGCTGCTGGATGATAATTCCGAGGGAAGCCCGTCTCATCGGTTTCAGCAACAACGTGTCGCGGTCGAGGCCATCGGCATCGAGTTGAAAACGGGGCTTCAGAGTATTGATCAGGGCTATGATCGCGTCAGCCGTTTTTTACGACGATCGCACATCAGCAGTGAATTCAATGCTCCACCCCCGACGGCGAGCCTCTCCCATGTTGAAGAGATGAAGTCGGCATGTCTGTCCGCAGTTCAATCCAGCGATCGGCTGGCACCGCGAATTCTCAGCCGTCTCCTCCCCAAGCTTTTTTTGGGACCGCTCCCACTGCTTCTCTTTTTAGTCCTTTCAGCCCTCGTCTTCAGTGTGGTCTGGGGAACGGTTGATCCGAGCCTGTTGAAACTCAAGCTCAAATCCGATGCGCGTGATTGGGCTCTGATTGTCGCCGGAATTGCGGCAGTCGTTGGGCTGATCGGAACGTTCTTCCTGCACATCGTGGCAGTACAACGCGTCTGGCGAGACTACGAGCAATTGATTCAACAACGCGTTGATGCCCATTATGCCTTTTCCTTATGGGAGAAAGCGTCCAATGCCGAGTTGAATCAGCTGGAAGCGGAATGCTCGGAACTGCATGAACTGCGGGTCAAACGTCGTGAATCGGCGCTGGCGGGTGCAGAAGCGAAATATCAAAATCGCGCCGCCGAAGCGCAGCGACTGTATTTGGACAAACAGCATCAGGCACACCTCGATTACCCCTCGAGACTCAATGCCACCATCGCTCAAGGGGAGCGTCAGACCGAAGCTGTCGAGAAACAATATCGAAGTCATTCCGATGAAATGAGTTTGCGTCGGCGAACCGATTTTGAGCGAATGCAAACAGAATTCCAAACCAGGATGGGGTCTGAAGCAGAAAAACATCAGCAACAGTGGCTCGAATTGATCCACAAATGGCAGTCGGGAATTCAGGCGCTCGCGACGCGAAGTGACCATTTTTGTGCGACCGCCCAATCCCTCTGTGCCGATTGGGAAAGCATTCTGCGGAATGAAAAACCCTTTCCCGAAAATTCACCGCCATGGCTGAGCCTTGGTCGGATTCAAGCGGACTTGGGGCTGATCGAACGAGGGTCGCCAACCGATCCTCGATTGCAATCCCATCGAACCCGATTTGACCTGCCGATCCTGTTGCCCATGCATGAACGGCCTTCACTGATTCTCAAGTCTCATGGGGACGGGCGCGAGGTTGCCGTGCGAACGTTGCAATCGACAATGCTCCGCTTTCTGACCTCGCTTCCACCGGGAAAAGTTCGCTTCACCATAATCGATCCGGTCGGCTTAGGGGCTAACTTTGCCGCCTTCATGCATCTGGCTGATATCGACGAACTGCTGGTTTCCAGCCGTATTTGGACGGAGCCGTCACACATCGAAAAACGGCTGGCGGATTTAACCGAACACATGGAAACGGTGCTGCAGACCTATTTACGCAACGAATTTGCCACGATCGACGATTACAATCATTTCGCGGGTGAAGTGGCTGAACCCTATCGTGTGCTGGTGATTGCCAATTTTCCGGCGAACTTTACCGACCTTGCGTTGCGGAGACTCATCAGTATCGCAGAAGGGGGCCGCCGATGCGGTGTCGTGATTTTGCTGAGCGTCGATGAGTCGTTGGAAAACCTGCGGGGCTTCTCTCCGTCAGATCTCGAAAAAAATGCCACGGTTCTGCAGTGGAACACCGATCGCGGTTTTCGACTGGCTGATCCCGATTTTGCCGCATGGCCCTTGAAGCTGGATGCTCCTCCCAGCGCAGACGATTTTGGGCAGATTGTTCGCATGGCAGGCCAGCACGCGCGCGATGTTCGTCGTGTCGAAGTCCCGTTTGAACGAGTTGCTCCGGCGACAGATCAGTTTTGGATGAGCGACAGTCGGAAGGGAATCGATATTCCCGTGGGGCGAGCCGGTGCTACGAAATTGCAATTTCTGCGGTTGGGCAAAGGGACCTCTCAGCATGTGCTGGTTGCCGGGAAGACCGGCTCTGGAAAATCGACGCTGCTGCATGCCTTAATCACAAATCTCGCCCTGCATTATCGTCCCACCGAAGTGGAGTTTTATCTGATCGACTTTAAGAAAGGAGTCGAATTCAAGGTCTATGCGGAACAACAGCTGCCGCATGCCCGAGTGATTGCCATCGAGAGTGACCGGGAATTTGGCGTGAGTGTCCTCGAGCGGCTCGACGCTTTGCTGCGTGATCGCGGCGAGCAATTCCGTGAGGTGGGGGTTCAGGATATCGAAGGCTTTCGCAACGCCAGACCCGATGTGGTGATGCCACGAACGCTACTACTGGTCGACGAGTTTCAAGAATTTTTTATCGAGGATGATGCCTTATCACAGCAAGCGTCATTGTTACTGGACCGTTTAATCCGGCAAGGCCGCGCCTTTGGTGTCCATATTTTGCTCGGGTCACAGACACTGGCAGGGGCCTACTCACTGGCACGCAGTACGCTTGGCCAGGTGGCGGTTCGTATCGCCCTCCAATGCAGTGATACCGACGCCCATTTAATTCTGAGTGAAGAAAATACGGCCGCACGATTGCTGACGCGACCTGGCGAGGCCATCTACAATGATGCCAATGGACTGATCGAAGGGAACCATCCGTTTCAAATCGTCTGGCTCGGTGAACAGGAACGCCTGCGGCATTTACTCGAAATCCGCAGGTCGGCCGAGTCACTCGGTGGGCGTGGTTCCGCTGCGATTCAACAGATGTCGCGCAGCTTGCCACTGGTTTTCGAGGGGAATATTCCCGCAGACCCGACTGCGAATCGCCGGCTGAATCGGGTGCTGTCGAAATGCCAACATCCGATCGGCGCCTTTCCACCGGGACCTCCCACTTCTATCGATTCCCCTTGGAGTTGCTGGCTGGGGGATTCCGTTTCGATGGGGGGGCCGGTCGAATTGAATTTCGGCCTGCGCGAGGGGGGTAATCTCTTAATCGTTGGTCGTGATGAACAGGCGGCCTTGGGGATCATGACGACATCGGCTCTGGCGTTGTGTGCTCAAGCACGATCGATCCAAACCCATTCCAGGGTGATTTCGGTGCTTGATGGAAGTCTGCCCAATAGCGAATCACTGCAAGCCTGGCAGCACCATGGCCAATTCTGGCACGCATCTGATGACTCCGCGACCGGCAGTCAAATCATGAACGTTTCCGCACCGCGCGAGACTGCGGCGGCGATCACACAGCTCATCGCCGAACTGCACAGGCGGACTGACGAACCTGGGCTTCCCCTGTTTCTCTTTATTTACGACCTGGCTCGGTTTCGAGACTTGCGCAAATCCGAGGATGACTTTGGCTATAGTGGGGGATTTGGCGGTGCCGCCGATAAACCTGCCAATTGCGCTCAACAATTCAGCGAACTCTTGCGAGATGGCCCCGCCGTTGGCATTTTCACAATTGCCTGGGTTGATAGTTACCAATCGGCGCAGCGATGGCTGGGTCGCGAGCAACTGAACCGCTTCGAGCAACGGGTATTGTTTGCAATGAACGCCAATGATTCATCAAGTCTTGTTGATAGCCCGCTGGCGGGAAGGCTCGGTGAAAACCGGGCGCTGCTGTACCGTGGCGATCTGGGGACACTGGAAAAATTCCGCCCCTTTTCGCCACCTGCGGTCGATTGGCTGAAAAAATTGTCGAGCCCCCCGGCGGCGTCTGAATCGGTCGTGGCACACGAGGCGAGCCATGTCCCCATCACATTACCCGCCCCATTACCGATTCCACCCATAACATCACCCGCTGCAGAGTCGAACTTTGAGTTGAACATTCAAGATCCGAACGTCACAGTATCGGCAGCAGACATTTCGGATGAATTGCCAAATATCGACGAACTCACCGTCCAATGACCCTGCTCACTTTGCGGCGATCAACCCGCCTCGCAATCGGGGACTTCCTCTTCTCGGTTTTCGTTGCCAACGGGAGGAATATAGCGATTTGTCAAACCGGCATAATCCTCGCGAACGGGACTGAAAACATCCAGCACCACGCACGGCCCACCGATGGCCACGGCTCGATGCTTGACGTGTGGTGGGATCAGAAACATCGAGCCCGGTTGGCATAACCGGGTCTCATCCCCAATGGTCAGCTGTAATGTCCCCTTGATCAGCATTCCACCCTGCTCGTGTGGGTGTGAATGTAAGGGAACTTCAGCCCCTTCATCCATTTCCAGGTACGAGAGCATCAAGTGTTCACCAAACGGAGTTCTCATGCGACACCCTGGGACGGGTTCGATCGGCTGAAATTCAGAAATGTCAATAAAACCCATGTTGTATTCCGTGAGTGAGCCCAGCGAATCAGAATTGGACGGCGAATTCTGTTTGACTCGAAAGAGAATCGCCGCACCGCGACTTGAACACCGTATCAGAATACCCTCAGGAGAGAACATCAACCGTGATCCGGAAAATAACCAGGATGGGGACTGGCGGGCGATTCGCTACTCACGAAGAATGAATTGCTGGGCGACGATGCCTCGGCTGATTTTGCCCTGTGTATTTGAGGGATTCCGATTGATCGGTTTGTAACAGTTGGGGGAAATGACGAAGAATTTCTGCTTGAAAAGGTGGTCGAACTGGCCGGAAAGGTGGTCGTGTTCAGTCGATTGTAAGGTAAAAGAAAAGGGAATTACCACGGAATTCGTACATTTGATTCGAGGCGGGGCATGAGCGGCGAGATATTCACCGATTCTTCGATGCTGGAAATTTTTCGCGCGGAAGTCGAAACGCACGTTGAATCATTGACGTCGGGCTTGCTGGCACTGGAACGAAATCCAGGAGACACCAGCCATGTCGACGAGATGATGCGCGGAGCTCACTCGATCAAAGGGGCCGCTCGCATCGTTGGCATCGACCCCGCCGTTCGCGTGGCTCATGTGATGGAAGATGGATTTGTTGCGGCACAAAATGGAAAGTTAACGCTTCGGCCCGAGCATGTCGACGTGCTGCTGCGCGGCGTGGATATGCTGAATCGAATTGCAAACGCCTCCAAAGCCGCGACCGTCGATTGGAAATCTTTTGATGACGAAGCCCTTCCACTCGTATCGGAAATCACAGCGGTACTGGCCGGGAAACCCGTTGCCGCTGCGGATGCTTCCATGAAGTCTGCGCCGTCGCCGAGCTTGGCCGCAGCGGAAACAGTCGCGGTGGAAACCGTTACAGCGGAAACCGCCCCTGATCGTTCTGCCCATGACTTGACCATTCACTTTCCGGCACGGATTGATACAGCGGCTGCCGAGAATGCCAGGCTGGAATTTGTGGCGGGGCTGGATCAACAGCGGGGTTCGATCCGTTTAGATTTGTCAAAAACGGTGGACCTGGATGCGACGGGGCTGGCGTTTCTTGCTGCGATCCCGGCCCAGATCGCGCAGGGTGGGCCTGTGGTCGAATTGAGTGGGGTGGGGACGGATTTGAAAAATTTGTTCAAGGCAACGGGTATCGACCAGCTTTACTCGACAGGGGGGCATTGAATCACCATGTCGGATCGCCTGGACGAATTCATGATCGAAGCGCGCGAGCACCTGGCGGTGGTCGAGGATTCGCTGCTGGCCCTGGAAAAGCGACCCGATTCCCAGGATCGAATTGACCGCTGTTTTCGTTCGATTCATTCGATTAAAGGGGATGCAGGATTCCTGGGGCTACAGCCAATCCATGAATTGGCGCATGCCATGGAATCGCTGCTTGATCAGACCAATCCGCCAGCCGCATCCTCGACCATCGAAACGCTGCTCGCGGCACGAGATCGACTCGCAGTGTTAGTCGACAATCCACACCGCGCTCAAGCCGTTGACCTGAGCGAGATCCTGCAGCGACTGAACTCGGCAGCCGGCGAAACGACTTCGTTTGAAATCGATTTGTCCGAGCAAACAGGCACTCAGCCAGGGGGCCTGTTGTCCTTTCTCCAGCAATTTCTTGCGCAGGGAAGGATCCGTGAAGGGGCAATCCAGATTGCACCTTGCGACCTGCGGAAAGGAGTTCCTCGTGGTCCCGTTATTTGGACAGGTCTGATCCAGACCAATACCGGTTCAAAAGATCACCCATCACCCGATGTGACTCTGATGGGTTCAAAACGGGTTCATACGGAAAAACTTTTGGCCGACTTGTCGGTATGGTCTCGGTCCGAGCCTAACCTGGTCAGTCGATTTCGTGATCTAGTCGACGTGGCTTGCGTCACGGCAGGCGCGATCTCGTTTCCATCCGTCGATCTGCGGATCGCGATTCCTGTTGGCCCAGTACTTTGGTCGGGGGAATGTGAAACCCGGTTGTCCCGTGCGGAGCTAGTTCACCGATTTGGATTCCTGGCTGATCAAAATGGCTCGCCGGCGGTTCTGCCGTTGAGCCCTTCCGTGATGGATCCCAAGCCCACCCCTGCCGTGACGACGGTGACACCTCATCGCCGTCAAGCCCCCGCGGTGGTAGCTCCCTCTGCCACAGCGAATAGTGTCCCACCCGTCGAAAATGAGAAATCGACCACACTACGAATTCAGGTGGAACTACTGGATCGAATGATGACACTGGTCGGAGAACTGACTTTAGTTCGTAATCAGTCGCTATTGGCATTCGCCGAAGAAGATGGTTCGCGGCGAGCGATTATTCAACGCCTGAATTCCGTAACATCTGAACTGCAAGATGTGACTCTCAGGGCACGAATGCAGCCCGTAGGGAACTTGTTCAACAAGTTTCCCCGCATGGTTCGTGACCTGGCACGTCAACTCGGAAAGCAGGTCGAGCTGGATCTCCAGGGACGCGAGGTCGAACTGGATAAGACGATTCTAGAGCAATTGAGCGACCCGTTAATGCATCTGATTCGCAATAGTGTCGACCACGGACTTGAGATGCCTGACGAGCGTCGCGCCAGTGGCAAATCAGAAATGGGACGGATTGTCTTGTCGGCGGCTCATGAAGACGGGCAGGTTCATATTCAAATTCGCGATGACGGCCGCGGGATTGATTCCGAGGCGGTCAAAGCGAAGGCCTTGTCACTGGGGCTGAAGAGTGCTGCGGACCTGGACCGGATGTCTCCTCGTGAGCTGTTCTCGCTGATTCTTTTGCCCGGATTTTCGACCGCGAAAAAGGTGACCGAGGTCTCGGGACGCGGGGTCGGGATGGATGTGGTAAAAACCAATATCGATCAGCTGGAAGGGACACTGACCATCGATTCGGCGGTGGGACATGGCTGTTCGATCGCGTTGCGGTTACCACTGACACTCGCGATCATTCCTTGTTTGATTGTGGCGGTCGACGGCGAAAACTTTGCCGTACCGCAGCGGGATCTGGAAGAAGTAGTCTCACTTCACCCAGGCTCGTCGGAACGGATTGAACAAGCGTTCAATACTGAAGTCTATCGATTACGAGACCGCTTGCTGCCGATCGTCCGTTTCACCGAAGTGCTGAAACGGAAAGAGCCGTTCACGGTGGAGGCCAAGGCCGAGATCATGACCGCTCACGCCGACGATCATGCCTTGGCACGGATCGAATACATCCTCGTCTTACGACTGGCAGGTCGTCGGTTTGGGCTCGTTGTGGACCAGGTCAAGGGGACGCAGGAAATTGTGGTCAAGCCGATGCATCCTTCGATGAAACGTGTCGGAATCTTTAACGGTGCGACTATCATGGGTGATGGTCGTGTGGCGTTAATCGCGGATATTCAAGGGATTGTCGAGCATGCCAAATTGAGTTTCGAATCGGCACTCGATCTCCCCGCCAAGACCGCCAGCGTGCGGGATGCGGCGCAGGCGCATCGAGTACTGCTGTTCGAATACGGACCGGACGAACGCTTTGCACTTCCTCTCATTCAGATCCGTAGGATCGAGATGATTTCGCATGGGGACATCGAGCGGGTCGGTGGGCACGAATACATTACGATCGATGGCGTCTCGACGCGGATCCTGCGTTTGAACAATGTCATCAATGTTTCGGCCCCCGAGGCCGATTTACCGCAGATGTCATTGATTCTCCCCAAATTTGTTCAGCAACCGATTGGCATCCTGGTTTCGCGGATTGTGGATACCGAGTCTTTAGCGCTGGATCTGCAGCATCATCCTGATGATGAGACCGGGATTTTGGGATCGGCCATCGTCCGTGATCGGCTGACTCTGTTTTTGGAAATGCATCATCTCTCGAATCAATTGCTCGGAATCACTTCGGTCGAAAACACGCCAGTTCACAGTCATTCGCAGCGGACGAAGAAGTTACTGCTGGTCGACGATACCGCCTTTTTCCGTGAAGTGGTAAAACGCTATCTGGCGGCGGAAGGGCACGAGGTGGTCACCGCGATCCATGGACAGGATGGATTATCACAACTGTCTCACGGCCATGATTTCGACTTGATTGTGTCGGATATTGAAATGCCGGTGATGGATGGCTGGGAATTTGCACGCGAGGTTCGGCGTCGGGGAATTCAAACGCCGATGCTGGCGCTGACTTCTTTAAGTGGGATTGAGTACGAGGTAAAAGCGAAGGATTGTGGCTACGACAGTTACGAAGTGAAGCTCGATCATGATCGGCTGGTACGCAAGGTTGGCAATCTGCTGGCTGCTCAGGAGGTTTCAAGATGAAAGCGTCGCCACTGGAAAACCCCCGGTTGTTTTGCTCGTTTCGCGTCGAGGGAAAGCTTTACGGAGTGGACATTCTCGACGTGAAAGAGGTTACAACAGAAATGATGTACACACGGATTGCTCACGCTCCCGACGAAGTGCTGGGACTGGTGAATATTCGTGGTCATATCCATCTGGCACTTGACCTGCGGCGTCTGCTGGGGCTCCCCCCGATTCCTGTGACCGGTGAAAGTCGACTGGTGTTGTTCAAACCGATCGCAGGCCATTCCTTTGGGGTGGTTGTGGATTCCATTTCCGAAATCCACACGATCGCCCCCGATCGACTGGAAACGTTTTCATTGGCCGAGCCGGCCTCTTTAGCGACGCAATTACGTCAAGTCGATTTGATTTCCGCCATTGGCAAGCTGGCTGATGAATTACTAGTCGTCCTGAATCCACGTCGATTTCTCACAATTGTCGAGCAAAACTTGACTCGTTCTACCTGATACCCATTTTTCGAAAACGCCTTCGCCCTTTTTGTTGCAGGTTTCGCCATGAAAAATTTCAAACTCGCCTCGAAGCTGTTTTTATTAACGGCGATCTTGATCTCCTCGATACTGCTTGTCGCTTATGTCGCTGTTGATCGCCTGTCGGCGGTCAAAGCGCATGTCCAGCACTTGGTGAGATCGACGATCGTTAAATCGAATCGAACGTCCGAAATGCACGTCAAGTTTCTGGGGGGGGTACGTGCCCAGAAAAATGCCGTACTTTCACCAGACGACGAGACCTCTGCAAATTATGCCGCAATCTCCCGCACAGCTTTTACCGAATCGCGTGAAGCGATCAGTAAGTTAAACGAGCTGGTTTTGGAGGATCGGGTCGATGGCCAGTCGACAGCGGTCGAGGAATTGCTCAAAGCATTTGAAAAAGCCGAAGAGGTAAACAATCAGGTGCTTGACCTCGCAATACAGAATACGAACGTCAAGGCTCGTCAGATTCTCTCAGGAGCGATCCAAAGTGACGTGGAAAACCTGAACAAGCGACTTCAATTGTGGGTCGACGAATCCATGACCAAGGGGGCCACGGATGCTGATCTCGTCAAGCGTTTGGTTACCTTGTACGCGATGCATGATAGCGTCGTGAGTATCCCCTTCGCGGCTGCAAAACATATCGAGCCATTGACGGTCGAAGAGTTAACCGCGCTGGAAAAGAAGGTCGAGGAATTTCAGGAAAAGATCCAATCGGGACTGGTACTGGCATCCGGTGGTGATCTTTCGAGCCAGTCTGATGTTCGAAATCGAATCTCGGATATGAAAGTTTCACTGGCGAAGCTGTTTCAGCTCTCACGACTCGACACAAATAATCGTTCCACTGAGCTTTCTCTCAAGGGATCAAAACAGGCATTTGATGAGGTTGTGAAACGAATTTCCAAACTGGAAGAATTGCTCGCTCGGGAATCCGATTCAGGCAGCAAACTCAGTGCCGCAGCTTACGCGAATGCACTCTGGTGGATTCTTGGCACGACAGGGCTGGGGATTTTACTGGGGGGAATTGTCGCCTATCTGGTGAAAGAGTCCGTTACAAAACCAGTATTTGAAGTCCGTAATCTCGCTCAGGCGATGGCCGGAGGTGACCTGCGCAGTCGAATTCAACTCAACCAGCAGGATGAAGTCGGTGAACTTTCCGACGCGACAAATTCCCTGGCCGACTCGCTGTCCCGAATTGTGGCACAAATTCAAAAAGTTTCGGAAGGACTGGCGAGTTCTGCCGAAGATTTGGGTGGCGTCTCGAATCATCTGCTCTCCCAAAGCGAAGCGACTTCACTCAATGCGACCAGCGTTGCCAGTGCCGCTGAACAATTGTCCTCGAATATCAATACGATGGCGGCGGCAGCGGAAGAGATGAGTGTCAACGTCGCCTCGATTAGTTCCGCCAGTGAAGAAATGAGTATGAATGTCGGAACGATTTCTTCGGCCGCCGAACAGACTTCGAGCAATGTCAGTGCGGTCTCGACAGCAGTCGGGGAAATTTCGAGTTCGTTCACCGATGTCTTGAATGATGTGCGTGAGGGGTCTCGCGTTGCAGGAGAAGCGAGCCGGATGGCCGATTCGGCCACGGCCACGATTCAAACGCTCAGCCAATCCGGGACCGAAATCAGCAAGGTGACGGAAGCGATTAAAATGATTGCGTTACAAACGAATCTGCTGGCCTTGAATGCCACGATCGAAGCAACCTCTGCCGGTGAAGCGGGGAAAGGATTTGCGGTAGTGGCCCATGAGATTAAAGAATTGGCCAACCAAAGTGCGAAGGCGGCAGAAGACATCGCTCGCAAAATCGAGGGGGTCCAGAACGATACCCGGCAGGCGGTTCAGGTGATTCAGAATGTTTCACAGATCATCAAGGACATTAATGCTTCCAGTGGCCGAATCTCGCTCTCGGTGGAAAAACAAACGCGGGCAGCGACGATGATTTCGCAAAATGTGGGTGAAGCGAATAAGGGGGTGGGTGACATCGCTCGTTCGATCGCCGAAGTGGCCAAGGCGGCAGGAGACATGTCGCGAAATGTGGCGGAAGCAGCACGGGGTGCAACCGATGTGTCACGGAATGTGGGTGAGGCGGCAAAGGCGGCAGGAGGAATCTCGTCCGATATCCATGGAGTGAGCGACGCCTCACGCTCGACCAATCAATCCGCATCCAAAGTGCATGACTCTGCCGAAAATCTTGATAGAATTGGCAAGGAACTGAAGAAGCTGGTTGGTCGATTCAAAATCAACTCGGAAGATATTGCGACCGAATGAATGCACACCCGTTACGAGTGCTGATTGTCGATGATTCACGCATCTTTCGTAGCGTGATTGAAGAGTCCCTGGCAGGGCGCAGTGATATCCAGGTAGTCGGTTCGGTCTGGAGTGGCCATAAAGCGATCGAGTTCGCACAGGCCACCCCGCCCGATTTTGTCACTCTCGATATCGAGATGCCGGGAATGAATGGCATCGAGACTCTGAAAGGATTGCGGGAATTAGGAGCCCAACGAAAGATTCCTATCGGCGTCTTGCTGGTCAGTTCACATACCAGCCGGGGAGCCGCGATTACAATCCAGGGGTTGGAAGAGGGGGCTTTTGATTTCATCACCAAGCCCCACGGACCCGATCCACTCGCGAATGCGGCACTGCTGCGCGAGCAGTTACTGGAAAAGATCGACGCCTTCAAGTCGCGTCGATTTGTTCGGAGCGATGTCAATTCAAACCCCATTTCACAACATCCTTCGCCCCGTCGGGAAACTCGTTTTCGCGCGATTGTGATTGGATCTTCCACGGGGGGCCCCGAGGCGCTCGCCAGTTTGCTGCCAAAACTAACTCCCCATTGCCCGGTTCCGATTTTTCTGGTGCAGCACCTTCCTCCAGGGTTTACACACTATTTCGCATCGAGCCTCGCACGTCGCTGTGGTACTCGAATCATTGAGGCAGAAGAGGGGATGCGTGTCCAGGCAGGGATTGTTTATCTGGCTCCAGGCGGAAAACATCTCATGCTGCACCGGGATGATGAGGGGGTCTTGACGGTCCTCGGCGATGCGCCGCCGGAATGTGGTTGTCGCCCGTCAGCGGATGTGCTGTTTCGTTCCGCTTCCATGGCCTATCGCGGCCAGGTCCTGACGGTGGTATTGACCGGAATGGGGGTCGATGGAACAAAAGGGGCGATGGTACTGAAACGGGCGGGAGCTCATATCATGGTTCAGGATGAAGCCACCAGCGTTGTCTGGGGGATGCCACGGAGTGTCGTTGCAGCGGGGATTGCGGACGAAGTTTTGCCGATTTCCAAAATTGGTGCAGCCCTTCGGTCTCATCTGGGAATGGGAGACTAGGCTGATGGATGTTTCGCCGCAAGAGTTTCGCGATGTGCAAACGCTGGTTCGCACGCTGTGTGGCCTGATTTTGACGGATGACAAAACCTACCTGGTACGGACTCGGCTGGAATCGGTCGTTCAGGCTCACAAATGTGCGACGTTTGCCGAGTATCTCGGACGGTTGCAGCAGTCGAATGCCAATGCCATGCGCGATGAACTGGTTGAGGCACTCACCACCGGGGAAACATCGTTCAATCGAGACGGGCATCTGTTTGAAGAGTTTCGCCAGCGGATGCTACCGGCAATTGCCGAGACGATCCGGCGACGACGGGAAGCGCTTTATCCAGTCCCCGTCGCTCGAATCTGGTCAGCAGGTTGTTCGACCGGACAAGAACCGTACAGCCTCGCGATGGCGATCCATGACTTTATCACGTCCAATCCCCAATCAGGTTTGCGGGTCGAGCAGCTCCCGATCCTGGCTACCGATGTCTCGGCCCGATCGTTGAATACCGCAAAAGTGGGCCGTTATACCGAACGAGAATTGGATCGAGGTGTTCCCCCTGAACAGCGCCAAAAATATTTTCATCGCGAACATGAGTTTTGGGTCGTCAACGATGAGTTAAAACGTTCAATCGATTTTCGGCGAATGAATTTTGTCGAGCCCGTGAATCATCTCGGCCCCTTTGAAGTCATTTTTTGCCGTAATGTTCTGATCTACTTCGATGCAGCCACACGACAACGCCTTTGCACGCAGTTTCATTCGCTGCTGGCGCCAGGAGGTCTGTTGGTGCTGGGGGCGGCGGAAAGTTTATATGGCTTGAATACCCCGTTTGTCTCGGAAGCCATTGGAGGTACGACCGTTTATCGAAAACCGGGAGGGATTTTGTAATTAAGGAACGGTGATTTGTTTGCCTGGATTGATTCAGTGAATTCGAGAGATCACGATGCGAGTCCCCGCAAATTCAGTCCAACTCCCAAAAATCCGTCATCCATCGGTCCAATGACGCAAGCGATAATCGATGTGCCAAGAGAGTCCACCGATCATCAAACAGATCAATAAAACCGCGATGAGAAAACTCATCTCCAAGGGGAATAAACCGCAGACCGGAATCAGAATTCCAATGAAAGCCACGATGGCAATGACAAGCAGCGGACCTAACCACCATTTCTTCGCGTAAAACTGATTGATGATCGTGAGGTTGATCAAGAGGCAGCCGACCAGAGTCGCCATCAGCGTCGTTGTCAAGACGATCGTTGGACTGATCGTCATTGCTCCCCCCGCAGCCAACGTGACGGGCAAGAACAAGCCCATTCGTTCCCAAGCGGTCGCTTTCAGTTTTTCCAGCAGGATAAAACGCGGATCGACCGGCAACAGCATCAAGCTGTCCCAGGTTTTATCGCGGAACTCGGGGGTGAGGAGCGCATCGAAGCGAAATGCCATCACGCAAGGGGTCACACAAATCGCAATGAGCCCAACTGGTAACATGGCAACACGCGCTGTCGCACCATATCCCACCAGGTAGGAAACCATCCCCATCGCGGCGAGCAGGCCCATTGCCACCCACCAGGATCGCGACCAATTGCCTCCACCAAGAATAAAGACATCTTTCCAGAAGAAGGGGCGATCGGTACACCGAGGTCGCATCAGCACCGGTGTCACAAATCGGGGTTTTTGCACCATCGGCTCGCGAACTTCTTCATCGCCCCGTTTGGTCACTCGAAAACGCTGGCGGATCACAATCGAGGCTCCCCACATGGAAACTCCCGCCGTGAAGAAATGGATCCAATAGCCGGGGTCCAGCAGGGAAAAGGTCGAGGGGGAAGTGAAGCCGTGAACGAAGCCTGAAATCGGAGCCAGACGAAATACATACGGAATCGCCGCCAGCACCCAGTTTCGGTGAACGGGAAAAAACGAATCTTCACCCAGCCAAAGGATCAAAGCGGCAACAGTACCGAATCCCCAGAACAAAAAATGATAAACCAACAAGAGAAAAAATGTGGCGGTCGCTGCGGTGGTCTCGGGGTTGCTCACCCGATTCGACGAGACACTCGCCACCATGGCAAATCCAGCAGTCAGGGCGAATAACAGACGCAGCCACGAAAATCCCACAACCCAAAGATCAAATGTGACAGCACCCAGTGTTCTCGCGAACAGAAACAGGGGGGTCATCAAAAACAACGAGAGAAAGACCGTCCACCAGCACCCACACGATTTCAGCCAAAGCATTTTGATAGGATCAATTCCCGTCAACCGCACAAGGTCACGTGACTCGTTACTGACTTCCCAGCAAACCGCTTTGGAGGCGTGCCGGATTCCTCCGATCAACACAAAAGTTGCTGCAACTCCAAACAGAATTTGCAGCAACCATTTTCCATTCCCTCGGTCAATTTCCCCCGAGATCCATGTCATGCAATAGCCCGCAACCAGCAGCGGAAGTAATAAGACCGTATAGTTCCAACCCCGAGTTGCTTCACGACGCAAGCACCAACCGAAAAAAGCTCGATCTCGCGTACGAGTCATTTGTGAATTCAAATCAGGATCCAAAGCGAGCGATTCGTTTCTTAAAACGCTGGTCATGGGGATTGTGCCGAAAGTTTTTCGTTTTCCGTTTTCCGTACTTCATGTCGTGGTGCTCACCACCGACCACTGACCACTACCTACTGAAAACTGAAAACCACCTACTAATGATCATGCTTTTCCCCAGCAGCTTTAAACGCTGCATCATTCTTGTTCCCCCGTGCATTCACGTAAGCGATCAAGTCCAGGATTTCGTCGCGGGTTAACTTGTCCAGTAAACCCTTCGGCATGATCGAAACTTTCGATTTTGTCCGTTCCACGACATCACCCCGCTTGATCACTACTGGATCGGTTTTGATCAAGGGATTTTCGACAATCTTGATCACATCGGGTGTCTCTTCCACGACCAATCCGGTAATCACTTTGCCGTTACCGAGTTCGATGATATTAGTCTGATACTTCTCATTGATTTTGGCCGATGGATCGAGAATTTCTTTCAGAATATCCACGCTGGTCCATTTCGGCTCTAACTTTGTTAAGTCGGGACCAAACTCGCGGCCAACACCATCCACCTTATGGCAGCCTACACAGTTCGCCACGGTGAAAAGCTGCTTGCCATTCCCATAATTCGGAGCCGCATGCTGGTGTTCTTCGTGTGCCTCATGACCGGACAAACTGGCAACGACATCCGAAAGATCCTCGAGCTTCCATTCAGTTCGAGGCCGACGATCTTTCAGCAACGTATCGACCGCCTCCAACTTGTTCGCGGCCAGGTAAGCATCGGGATTGGCCAGGTATTCATCCAGATCGGCAACGACATACAGCGCACCGTACATGCGACGCCAATGCCCTGGATAAGTACAGACAAAAGGATAGATCCCGGGCTGTTGAGGTGCGTTAAAGCTGACCTTCTGAGAATCACGTGGCTGTAGCAGGCCACTCTTCGCCAGCACTTTATCCGATTGGGGGACATACTGCTTTTCAGCAAAACCGGGTTGCTGGGCATTTGCTTCAGACAACAGTCCAATCTCTTCCAGGGCACCTGGCATGGTAATCACAAAATTGTGTGGCATCAGATCGCTGTTTTCCAACAGGAATTCCACTGGCTTTCCGGCCGCAATCACAACAATGTCCTTGTCGTAAGCCATCTTCTCAAAGATCGTACCGATTTTGACGACACGGACACCGAGTTCGCTCAGAATCGCTCGGGTTTTCTTGGCCTCGTCAACCGGTAAGAGCGTTGATAACGCATCGGCAAATTCCAGCGAATCGAGTGCCGCCGGCGAGGTTCGTTCAGCCGTAGGAATCTTCTGGATCGAAGCAATCAACACTCCCAGCAATGGTGCGGCTTCTTCTTTTGGCCATGCCGAACGCGGAAGTCGCTGCAAAGCTCGAATGGCAGTTGTACGATCGGTATCGTCTTTGACAAATTGACTTAAAGTTGAAAATGTCTTGCCTTCCTGGCCACGAACGTGGGTCAGTGCCAGCATGGCCGCTCGCCGTACCAGCGAGGCAGGTCCACCCCCTTCGAGTGCAAACGAGACATTGGCTTTCGGTGCGGGATTCTTTTCTTTCTTGAAAACTTCGCCTCGTTTTTCATCGAGAATCTTCAAGGTAAAGTTGTTCAGACGGTCGGGAATCTCGGTCCGGTTGTAAATGTTAATCTGATCGATGGGGAATTCTTCTCCCAAGTCCACTTCCCACCATGGCTGTGGCGTGTTTTCTTCCGTATGGGTTTGTCCATTGTCACCGTAAGCCCCCGACTTGTTTCCATCGATGGCTCGCGCTGCATCCCCCCCAGAACCGGTATTTTTCTGACTCGCTTTGCCACGACGAGCCACGTTGCTTCCACCACTCAGGACTTCGACTTCGGCCAGTGTTAACGTCCCGTTTCCAGGGAGTTCCACGCGAACATAGCGACCGAGTGTCCCCTTCGATTTCGGACCCGCAAAGGCAGGAGGAAGTCCGGTCAAGAGCGGTTCGACCTTGTCATACAGTGTTGCCCGGACCGAAGCGTCACTGATCAATGGCATGGCGTTCACCAGGTCAAGCAGATGCTTGACATCGGTTGAAGCCAGAGCCCACGCCTGGTCCACACCACCATCGACGTTGATCAGCGAAACAAACCCAATCTGTCGGAAGATCGGTTGCTTGGCCGAAGTTGCTAGCTTTTCGAGTTCGCCACGAGCCGAGGTTAATTCGGCGGCGCTCCGTCCCGTTAATTGACGAACTAGATCAAACACGACAGTGATGTCTGCGTTCGATTGCTTGGCGTCAAGAGAGTGAATTGCATCCATAATCACTCGCAGTTCGGATTTCTGATCCAGTTGTGCCAGACCAGTAATCGCTTCACGACGCGCTTCATCACGTAATCCAGGACGACTCAGCATTTCCACATAGACCAGACGCTCCTTCTTTTCGCTTAAAAGCTGGTCATTCGAGAGGTTCTTCAAATAGAACCGGGCACCCGCTTCCGAGGTGAACGCCACACGTCGGTTTTCTTTGGTCGCCTGATCCATATAAGGTTGCAGGGTCCGCATCACCTCGCGTGACATCAGGTCAATAAAGCTGTCGGTCGGTTTTTCACGCGCAATCAAGACCACTTCGGTCGCTTCGGCCTGTGGCAGAAAGCTTGCAGCCCAGATCGACTGCAATCGCACCCGGGGCGCTTCGTCGTCAGCCGATTGTTTTAACAGGTCAAGCGTGTTCCCAACCCGATCTCGCCAGGCTTGGAGCACTCGCACGGCGGCGGCCCGAGCCCGATGATCTTTGGCATGCAGACATTGTTCGAGCAGCGGAACATTGACCACATTGTGATGCTGGTGAACCCACAAGGCTTCGAGGACATCGTGATCGTAAGCCGCACGATTTTTATCGAGACCCACCACCCACTTGGCGACGGCAGCAACCACATCGGCGGTTGGCCGGCCAGAGAGTTCGATCCTGGCCCGTGCCCGGACGCGATCATCGGGTTCCAACAGAGCATTGAGAAGTTTTTCAATCGGTTGACCAGCAATCGGTGTCGGCTTGATCAGTTCCCGGCTTTCATGACGAATCCGATAGACACGTCCATGGATGCGGTCACGATTGGGGTCACGCAAGTTATGTTGCATGTGCCCGATGATGGGATTCTGCCAGTCAGTGAAATAGATCGAACCATCGGGTGCCGTTTCAATGTCCGCCGGACGGAAGTGGGGATCCGTCGATGAAATCAGCACTTCGGGGAATTCGGTGGCCCCGAAACTGCCTCCGTCTTCGTGAACTTTGTACTGCAAGATCCCCTGCAAGCCGATCACGTTGCCAACCAGCAGACTCCCCCGCATCTCTTCGGGAAAATGACTACTCGACAGATATTCAATCGCCGAGCAGGGACGCGTTCGTTGCTTGTAGACAGAAGGAGTTCCGCCGTGCTTATTGGGGAAATCGAGATGGCTCGAGAACAGGGTCGCGTCGTACGGAACGGCGCCCGTCCCATCGACAACAATGTCCTGTCCCCAGGCATTGAAAGCATGTCCGTGTGGATTGGCAAACCCGTACGTGACATACACGTCGGTCTTCTGCGCTCGTGGCTCGTAGCGGAACACGGCTCCATTGGCAACGCGGCGAGGAGGTCCCCAGGGGGTCTCAATCTGACTGTGATGGAACGTCCCTTCCTGGAAGTACATCGCACCCCCTGGATCGAGCGTAAAGCTGTTGATCGTATGATGCGTGTCTGCGGTGTCAAAGCCATGGGCCACGCGTGATTTCAGATCGTATTTGTCATCGCCATTGTTATCTTGCAGGAAGAGCAAATCGGGCCCTTGGGCGACCAGCACCCCGTTACCCCAAAACTCGAAACCGGTTGGATTGTGCAAGTCGTTGGCAAACTGGGTGCATTTGTCCGCTTTGCCGTCGTTGTTGGTGTCTTCCAGGATCAGCAGACAATCGTTCATCTCGGTGGTTGGCTTCCAGTGCGGATAGGTTGGCCAGGTGGCAACCCAGAGACGCCCCTTGGTATCGAACGCCATTTGCACCGGATTAATCAGCTCCGGAAACATCGTTTCGTCAGCAAATAATTCCACTTTCATGTTCTTGGCCACGGTCATCTTGCTGATCGATTCTTCACCCGTCAGAAAAAGGTGTTTGCCCCCTTCCAGCGGACCAGGTTTGTTCGAGATGACCGGCAAAAATGGAGGAAGATTGCTGTCGTCCGGCTTGACGGTTTTTCCCTGAGCCGCAGCCCAGACAACCTTGTCGCGGTTCGAAGTCAGGGTGTCGAGAACATCCAATTCCCGTTGTCCAACGGAGTAGTTCGACAAACCATCGCCATAGCCCCCAGGCCCTTCGGCAAATTTGAGAAAAGCGCGATCACCATAGGTCGAGTAGCCATCCGTGACACGATAGCGATTAAACCAGTAAAAATTCTTGTCATTCACGGCGACGTGAAGCGGTTCCAATTGTTTTTGATGAGCCCCGGCGACTTCCCCGTTCGTGCCAAATAAACCTTGCATCGCTTGCCCAGCGATCAACAAATCCCCGTAGAGATTCTGGTGAATCCCGTTGATCGTCGCTGTGGGACCACTATTCAAACGCACATTGCTGGCGACGGACGAGTCGCCATTGAACAATTTGAGTGTTGGCGTAAAAAGATCAACAAACATCACGCTATTGGCTTTGGCAACGGCAGACATTGTCTCGGAATACAGCTTGATTCGGGCATTCGCCGCAATCACCTGCGAGCGTGACAGCAGGTTCGGGTCGCCAAGAAATTCGTGAGCAATCGGCGAGAACAGGATCAACTGGGGAGCCGACTTACCGTTGTACTTTTGGGCAAGCGTGTGCTTGATAAATGCATCAACATTTTCTCGAAATTGTGGTAGCCCCGCCTCGCCCGCAAAGGACTCGTTGTAGCCGTAAAATGCGAAAATGGTGTCCGCTCTGGTATTGGTCAGTTCAAACCGATTCTCACGAACTTTTCCTTCGTCCCGTTTGGAGAGGTTTTTCACCTGGGGACAAGGGGCACTGCCGCTGAGCCATTGATCATGACTGCCAAAATCCATCGAGCGATGTCGTTTGGACGCATCCCGAAATCCATTGATTTCGTCACCGCTGTAGGCCAAATTACGAAAGACCAGTTCGCGTTCTGGAAACTTGGCCTGGATCAACGTTTCCAGCCAGCCAAAATGCTGCATCCGTTCAGCCATGGTGCCACCGACGATACAAACGTGGTCCCCTTTGCGGGGTTCCCATTTCGTCTGTGCCTGAGCGGCGGAGACCAACGATAACGTTAAGGCGAATACGCAGAGATGCCACTTCATTCCGTTTATTCCTCTGGGTGGTTTGGCAAACAATCTCGTTCTAACTGAATCGATAGGCGATGACGACAGATTAACGAATCCGAATGCATCTGACGACTCTACCGACCCCGGTCCAAACAGGGATTGGCGTTTTTTCGCCAACCGAAATCTTGACGAAAGACGATTGCGTCACTTCGGATGGGCGACATTTCCGTCACGAATGGCGGCTGTTGAGTCACCAACGAACGATCCCTACATTCGTATCGCCGGCAAAAATCCGGTGACTCTGGGCGGTTCGCACACATTTTTACGTTGCGTTGGGGGGAACCCGACTGGTAAAAACGTCGATCATGACAGAATCATCCCCCGCCGATCGTGCCACCGCTTCTGAATACGCTCCTTCCTCCGCAACTCCTGCGAAGCGAGACGATCGTCGCATCAAGGTGCTACTGGTCGATGATCAACAGATTGTCTGTGAGGCGATCCGGCGGATGTTGGGGACCGAAACCGACATCGATTTTCACTATTGTTCCGATCCGTCGCAGGCATTAGGCCTCGCCAAGGATCTGTCGCCGACGATTATCCTGCAAGACTTGGTCATGCCCGATATCGATGGTTTGCTGCTCTTGAAATTTTATCGAGCCAATCCGTTGACGCGGGATATTCCCGTGATTGTGCTCTCGTCGCAGGAAGAGGCGGTGACGAAGGCCAAGGCCTTTGAACTGGGGGCCAGCGACTATCTGGTCAAGCTTCCCAATCGAGTCGAGTTGGTCGCACGCGTCCGTCATCATTCCCGAGGTTACATCCACTTGCTGGAACGAAACGAAGCCTTCCAGGCTTTACGAGTCAGTCAACAAGCCCTCGCAGAGGACGTGGCCGAAGCCGAACGGTATGTGACCTCACTGCTCCCCGAAAAGATTTCTACCCCGAGTGTCGTGACGGATTGGAAATTTATCCCCTCAGCCAAGCTGGGAGGGGATTCGTTCGGTTACCACTGGATCGACGACACGCATCTGGCCTGTTATCTGCTCGATGTCTGTGGGCACGGGGTCAAATCGGCACTGATGTCGGTTTCGGCCATGAATGTGCTCCGGGCTCAAAGCTTACCCAAATGCGATTTTCGGGACGCCAGCCAAGTCTTGTCGGCGCTCAACAACGCGTTTCTCATGGATAACCATAATCAGATGTATTTCACCATCTGGTACGGCGTCTATGACAGCGAAAAACGAGAACTCAATTATTCCGGCGCGGGGCACCCTCCGGCGCTGCTGATTTCCGGAACACGGGAAGCACCGACAACCTGCTCACAACTCGAAAGCCAAGGGCCGATGAACGGAGTGGTCGAGGATCTCCCTTATGATGGCATTACGATCCCGGTCGAGCCGGGGTCGCGACTATACATCTACAGTGATGGAATTTGTGAGCTTCACAAGATTGACGGTTCGATGTGGCCTTTTCCGGAATTCATCGAAGCGATGTCGGCACCGCTGGCCATCGGCGAATCCGCGTTAGAGCGGATTCAATCCGTTGGCCGCCGTGTGCAAAGCGGCAATCCGTTTCTCGACGATTTTTCGATTCTGGAACTTACTTTGAGTTAACCCTTGGCGATGCCGGTTTTGTCCAGCAGGATTTCAAGCGATAAACTTGCAGGGTTTGTTCGATAGCCGCCTCTTCGGCAGCGGAAAGCCGAGCACTTCCTGCATGCAGCGTGACACTCACCGACTGGTCTTCGGCCTTGGGGATAAACGGCAGCGGGACATAAGTCAGTCCGTCGCTGGCGAAGACTTCCAGCATCGTCCGGTCAACAAAAATGGTCAGTCGCTGCCGGCCATCAATCAGCGGTGCCGGAGCCCGATGTCCATTCACGCTAATCTCTTGGCGTAACGCATCGTAAAGAATCTTGGCTCCCCGCAGCTGAAACTCAATCGTCTCGGCAGGTCCGGGCTTGAAATGAGCTTGTAACTCGATCAGTTCCCCGCGAAACGAAGCAAGTGAACCAAAGTGTTGAGGACCGTCACGCAACGTTTCCAGCTCTTTGACCGGCGTACGACGTAAGCGGATTCCCGCAGGGGTTGTGCTGAGCGTTAATTCACAAGGGAGCGTCTGCAGCTGATTAAATGCCATTCCTGGTGAAGGAGCCTGGCTCCAACCAATCTGGATCCGACGCCCATCCGGCACATCACTGAAGGTCTGGGCCGCATAGAAACCCTGGCCGCGCACGTCCGCCAGCCGTGACACCTCGGGAACAAATTTCCCTGCGGTCAATCCTCCGATCGCATATTCACTGTTCGCTGCAGTGAGGACCCATTTCTTATTGTTCTGGTCGCCATCCACCGCCAACTCGAACAGGTCCGGGCATTCGAACAGATACTTGTCCCCATCAATCCCCCCCTCGACCACACTCGACAACGTCCAATCGCGCAGATTCGGGGATTGAAAGAGATGAATGCTGTGTCGTTTTCCGGGATTTTCGACGTACAACACCTGGATCCACGCCTTGGTCGGTTCGTGCCAGAAGACTTTGGGATCACGGTTTCCCGGCGAAATCTGCTTGATTACCGGATTCGCAGCGTATTTCGTAAAGGTTCGTCCATCCAGACTGTAGGCAATACACTGAACGGTGGGATTTCCCGCAGCGGTGTAGATGAGCACCAGCGGCGGTTCGCCCGCTGTGCCAAATCCACTGGTGTTCTTCCAGTCGACCACCGCGCTCCCACTGAACATCGGCCCCATCTCATCGGGATAAAGCGCCTCGGAGTGCTCTTCCCAATGAACGAGATCGCTGCTGGTTGCGTGTCCCCAGTGCATGTTCCCCCAATTCCAGCCGTACGGATTGTGCTGAAAGAACAGGTGATATTCGCCACGAAAAAAGACCAATCCGTTTGGGTCATTTGTCCAGCCCCGTTGTGGGGAAAAATGGAACTGTGAACGGAGCGGTTCGCGGTAGAGATCCTGGGCATCCACCAGCGTATCCGCTTGCTTCAAGGTATCGAGTGCTTTGGAGCCCACCGGCAACACGTCGGCCACGATCGTCAGGGTCTTTCCCGCCCAGGGGGTCACATCGAGTGGTGCCCACCAATCGGGGTCTGCGTCGGCCAACTCAATGTCAAAGCGGCGGACCATTTTCCCCTCAACGCTCACCGTCACCACGCGTGATCGCGCCCCGTTTTTGACGGGAAAATGGAGTCGTTTTTGATCGACAACAAGCTGCCTGGTCACATTCCGTGCCAGCGGAGCAGGGGGCAGAAACAGCGGAATCAAGCCACGATCATCCGTCAATTCAATCTGGTCCACGTTGAGATGTCCCCAGCCACCCTGGCGACGATCAATAATCTCGATCGTCCCTTCGCGTCCCGCAAATTCGCGGACATCCCAGGCGGCGGGACTGAGTCGTTCGGAATTGCCAGCCTGGGTATTGGGCCCGGTCGCGGTCCGTACCACTTGACCATTTACGATCAAATTCACGCACGTTTCATCGGCCCAGCCTCCCCCGCCGATCAGGAACGTGATGAACGCTCGATCGAGGGGAAATGAAGGTGATGTCAGTGTCCCTGTTGCGTCATCCCCCCCACGAAACGAATTCACCAGTCCGTTCCCTTGAAACCCTTCGACCGGCATTTGCCCATCCAGTTTTCCCTGGGCGGGACCAGTTCCAAATGCCGTTCCGGTCACTTTCCATTTTCCATAATCCGCCCCTTCAAAGTCGGCGATCAGGATTGGTTCCGTTGCTGCGGCAACCGTGGTCATGAGAGCGAAAAACAACCCCATCGCCACCCAGGCAAATGAACGATTCAAAGCGAGTATCCTTATTGAAAAGAATCTTCAGACGTGAGTACCGCGTCGTTTTAATGTATCCAGCAGGACCGCGACCATGAGTACCGCTCCCAGCACAATTTTTTGATTAAAGGGATCCACATCAGTCAAGTTCATCCCATTTTTGATGACCGCAATGATGAAGGCACCGATGAGCGTGCCAAAAACTTTCCCGCGACCACCCATCAGTGAGGTGCCTCCCACCACCACCGCGGCAATCACTTCCAGTTCATACATCAGACCGAATTTCGGGTCCCCTGCTGACAATTGGGAGGTGAGTACGATTCCGCCTAACCCTGCGAGTGCACCGCAGAGCGTGTAAACCAGCAGGAGAATCCGCTTGACGGGAACACCGGACAGTCGAGCCGCTTCCGGATTGCCCCCAATCGCATAAACATAACGGCCAAAAACCGTTCGCGACATCACGACGTGCGCAATCGCATACAGCAGGATCATCAGCAGAATGGGGTGAGGGATTCCCAGCGTGACACCCCGGCCCAGCCAGAAAAAGGAATTGGGAAGCTCGGGAATGGAGCGGCCCGCAGAGAGACGGAATGACAGACCACTGGCCATCATCATCATCCCCAGGCTGACAATGAAGGGCGGAATTTGAAAGGCGGTGACCATGAAACCGTTGAAGGCCCCCGCCAACGCACAACAGCCAATCCCCGCAACTCCCGCCAGGATGACAGCAGGCGCGCTGGCCTGCGGTCCACCTGCGACATCGCGAATCAAGATCGCCGCAGTGACACTGGATAAAGCAACCAGCGACCCGACGGATAAATCAATTCCGCCGGTAATGATCACCATGGTCATGCCGATCGCAATCAATGCATAAATCGCCGTTTGATTAGCGACCCCGAGCAGGTTACTCACCTTGAGAAAGTCGGGCCAAGTATAAGAGGCCGGAACGACACACTTTGCCGAACCGACACTCGAGTAACGGTCGTAAACGGTCCATTTGGACGTGACATCATTCGCGGCAATCGCATCAATCTCGCCACTTTGAGCCAAAATCCCCTCAATCGCTTGCCGAGCATCGGTCGCCGTACCATTGACGCTCGCCAGCACCTTGACACCGACTCGTTCCAGTTGTTTTGCTGCCGCCGCTGAGAACAAGAGATCCTCGGCCGTATCGCGCGTCACAATCAAGACGCGCGCCTGGGGGCCGGACCGAGCGATAATCGAATCGGCGACCTGCCGGCCGGCATCCTCCCCCGTTGGGTGCTGGTCCTTCAAGGTCAAGAGACTGAACAGCCCTCCTAACAGCAACAATACGAATACCATCCCATAATCACGGATAAAGGGATTATCGAGTAATCGGGTTGGTGGTTTCGTACTGTTCAGAGTCTGGGTCAGAGTCTTGGCCACTACTGTTTCAGCTCCGGGTCACGATCCGCGTCTTCTTTATAGTACAGCTCTGAGGGGATCAAAATTTCTGCGGGAACTTCATCACCATTAAAGTGTTTCAAAATCTGTTCCACGGTCACTCGCCCGATGCGATCCGGAAACTGAATGGGATCACAGAGGATTTTTCCGTCCCGAATCGCTTGCTTACCGATCAGCTGTCCATCGAACCCAATAATCTTGACTTGTCCTTCCTTGGCGACGGTCTCGAGTGCCGCACGTGCTCCCAATGCCGAGGGATCATTAATCGCAAAGATCGCCGCCAGATCCGGGTGTGCCTCGATTGCGTCTTTGGCCGCCTTGAATCCTTCATCACGTGCCCCACCCCCATCGAGAGTCGAGACCACGTCAATTTGATCGCCAGCAGACTTGGCGTTATGAGCGTTCACGATTTCGAGGAATCCTTTGACCCGTAACTGACAGGATTCTGTCTGGGGGAAATGCAGGATGGCAATTTTACCACCCGTTCCGCCCAGTAACTTCACCATCGCTTCGCCCGCAAGTTTCCCACCCTGGTAGTTCTCGGTAGCAATATGGCAAACCACTTTTCCCTGATCGCCATCGTATTTGATGTCATTCGTAAAAACCGGAATTCCCGCCGCATTGGCTTTGGCAATTGCCGGTCCAATCGATTGCGAGTCGCAAGGGTTTAAGACGATCGCGGAAACCCCCTTCACGATAAACTCGTTCACCTGATCCGCCTGCTGTTTCACATCCCGTTCAGCAGAAACCACCAGCAAGTCGTAACCGCTCTTTGCCGCTTCCGCTTTCATCTGATCGGCAATCACTTGGAAAAACGGATTCGTCAGCGTCAGGGCCGAAAAACCGATTGTCCCTTTGCTCGCAACCTGTTTCAGATCGGCCTTACCAACAGCCTGAACGGCTTTCGTCGGCTGTTCCGGCTTTCCACATCCGAGCCAGGCAACGCTGGCCAATAAAACGACGGCGGTTGAAAAACGACTCATGCGTTTTTTCTCCAAAACGCGGAGAACGCTGCGAAGCGATCATCCGCAAGAGCGATGTTGAAAAGGGAGAGTGTAAATCACAGTCCGTTAGCGTATTCATTGCGCGGACCGAATTCAAAGCCATCGCCTCGAATTCACGCGCGTCCACTGTGGGTGAATCTTGGAAAAAATGCCCTCACCACGGTCCGAGGCAGGGGGCGAGCCCCGACCGTGGTGCGTGACAGATCCGCTGTTCTGACGAATCTCTGACTAATGGACACGTTGGCCCGGCTTGGCTCCGCTGTCGGGATTCAGCAGATAAACTTCCTGACCGCCAGTACCAGCCGCCATGACCATCCCTTCACTCAGGCCAAATTTCATTTTTCGAGGAGCCAGATTCGCGCAGAAAATCACCAACCGTCCGACCAGATCTTCTGGTTTGTAGGCACTCTTGATCCCCGCGAAGACATTGCGTGTCCCTTCTCCGCCCATACTGAGTGTCAGCTGCAGTAACTTGTCAGCCCCCACCACTGCATTCGCGGCGACAACGCGAGCGACGCGCAAATCGACTTTGGTAAAATCGTCGATCGTACAGTGCTCGGCCACGAGAGGTTCGTGAGCCAGCGGTTCAGGTCCATCGCCGTAAGGGGATGCGGGGGGAGTTGTCGTCCCTTCGACCGCATTGACAGCTGCCCCAGTAACAGCTGGCGTAGTGACAGCGGCCGCAGCAGTTTCGGTTCCCGTTACAGTCGTGGCGGGTTTCGCTTCTTCAATCATGGCTTGAACCTGTGCGAGGTCAACTCGCGTCATAAGGTGTTCGAACTTCGAAACGCGCGTTCCCACGAGCGG
>CAMBQP010000057.1 GCA_945869955.1 Schlesneria paludicola DSM 18645
TTGGCTCTTGGAAATTGACTAAAAAGAGACGTTTTTATTTTACGGAAACATCATGTGATTTTTGAGGAGACTGAATCAGGGTTTCGTTGACCGACTGGTGGACAGTATGAGTTGTTTTCTGCAGGGAGGCCGCCTTGGGTCGTTCTTCCAGTTCAACGCGATCGAATCCCATTGAGTGGCGGGTCAAGAGGTGGTCTACCAAGCCTTTGATAAAAATTCGCTCTTCGTTGCGTGAAAAATCGGAGAATTTTCTGACGTTGGCGGGATTTCTGATTGTCGCCATCAACGCGGGGATCCCATTCTTCTTTTCGAGTTGCGGAACATTGACCAGGTCCAAGAGCGTCGCCTCCATGGATTGTTCGACAACGTGTTACGGACAGCAGGGGACACCCGTTAAAAAATCCAGGGGACACTCGTGTTATTTTGGTCGGTCGACAGTGTCTGGCCAATGACGGAGGATCGCGCGGGTGAGAGAGCATTTTCATGGGCCAGACACAACTCAACCACCAACTCAGTGCGTGAGTCAGAAATATTTGACTTTGCAGCAAACATGACGACCTCGGTCCCTGATACGCCTACCTTGACAGCCGTGACGATCGAACTGAGCGGTCTCGACTGGCTTCATGGTTCTCTGCTCACAGCAGGGTTCAGGCAGATCCATGGAATACTGCCGTCGATTCGTGAATCACACTCTTTTCAAAAAATGCGAAGATTGTGAACCACGAATCAAACGAATCAAACGAATAGGAAGTGAAGAAATTTCTAGATTCTGAACCGTGAACCGTGAACCGTGAACCGTGAACCGTGAAAACTGAAAACTGAAAACTGCTCACGATTTTGTCTCTCTTGGGGGGCGTTGCCGAAATACGCGGCGCATCTTGATTGCTGCGTAAATCCATGAACTGAATATCAGCCACGCCATGATCCATGCCATGAGTTCAGGAACAATCGGGCCGCAGGACAGGGCGATCGCCCAGGGGAGGTAGACGTAAAGGGAGGTGTTGACCACCTGCGCCCAGCAGATTGATGGGGTCGGTTCTCCTTCCAGCGAGTCACGAACGATGCCAAACAGGGAAACGAAGTAATCCCATTCGCCACGACCGTCTCGCAGGAAATCGATGGTGTATGATCTCAGGGGGACAAGCGGAAAAAAGGCAATCGTCATCCACCGTGTGACCACGTGCTGGCCGGGGGCTGCTGAACGCCAACCGTAAAGCGTTGTGCCACATCCGAGAAACGAAATCGCTGTCACGTATCCCATGGCTCGTATGCCTCTGTCTGTCTGGTGACCGGAACGACATCTGACAGTCGGTACGACGCCAATTCGCAAATCAGTCGATGAACTTGGGGTGATTTAACGGACGCAGGTCTCAGGATCATTCAAACCGGTCAGAGCTCAGTCTATGGAATTCTGGGCTGACCCATTGGAATTATTTCTGTCAATTCGCTTGTGCTCACCGTTGCACCAACCGTTGCGCCAGCCGTTGGCAAATGGGGGGACAATCAATGACAACTGCTGACAATTCTTCAGCAGCGGCTGATTGGATTTCTGTTGGGATGGCATCGGGTGAAAACCCTACAAATCAGGGGAAATCAAAAGAAAAAGCCTTGTTTGCAGCAGTTGCAAACAAGGCTTTATTCAGCGAGGTCGACGGGGCTCGAACCCGCAACCACCGGATCGACAGTCCGGTACTCTAACCAATTGAGCTACGACCCCTCGCGTCATGAGACGCACTCACTGCGAGAGCAGAAGTGTTTCGCAGATTCTAACAGCTCAATTTCCATCGTCAAGTTTGACGGACCGCGAATTCAAAAGCAGTTCACTCCTCAGTCGATAACACTTCCAAATTTAACGAAAAACCGTTCTGCTATGCCGATCGAGCCCTCGGTTCCCCCTGGTTTCACCTCCCTCCCAAAGGTTTTTCGTATGGATACGCTGCTTGACCGGTTTCTTCGTTACGTTCGGATCGATACACAGGCGGATGAAACCAGTTCCACCTCTCCGAGTACCCAGAAACAACTGACACTCAGCCGCCTGCTCGCCGAAGAATGTCGGTCGTTGGGACTCATCGACGTGACGTGCGACGAATTTGGGATTGTGATGGCCTCGGTTCCCTGTACCGGCGATCCTGCAACCCCCACCATTGCCTACGTGGCCCATGTCGATACATCACCCGAGTATTCTTCGCAAAACGTCAATCCGATCGTGCATCCGAATTATCAGGGAGAGGATCTGGCGTTGCCCGGCGATCCCTCGAAGGTGATTCGGGTCGCGGAAAATCCCGATCTCAAGCGGTGTGTGGGGGATACGGTGATTACCTCGGACGGAACCACGCTGCTGGGTGCCGATGATAAATCCGGGGTCGCCGCGATCATGACCGCCGCTGCCGAGCTGATGCGTCATGGCAATCAGCTGAAGCATGGGGTGGTACGGCTCTGCTTCACCTGTGATGAAGAGATTGGCCGGGGTACTGACAAGATTGATCTGGCCAAACTGGGGGCGCTGGTCGGTTATACGCTTGATGGTGCCGGGCGGGACGAAGTCGATTCCGAAACGTTCTCGGCCGATGGTGTGAAAGTGACTGTGAAGGGTATCAACACCCATCCTTCCGTCGGTAAGGGGGCCATGGTGAATTCGATTCGAATTCTGAGCAATTTTCTGTCACGACTCCCCACCGCACGACTCAGCCCGGAAACGACCGACGGTCGAGAGGGATTCATTCATCCCTATCATGTCGAGGGAGGTGTGGCCGAAGCCTCGGCGCGGCTGATTCTTCGCGACTTTGAAACCAGCAACCTGACCGCTCAACATGAGTTGCTGGAATCGATCGCGGCATCGCTGCGTGCCGAATATCCCCGTGCAGAGATTCTGGTCGATGTCCGACCCCAGTATCGCAATATGCGGGAAGGACTGATCAAAGAACCGCGCGCGATCTCGAAGGCGGTCGAGGCCTATCGGTCACTCGGTCGCGAGCCCAAGATGACGACGATTCGCGGGGGGACCGACGGGTCACTGCTGACTGCGAAGGGGCTACCAACACCGAACCTGTCGACCGGTGAGCATAACCCGCATTCTCCGCTGGAATGGACTAGCTTGGAAGAAATGCAAGCGGCGTCCGAGGTGTTGGTGCAGTTGGCGGTCGAGTGGGGGAAGTGAGTTTTCAGTGATCAGTGCCCGGGTGCTGGCTTTTAGAAGCTGGGGGTGAGGCCTTGTCGTAGTTTTTCTCGGGCTCGCGAGAGGGTTGGACCGATCGAATTTTCGGGGATCCCCAGGTCCGCGGCGATTTCTCGATAGGAACGGCCTTCCATGTGGAATTGCCGGATTACCTTGGCGTCGTGACCCGGAAGACCCTCGAGCATTCGCTCGACGAGCTCTTGATTTTCGATGCGGAGGAGATCACTCACATCCGCTCGGGCCATTTCGAGATTGATTGCATGCGATTTCACATGTCCCAGTGCTTCTGCCATGCGGCGAGTGATCATTTCTCGGACAACGATCCGACGGGAAATTACGGCGAAATACGTTGCCAGTGCGCTCTCACCCTTGAAACGTCTGAGGATGGCGAAATCGTCACTGAGGATCGCCAGGAATACTTCGGCACACAGATCGTCGACATCGTTGGGGGTGATTTCGACGCTTCGGGCTTCGGCTGTGTGGCGGATGACTTGGACAAATAGGCTGGCAAATCGATCAACGAACTCGCGCCAAGCGCCGCTATCGCGATTCAAGCAGCGTTCGAGTAGTCGACGATCATGGTCAGTGAGTGCCACATTGCACCTGTCAGAGAAACCAATCCCGGAACGATTGGCAACAAGCCGCTCTGGAATTATGGCACAAAAACGGCAGCCGGCAAGTGGATTATCGCTGTCGAACCGATTTGACGGCAAGCAATTGACGGGAATTCTGGATGGGTTCGGTAAGAGGACATCGATACTGTCGAAAAAGTCGACCCAGATGGCAAACTCAAACCGCCGCATCCTGGCACGGAAGAAAAACGGCATAACGAGGACTGAGGTGAGGGTGAACTCATTGCGGACTTTTTCGAGTGGGCTAGAATGGTGGGCAGAAATCTTTTTCGTGTCTGGAACCTATTGAGAGCCCGCATGTCCGATGAACTGAGTTTTGCGGATTACGAAAGTCGCCTGGATCGATCCATCAAGGTCAAAGCCCCTGATTTCTGTTCGGGTGAGCGGCTGAAACATTTGATTTTTTCTGGGCAATTCACGCGACCGCTGCTCGACAAGCTTTGTCGGCTGGCAGACAAAATCCGTTTGCTGGCCAAATCGAAAGAGGGGCATCGCTATCTCAATACGCTGCTGTCGCACAAGCGTGCGATGCTCTATTTCACGCAGCCATCGACCCGAACATTCATGTCCTTTGCCGCGGCATGCCAGATTTTGGGGATGACCTGTAACGAGGTGCGTGATCTGTCGGTCTCTTCGGAAGCCAAGGGGGAGTCTCCCTTCGATTCGATGCGCATGTTCAGTAGTTATTTCGACCTGGTCATCATGCGCAGTCACATTCCCAAATTTGCGGAATGTTGTGGGTACATGATGAACACGCTGGCAAACAGTCAGCGCCGCAGCGTGCCGATTGTGAATGCCGGAGCGGGTTCTGACGAGCATCCGACGCAGGCGCTGCTGGACATCTATACGATTCAACGGGCGTTCAGCTTCACTCATGCCAAAGATTCACGGCAGTGGACGCGGTACGACGAATTGCGTGAGTCATTCCCGGGGTTACGCAAAGGAATTGCCGGGAAGACCATCGGGTTTTGTGGAGACATTCGCCGAGGCCGGACCGTCCGGTCGCTGGCACAATTACTGACGCTGCACGAACAAGTTCGCCTGGTTTTCATCAGTCCACCGCATCCCGCCTTGTCGTTGCCGCGCGACTTGAAGGACAAGTTGATCGACGCCAAAGTGGATGTGCGAGAATGCCATTCGCTGGAAGCCCACTTGGATGGTAAGCCGGTCATCGAGCAACTCGACGCACTCTATATGACGCGGATTCAGCGTGAGCATAATTCCGGGGCTGAGGAGCAAGAGTTCAACGAACTCGACTTTTCACAATTTAAGCTCAGTAAATCGCTGGTTTCACGCATGAAGCCGTATGCGGCGATTTTGCATCCTTTTCCTCGCGATAAGGATTTTGGGGAAATTCCACCGGCGATTGATGATGATGAACGAGCCTTCTATTTCCGGCAGGCGCGGAATGGGATGTGGGCTCGCGCGGCCCTGATTGCCCACCTCTTCGATGTCGACGGCGAGATCAACGACTATTACGAGCAATACAATAGTGAGATGCAGATCGCACCGCAGTGAAGATTTAGTTGTCAGTTGTCAGTTGTCAGTTGTCAGTGGTTGGACGGGTGGCTGGCGGCGACGATCAGGTCTCGCATTTCGCGAACGGCTTGCGAAAAACCGACCATGATTGCGCGTGCCACAATGCTGTGGCCGATATTCAGTTCACAGGCATCGGGGATTGCTGCGACCGGTTGAACGTTTCGATAGGTCAGACCATGGCCGAAGTGAATCTGTAGTCCCGCTGCGCGTGCGAAGCGACCCGCTCGTTGCAATTGTTCGAGTTCCTGCAGCTGGGCTGTGGGGGACGTTGCATCGGCATAACGGCCAGTATGCAGTTCGACGGCGACACAGCCGAGTGATTTGGTCGCCTCAATCTGCTCTTCTGCAGGGTCAATAAACAGGCTGACGAGAATTCCTGCCGCGTGCAATTGGTCGACGCAGCGGCGGACGCGGTCCAGATTGCCAACCACATCCAGTCCCCCTTCGGTGGTGACTTCCTGGCGTTTCTCGGGGACCAATGTGGCCTGTTGGGGCAAGATTTCCAGTGCGAACTGGGTGATGGATTGTTCCGCCGCCATTTCCAGGTTCAATTTGACTTGAACGGTTTGTTTCAGCACACGGACATCGCGGTCTTGGATATGCCGGCGATCTTCGCGTAAATGGACGGTAATCACGTCTGCACCGGCGAGTTCCGCGAGGGCGGCTGCCCAGACGGGATCAGGTTCGACCGTGCGACGAGCCTGTCGTACCGTTGCGACATGATCGATGTTAACTCCGAGAGTGGCCATGTTCCGTTGACTTTCTGTTGCAGGAGAACCTGTTTTCTGATCGCGATCTGTGTTCTATCTGGCCTATCATCTGGCCTATCATCTGGCCTATCACCTGGCTTCGGCGGGGCGATTCGGATCTCCAGTATCGTGTGTCGAGCTCTCGCTGCCGAGGTCACGGTCGAGAATTCCGAGAACTTCCATTCGCCGATAGAGTCGCGGTCGCGTAATCCCGAGTAACTCGGCCGCTTTGGCCTTGTTTTGATGCGCCTCATCCAACGCGAGTTCAATTTGTTCGCGTTCGATTCGTAAGAGTAACGGATCGAGTGGCTGAGTTCGCGGTCGGGCAGGGGGGCCGACCGATTGACCACGCACGCCGGTACGGAATCGAAAGGGGAGATGCTCGATTTCGATGAGTGGACCAGTGCATCCCTGTCGCGCCTCGACGATAACGGCCCGCAATTCCCGTACATTTCCGGGCCATTGATAGCGGCCAAACTGCTCGAGGACCTGTTCCTGAAATCCGGTCACCTGCTGCGGTGCTCCCCGATTCAATTCTTCGAGAAAGTATTGCGAGAGGAGCGCGAGATCTTCCGGTCGGGTTCTGAGTGGCGGCAGGGACATCGTCAAAGGTGTCAAGGCAAAAAAGAGGGGTTCAACGAAGTCTTGTGATTCGACGAGCGGTTCGAGTGAATTCAAGGTTGAGGCGATGACTCGGTGCCGTTGGGATTTGACCACTTCGAGCACCAGCCGCTGCAGATCGCGGGGGAGGGCTTCGACGTGTTCAAGATAAATCGTTCCCGGCTGCAGTTCGTCTGTTTGTAGCGCGACCTGCATTCGCCGAATGGTTGCTTCGAGATGATCGGGCGGAAGCCGTCGGCAATCGAGCGGGACAAATGTGGATGTCCCTTGCGAACTTGCTTGATGGATTTGTCTGGCCAGCGATTCGCGACCGGTTCCTGCTTCGCCGATTAAGAGTATGGGAAGTGTGGATTGGCGGGCCAGTTGCAATTGGCTGAGCAGACGTTGCATGCCAAGGCTTTTGCCGATCAGCATTCCTGTATCACCTCGGTTGATCAGGGACTGTCTCAATTCGGCCAGTTCGGCATGGAGCTGTAGCGAAAGGGGCGGGTTAGCCGGTTGGTCACAGTGGGGGGCGAGCTGGATGATTCCGAGCGTGGCCTGGACGCGTTGTGCGGCGTCAGTCAGGGGAAAGAAATGCAGAATCGCCTCGATCGGATCAGAATCATGTCGAGCGACCCGTGTCGTCACCGCGATCGATTCCCCTTGCCAGACATTCGCGGGGGGAGCGAGTGCGGCGAGCAGTGCGGCAGGAGAAAAGAGGTCCGATTCGGTGACAAAGTCGCAAACTTGGCCCAAGACTTCTGCGGGGGGCCAGCCGGTCAATTGTTCACAGCCCGCATTGAAAAAGACGAGTCTTCGTTGCGAATTCAACACGAATAACGGGACCGATGTGTCTTTCAGCCAGACTTCCAGGCGGCGCGTTGTTCGAACACGTTTGGTCATTGATCAGGCATCAGCGATCAGGCATTCAGGACGAAAAATGTTTTTCCAGCACCACCTGGTTACCCTTGGGGCTGTATTCGATCAAGGTCATAAACTCGCGCATCAGCAACAGACCCCGTCCGCTCGGCCGATCCAGGTTTTCATCTGCAGTCGGATCGGGTACGTCTTCAGGATGAAATCCGGCACCCTGATCTTCAACCTCGATCCGGATTCGGGATTGATTTCGGGAAAAAAGGACTCGAACGGTTTTGTCGGGGCTTAGGCGATTTCCGTGCTTGATTGCATTGGTGACAGCCTCGTCGACCGCCAGCCGAACGCCGAAGAGATCCCGTGACGAAAAACCACATTCAGCGACATCGAGCATGATTTGCTCGACGACCGCCTGCCCCGATTCATAGTCACTGGGAATCACAACCTCAAAATGATTGTGCTTTGGATTCACGTCTCAGAAACCTTTCACTGCTTCTTCGAGCGTCGGTTTGATGTCGAAAATCTTATTCAATCGCGTGATTTCGAAGACTTCGTAAATATCAGGCTTGATGCAACAGAGCCGCAATTTGGATTTGGCCCCCTTCGCTTTTTTGTCCATGGTGATCAGTTTGCCGAGAGCCGCACTGGAGAGATATTCCACGACACTGAAGTCCAGCACGATCTTGCGGCGACCATCTTCATCGATCAGAGCAAACAGCTGCTTTCCGACTTCGTTGATGTTGGCTTCGTCAAGGATTTTTTTATCAATGAAGGTCGCGACGGTGACGTCACCAATATCGTCGAGATCCAAGCGGGGCTTTGCGTCTGCCATTTGATGTTCCTATTCGAAATCGATCACTGCTGTTGTTGGCCATTTTTCGCTGTGAACCGCAAAGGTTCTCCGTTAATTTGATCATCCGGCTTGCCGGATGTGAAGTCAAGTGTCGAGAATGATCGGGAACGAATCTCGAACAGAACAAACCGATGACGATGAAAGTTCTGTTTGCGGAGGATCATGCGGATTGCATGGAGAGACCTGAATGATAGGCTTGTGATGGAAGTACTGGCGGTGATGATCGACCTGAGTGTGGCCTCTCCGGCAACCACAATCCCCTACAACACGCGGATTGTGATGCTTGGCACCTTGCTGCTGGGGATGTGCAGCGGCGTCGTTGGCGTTTTCATGTTGCTGCGGAAAAAAGCGTTGGTTGGCGACGTTGCCAGCCATGCAGCGCTGCCGGGAATTGGAATTGCCTACCTGGTGGTCGAGGCGTTTTCACCCGGTGCGGGAAAGTCCTTGCCCTGGTTACTGGTGGGGGCCTCGCTTTCTGCAGCGGGGGGAGTGATCGTCACCAATTTGATTCAGCGAACCCGACTGATCAAAGAAGACGCGGCGTTAGGAATCGTTCTCAGCCTGTTTTTCGGTGCCGGAATTGTCTTGCTGACGATCATTCAAGGGATGAAAACCGGCAGCGCGGCGGGATTAAATGATTTCATTTTTGGGAAAGCGGCCGCGATGACGGCCGCAGATGTGTTGCTGATCGCTGCCGCCAGCAGTGTGGTCTTGTTCGTCTGCCTGGCGTTGTTCAAGGAATTTGCCGTGCTCTGTTTTGACGAAGAATATGCCCGGGCGCTCGGCTGGCCTGTTCAGCGTCTTGATCTGTTACTGACGGCGCTGGTTGTCGGTGTCACGGTGATTGGTATGCAAAGTGTCGGACTGTTACTGGTGGTGGCCCTGCTGGTCATTCCCCCGACAGCGGCCCGATTTTGGAGCGATCGACTGGGGCCGATGGTGCTGATTGCAGGAGTGGTTGGGGGGGCGAGTTCCTCGATCGGCGTGTTGCTCAGTGCGTCGATCAGGCAGCTTGCTGCCGGGCCGACCATTGTGCTGATCAGTGCCTTGTTGTTTGGGGTCAGCCTCGTATTTGGCTCGGTTGGCGGAACATTCTGGCAATGGCAGCGGCAGCGAATTGCCAGTCGCCACAAAGGTCAGCTCGACCTCTTACGAGCGGGTTACGAGGCGCTGGAGGACCGACTTGCGCCTGCCGATCTGGCGAGCAAGACCACGACGCGTGAGCTGCCGGATCTGACTCCGTTTCCCTTGACCAGTGAAACTTTGGTCGCCGCTCGCAGTTGGTCCTCCAAACGGGTTGCCGAGCTGTTAAGATCTGTGATCGCCGAAGGCTGGTTACGGCAGGATTCGGATGGGCAATACCGATTTACCTTGGCTGGAACACGCATCGCGGCCCGAGCGGTCAGGAACCATCGTTTGTGGGAGCTTTACTTGATTCACTTTGCCGAAGTCGCACCGGGGCGCGTTGACCGGGAAGCGGATCTGATTGAACATGTGCTGGAACCGGGAATTATTGAACAGTTGGAAGAGTTGCTCGAACATGAGCATCCTCGAGCGGTTCCTGAAAGTCCCCACCCGTGAACCGATTCCGATGGAACTGCCTTTGAGCTGAAAAGAATCCCGCAGGAACGCTGGGCGTTGTTGACGGGACGTGCTACGAAAAACTTTTATTCTGCTGATGGCCTAACTGCATGCCGATTCGAGTCTCTAATCTCCGTTTGCCTGTCACTGCTCCCGAGGCAGATCTTCCGCATCATTTAGCGCGCCGATTGGGGCTGGGTGTCGCCGATCTGTCGCGGTGGCGGATTCTCAAGAAAAGTCTGGACGCCCGGTCGTCGCATGACCTGCAGTTTGTGTATACCACACTGGTCGAACTGCCCGAAGAAGTGACGAAAAGTTCGCGCGTCCCCTTTGTCCCCAGTCCGGAAATTCAGTTTTTCGAACCACTCGCGTTTGACGATGCCGTTCCGGGAGCGGATCCGCTACCCGAGCGACCGATTATCGTCGGTTCGGGGCCGGCGGGGTTACTGGCGGCCTACTATCTGGCACTCAAAGGGTATCGTCCGCTGATTCTGGAACGGGGCGAGGCGGTCAAGGATCGGGTCGCAGCGGTTCGGGAATTTGACCGGGGTGGCGAGTTCGATCGCGAGAATAACTATCTCTTCGGGGAAGGGGGGGCTGGCTGTTTCAGCGATGGGAAATTGACCTGTCGGCTAGAAGGACCCGATGTGGAATGGGTCTTGAAAAGTTTTGTCGAATGTGGAGGCCGCCCCTCGTTAGTTTACGAGAATCGTCCCCACTTAGGCAGTAATAAATTGCCGATGATCTGCCGAAATTATCGCCGCAAGATTGAAGCGTTGGGGGGCGAATATCAGTTTGGCTGTCGATTTGAGGGGATTCAGATTCAAGACGGACGAGTGGTCGGCATCCAGACTTCCTCGGGGCATTTTCCCTGTAGTCAGCTGATTCTTGGCATCGGTCACAGTGCGCGTGACACCTATCAGATGCTATATGATTTGGGTGTCCCCCTGATGCAAAAAGCTTTTCAACTCGGATTACGAATCGAACAACCTCAATCGCAAATCAATCATCACAAATACGGACGGCCCGAATACGAAACGATTCTCGGTGCGGCGGACTATACCCTGCAGGCCCGTGGCGCGCGGGATGTGTTCACGTTTTGTATGTGTGCGGGGGGGATCATCATGCCGAGCATCAGCGAACCCGGAATGTTCTGCTCGAATGGAATGAGTAACTCACGACACGACACCCCTTTTGCCAATAGCGGGGTGATGGTGACACTCGAACCGAACGAATTCGGAAATTCGCATCCGCTGGCCGGGATGCATCTGCAGCAGCGGTATGAATCAATCGCGTTTCATCTGGGCCGCGCGAATTATTTGTCCCCCATCCAATCGGCAGGGGATTTTTTGAAAGGGCGTGCCACGAACCCTGCGACGAAACTGGATTGCTCTTACCCGCGCGGCGTGCAGCCTGCGGAACTGGATCAGGTGCTGCCCCCCGTGGTGACCAACGCCATTCGTCAAAGCCTGCCGATCATGGACAAGAAACTACGCGGCGATTTTCTGAAGCAGGCGATTCTGGTGGGGCCCGAGATGCGAGGGAGCTCGCCGATTCGTATTGATCGCGATTTGATCACAAGACAATGTCCGAACATCGCGGGTCTGTATCCGGTCGGTGAAGGGGCCGGGTATGCTGGCGGGATTGTCAGTGCGGCGGTAGACGGACTTCGATCGGCACGCGTCCTGGTCCGTCAGTTCCAGCCGCTGCAGTAAGTGGCCCGGGGGAATGGGCCAGAGGGAAATGGGGCCAGAGGGGGAGGTGCCAGTGGGGAAAAACCTTTTGGCGAGTTAGCCCCCAATCGAGTGCATCGGTCGTGTCGGTTGAATGAACCGGGCGGTATTGATTTCGTGCCCTTCCTTTTTGGCAAGAATGCTTGCACGAACGGCCGCAACCAGTTCATTGTCATGTCCCTGCTCACGCAAGAGTCCGCGAACATCGGTCTCTTCGAGGCTGAACAGACAGTTGCGGAGTTTGCCGTCGGCGGTCAGGCGAATCCGATTACAGCTCAGACAAAAGGGCTGACTGACGGATGCGATCAAGCCAATTCGTCCGATGCCATCGGCAAAGACGAATTCGGTCGCGGGCCCGCCATGTCCTTGGGCGGACTCGGTGGCAACGGGAATCAGCGGCATGATCGACGACGAAAGGGTCTCGATAATCTCGTGAGCAAACAGCACTTTGCCCCGTTCCCAGGTGTTGTCGGCATCCAGCGGCATGTATTCGATGAAGCGAACTTCGACGCCGGTTTTACGGGCAAAATGACCAAAGGGGACCAGTTCTTCTTCCGTCAGGCCCCGTACCGAGACCGCATTGATTTTGACGGGATCAAAGCCCGCTCGTTGTGCAGCCTCGATCCCGGCGAGGGCCTGTTCGAATCCCTCTCGACGAGTGAACTTGCGGAACTTTTCGGGTGAGAGCGCGTCCAGGCTGACATTGATCCGTCGCAAGCCCGCCTGGTAGAGCAGTTCGGCCTGGTCGGCGAGCAGAATTCCGTTGGTCGTCAGTCCAATATCTTTCACGCCGGGGATTGCGGCGAGCTTTCTGACCAGTGTATGCAGTTCGCGGCGGACCAGCGGTTCACCCCCGGTGAGGCGCAGTTTATCGATTCCCAGCGGAACGACCACGCGAACAAAACGCTCGATTTCCTCGAACGTCAGCAACTCCGATTTCTCCATAAACTGCACGTCCTCCGCCGGCATGCAATAAAAGCAGCGAATGTTGCAGCGATCGGTCACGCTGATCCGCAGATTGTTATGCAGTCGGCCGAAGGAATCGATGAGTGGCAAATCTGGGAGCATGGGTCATCACAAACGGGAGTGCCAGACCTGATGGTCTTGCGGTCTGAAAATCACAGCGGTCTGAAAATCGGTTAGCGATGTTATTCTACAGGCTTCCGCTCGCCATCGCGTCCACAACTGGTTTTTTATTCTGTCGTTTTTGTTGAGTCGGTCGAATCGTTCGATGCTGTCGATTCTGTCGCGGGAGTGCCGTCGTTGCCGGGGTGTACCCATTCGGTGGTCCCGTCATCCCAATTTTCTTGCTTCCAGATCGGAACCGAGACTTTCAATTCGTCGATTAAGAACTGCCCCGCTTCAAACGCCTGCTTGCGATGTGGGCTGCTCACGGCAATTGCGACGCTGATCTCACCCAGTTCCAGTCGTCCCAGGCGGTGGACAATCGCGACGCGATCAATCGGCCAGCGGGACCTGGCTTGCGATTCGAGTTTCGCCAGTTCGGCTTCTGCCATTTGCGGATAACCTTCGTAATCCAGCGCCACAGTCCGTCGTCCTGCAGTCAGTTCCCGGACAGTACCGAGAAACAACACCACTGCCCCCGAGGCAGGTGACCGAACGGATTCGGTGAGTGCGTGATAATCAATCGGAGCTGAAGTGAGTAAAATCATGGGGGAAATCAAAAAAGGAGTTTTCAGTTTTCAGTTTTTTCGTAACTCACCACTAACCACCACTGACCGGTGGAAAACAGGCGACCTCGTCCGAGCAGCGGATTTCCGCTTCATTGGCCGCATAAACATTGTTGATCGCCACCAGCAGGCTGGGGATGAGGGGGACGAGCGCCGGACATCGTTGGCCGAGTTCGGTTTTCAGTCGTGAAACGTTCTGTCCATCCGACCAGGGAAGTTCGATTTGCGTACTTCCCGCCAATTGACGCGCCTGTGCAAATAATTTTACCTGTAACATGATCCCCTCATCAGCCACTCTGCCCATCAGCCACTCTGCCCCTCAACCCCTTTGTCCCTCGCAGTCTGCTGAAAACGGGGAACAGGCACCTCGCACTGCGTATCATTCCAGTGGATTTTTGATTTCGGTCGGAGACAATCCCCGTTTTTCAACAGACTGCTAGCGAATTCTCAGCCCTTTCGGCAGGACATCACCCAGAATCAATGACTGATCCTCGGATTCCAGGCTGGTCACCGTCGTCACCAGATCCCGATAGTGCCCTGTCACCGCCACACGCTCCATCCCTTTCAGGACCCGCGCTCGTGTTGCCTCATCAATATCCCGATAACGATCGCCGGTTTTACGGGCCAGTTGCATGGCTGCAAAAGGGGCGAGTGGATCGATCAGTTCCAGCTTCAACAGACGCAATAACCAGCGTGAGGCGGTTTCGGGAGGAATGACCGAATTCAGCGGACCATATACCGGACGGCGTGCTCCGACCCGACCGAGTGACCAAAATCCTGCAGCATTCAGGGCCGAAAACCGGGGGCGTTCGAGCATTTCCAGTAACAGGTCACCGAATTCCTGCTTCATCGCGAGTGGCAAAAGTTCGCAAGCCCCGAGCAGCCGAATCGTTTCGGCCGATTCGTGCATGTTGTTGCCGAAGTCGTTGGCTTTTCCTTTGGAACCGGGTTGTCGCACCACTTGCCGAATCTGACTCAGCAGGGGGGCCGCGAGCGACTGCTGCTGCCCGGCGGTCAATCCACCGGCGACACGCCGCCAGAGAATGGACCACTCGGCCTGACACGCGGTGGTCTCGAAGGCCAGCTTTCCCTGTAATAATTTCCAGGTTTCGTTGCAGCGCCAATCATCGACAGCCAAGCCGTATCCAGGTCGCAACGAGTACCCAACCAGGTTCAGCCACCGAGCTTCATGTTGTGCACTGATGCGTCGACCCGGCTCGCATTCCAGCAAGACTTCCCAGAGCTGACGCAGCAGAGACGTCGGCCAGTCGTCACGATCCAGCTGTAATACCTCGACCAACCGCTTGGTGACAGCGGTCACAGGAATGGGGTTCGCATCGAAGGATCGTGGAGAACTCGCACGGTCCGCCGGGCTTGGCGGTAAAGTGGTTGATTCGTCTGGCTGTCCTAGCACAACCGGCCCAACGGACCCCGCCGTGATGACAGCCCCACCAGGAAGGCTGAAGGCACTTTGAATCACTTGCCGAGCCGATTGCAGCAACTCGTCGTCGAGCACCCCTTGCTGTTCGCCGGTCGCGTCGTGAGCAGCGATATCCGTTTGTGTTGTGGAACGAACATCGAATAACAGCTTCCAGGATCGTTTGCCCCCGACTTCACTGCACCAAAGGTCCAGCGTTCCGATCTCGGTCAACTTGGCTTTGAGGATCACAGTCACGGCAGCGGCATCTTTGGATTTGCCCGTTTTGAGGACGGTCCGAATCGGTGGCAGCGACCGAATCTGATCGGGATCAATCGCCACCAGTTCACCAGGTCGATCGGTGAGTCGGGTACTGGAAACAAACAACGGAAATTCAATCGGCTGTGACACCAGCAATTGAAATTGATGCTGCGAAAGGTCAACCTCTTGCCCCGGCTCGATCCCGGCAGGGATGAGGCAAAAGGCGGATGAGGGATTGAGATTCGACTTCTCGGCGGTGGTTGTATTAGCGGCCGCAGTCGCGGCAGCGGTCACTGGGGGATGCACCATCGAGGAATCCTCGTTCGCCCTCGCCGAATTTTCGACAGCCTTCTCAGAATTTTCGACACCAATGTAGTAGGTTCGAGCCAGTCCGGCGGAAATCCGGACCCCTTCACCCCGCCGGACCATGCCGTAATAAGCGGCTCCACGGGCCACCGCAAGATCCAGCCGTTCGTTCTCAAGCACGACGGGTGACCAGTCGGGATTCCCTGGATGTTGAAACCAGTGTTCGAGGCTTTGAATCAGCCGATTTCGAAACAGGGGTGAAGCAAAGACGCCCCCATTGAACAGCAAAACATCCGGTCGGATTGCGAGCGATTCTGGAGACGGACTGGTTGACGACACAGAGCCGTTTGGCGAGACAAGATCTTCCCCGGCAGAAAGACGATGAGCCGTCAGGAACGACGCCAGGTATTTCGTGATGGCGGCATCCGCCGCATAGGGAAGGCCGAACTCCTGAAAACCCGATTGTGAGGCGAGTGGTTTGCTATCCAGCGGAATCTGGGGGAAAAAACCGTTCGACAGCATCGATTCGACATCGGCTCGTTCCACCTGGATCTGAATCGACCCGCCAATCAGTTTGGAACCACTGCCGGGAAGAGTGAGCGTCGATTGAGCGGGAGGATTTTCACCCAGCAGAACTTCTTTGAGCTGGCGACAACTGCGCACCAGCACTCCCCATTGCCGTGGCTCGAGCTGGCCTCCCGGTTTGACTCGCTGTTCAAGATAATGAGCCAGGGCGAGGTCCAGATTGTCTCCTCCCAAAATCAGGTGTTCCCCCACGGCGATCCGGTGGAACTGGACGGCACCGCTGGCTCCCGACCGGACACGAATTAATGTGAAGTCGGTTGTTCCTCCCCCGACATCGCAGACGAGAATCGTTTGCCCAGGCGCGACAAGTTGATCCCAGCGGTCGGCATGTTTATCAATCCATGCGTAAAATGCGGCCTGCGGTTCCTCAATCAAGACGACACGCTGCAAGCCCGCCAACTTGGCCCCCTTGATGGTCAACTCCCGCGCCACCTCATCGAACGAGGCGGGTAAGGTGAGGATCAAATCCTGTTCTGCCAGGGGATGTGACGGGAACTGAGCATCCCAAGCCTGGCGAAAATGCTGCAGATAGCGGGAACTGACCACCACCGGCGAAACTCGTTCGACATCTTCGGCCCCCTGCCACGGCAACAGATTGGCATTCCGGTCAACGCCGCTGTGACAAAGCCAGGATTTGGCCGAGCCGATTAAACGTCCCGGCACCATGGTTCCATGGTCACGGGCAAATTGACCAACGAGGTAGCCACCCGTTTCAGGCCAGGGAAGCTGCAATGCATTCGCCGCAAACTCGCCGGTCGCGGGCTGGTAATGAAACGAGGGCAATGTTTCACGTGACTCGACCACCCCCGGTGCAACGATCTGTGGGACGCGAAAAGTCTGAATACGTCGTTTTGGCTGGAGGGTATCGAGATAGGCCATGGCCGAGTTCGTCGTTCCAAGGTCGAGTCCGACAACATAGCGGCTGGGTTGAGGCTGGTCTGGAGCGGTCACGGAACAGAAAACCTTGCTGCAGGGGATTCTCGGTCAAATCAGGACTTTGCAAATTAGAACTTTGCAAATTAGAACTTTGATTGTACCAAATGCCCGCACACCTTTCCTGCTGGTCTGGAAACTTCCTCCGCAGGGAAAGTCGGAGCGAGCAGGAATGAGACCGCAGCTCGCTTTTCGTTCCTTTCCGCGTCAAAAGCGATTGGGATCAGGATTGGGGGTCTCGGGGGAGATTTCGGGGGGGCAGGGGGAGCCAGATTCCTCTCGCCGCTCATACCGTTCTCGACTAGACTTATCGCGGTATTGTTGCGTCTGACGAGGAAATTGTTCGTTACAGGGTCGTCATGAATCCCGTCGGTTCACCAAATCATCGCTCACGCAGGCCGCTGGCGCTGGCGATCTGGTCATTGCAGGTGTTGGCCATGGGATTGCCGTGGTCAGATCGGGATGCACCGACCGGACTGGTGACTGCCTTGGGGATCATGTTTTGCCTGTCAATCCTGAGTAGTGCGGCACTGCTGCTCATTGATTCGTATGAGTTTCCGGAATTCTCGGATTCCCATTGGGGGAAGTGTGTCCCCTTGGTTGTCACGCTGCTGGTTTTGGTCAGCTGGTCAATCCTCCTTGGCGACCAGGGTTCAATGTTTCGCAATGCGTGCTTGACGGTCATGGCGGTTTTTGCGATCGGGTTTGCTCTGATCCGGTCTCCTGTCGCGCAGCGTTTGGCACTCCCCAGACCCCGGATTTCCACGCAGATTCCCCCGACGCGGCCATTGGTCGCGGAAACCGATCGAGGGGAAATTCCCCGCTTCGAAGTGGAAGTGGACGTAAACGTCGAAGTCAACGAGTTCCAGCGAGACGGGGTCACAGCGGTTCGATTGGCCGTAGATCATGCCATGGATGAAGATCCGTTAGCAGAAGATGCGGCGGATGAAGAACAATCTGCAGATGAATCACCCCTGATTTTCGACACCGTTGCGTCCGATGTCACGCAGTGGCTGACTCGATCACAATCCGCTGGGGTTGAGCAGATCAAAGGGGGGATTCGTGTCGAATTTGCCGCTGGACAACGGGACGCGACCATCCATCTTGCATTCTGTCCCCCATTTTCCCGCACGCCCCAAGTGATGACGGAAGACGTGGATGGGGCGAGTCTCGAAATCCGTGTGGCCGCTTGCTTTCCCTTTGGGGCTCGACTGACGGTTCGGCGTCCCTCGGGTCCGAAAATCCGGGATGTATTGGCAAAAATCGAGAGCTACCGAGTCGGATTTGTGGCCAGTGCCGATTCGTTGCAGCGAGTCGCTTAGTCGCGCAACATAAAGAGAAAAAAACACTTGGATTCAAGCCTTGCTTTGAATCCATTCTGGTGAATGTGCCAAGGATTCCGGGGTCTGCTTGATTGATGGCATCAGGTTTGCATATCGTGTGGTGATATTCCTCGTTTTCGAGACAACCGCGTTCGCTCAGCGGAGATTTTGCTTGTGCATGTGATGACCCCTCGTGAAGTGCTGGCTTTTTGCCGGCAAAAAGATATTCGGGCTGTGGACCTGCGGTTCATGGATTTCCCGGGAACTCAGAAACACTTCACCATTCCCGTGACCGCCCTGAGCGAGAAGAGTTTTGAGGAAGGTTTCAGTTTTGACGGCTCGTCCATTCGGGGTTGGCAATCGATTAACGAGAGTGACATGCTGGTTGTTCCAGCAGCCTCAACCGCCTTCGTTGATCCGTTCATGGCCCAAACTTTGGTGATGACCTGTAATATTCAGGATCCGATCACGCGGGAAGACTATGCCAAAGATCCGCGCAATGTTGCCCGGAAAGCAGAAAACTACATGAAGCTGACCGGACTGGCGGATACCGCCTTCTTCGGTCCCGAGGCGGAATTCTTTGTCTTTGACGATGTTCGTTTCGATCAAAACGAGCATGAAGCGTACTACCACGTCGATAGCATCGAGGGGCAGTGGAACCGGGGGCGGAAAGAGCCGTCGGGAAACAGTGGCTACAAAATTCGCCATAAAGAAGGCTATTTCCCCGTTCCCCCGACCGATACTCTGCAGGGGATTCGGACAGAAATGATGCTGATGCTGCAAGATTGCGGCGTCGAGGTCGAGGCTCAGCACCACGAAGTCGCCTCCGGCGGCCAGTGCGAAATCGACATGAAGTACGCCTCACTGGTGAATACCGCCGACAATTTGCTGCTCTACAAATACATCGTCAAAAATGTGGCAGCTCGGCATGGTAAGTCAGCGACGTTCATGCCCAAGCCGCTCTGGAACGACAATGGCTCGGGATTGCATCTGCATTTTTCGCTCTGGAAAAACGGTGCAAACTTATTTGCGGGATCGGGTTACGCTGGAATGTCCGACATCGCCATGTATGCCATCGGCGGGATTTTGAAGCATGCGGCTGCGCTGATGGCAATTTGCTGCCCGACCACTAACAGCTACAAGCGGCTGATTCCTGGATTTGAAGCCCCGATCAACCTCACGTATAGCAGTCGCAACCGGTCTGCGGCGATCCGGATCCCGGTTCATACTCCCAACCCCGAAAATAAGCGGTTTGAATTTCGCTGCCCCGATGCTTCATCAAACGGATATCTCGCAATGTCCGCGATGTTGATGGCGGCGATTGATGGCATTCAGCGGCGAATCGATCCGGGCCGTCCACTCGATAAGGATATTTACGATCTGGCCCCGGAAGAATTGAAGGATGTGCCAAAAACCCCCGCGTCCCTTGAAGAAGCGCTCGAAGCACTTCGACGGGACCACGAGTTCCTGTTGCGGGGGGATGTCTTCACCGAAGACGTGATCGATACGTGGATCTGGTATAAAACCGAAAAGGAAGTCGACGCCCTGCGGCAACGACCACATCCGTTCGAGTTTGCCATGTATTACGACATCTGATTCGCGAAATCAGACTGCGGCGGTGGAAATTCCGGGGTGGCCTGACGGAAAGAATGACGGCGGGTGGGATTTGTCTTATGATCATGGATCCGAATTTGACAGGTCAATGAGCGTCGCCCTTTCATGAATTCGAGTCAACTCGCCCATGTCCAAATCGATCACGCTGAATACGAGGACAATCAATTTCCTTGAGCTCCTCGGAAATGGGAGGCAATATACGATCCCGCCGTACCAGCGAGATTATTCCTGGGTCGAGGAGCAATGGGATGACCTCTGGAATGACATTCTCGCGTTGCGGGCTGCTCCCCAAGAACGCCATTACATAGGAACCTTCGTGGTTGAGGCGACCAGTGATCGTGATTTCCTGGTGATCGACGGTCAACAACGCTTGGCAACACTCAGTCTCTTGGCGCTCGCCATTATTCAACGCTTGGGATTGCTCCCTGGAAATGAACAGGATCGGGGCGCGAATCAAGAGCGAGCGGCGAGTTTGCGAGCCCGATTTATTGGAGAAAAGGATCCTGCTTCTTTGATGGAAAAGAGCAAGTTGGGGCTCAACGAGACCGACAATCCGTTCTTTCAGGACTATCTCGTTCAGTTGCGTACGCCGCCGAATCCGAAAAAACTCCCTCGCTCGAATCGACTACTGTGGGATTGTTTCAAGTGGTTTGGTGACAAACTGGAAAAAATCGACCAAGGTCACTTGGAAGGCCAGAAACTTGCCGAACTCCTGAGCGAGACGATCGCACGACAGCTCTTGTTTATCCTGATCCAGGTCGATGACGATTTGAATGCCTATACGATTTTCGAAACTCTGAACGCTCGAGGAATCGAGCTTTCCTCAACCGACCTGCTAAAAAACTATCTCTTTTCGCGAGTCAAGCATAAGCTGGATCTCAAGTCATTGCAGCGGCAGTGGCAACAGTTGCTCGGCACCGTTCCCCAAGAGGATTTTCCCAAATTTTTGCGGTACCACCTGTTGTGCGAACATTCCAGTATCCGATCCAACCGTCTCTTTCGAATTGTCTGCGATCAAGTTCAAACCCAAGAACAGGTGTTTGAGTTGATGAACGCGCTGGATCATCGTGCTGAACTTTTTTCCGCACTCGGCGACGCCGAACATGAGTTCTGGATTGAACACCCCGAATGCAAGCCGTTTATTCGCGAGCGGATTCTTTTGAAAGATCAACAATCGGTTCCGCTGCTGTTTGCCGCTTGGGAAAAACTGAAGAAAAAAGATTTTCACAAGGTGCTAAGGCTGATTAACGTTTTTACCTTTCGCTTCACCTCGGTGTGTGGCCTGAATACGAATGAATTAGAGCCGCTGTACCATCGCGTGGCAAAAGGGATCATTCAGGGAGATGCTCAAACGCCCAAGGATGTGTTCGAGCTTTTGCGGCCAAGCTACGTGAGTGATGAACGATTTCAGCGGGATTTTGAGGTCTTCGAGGTCTCTACCTCGGGGGCGTCCAAACATCTGGCCAAATACATTTTGTGCCGACTGGAAAAAGATCTGTGCAAACGGGATGTCAACTTTGAGACCGACCCAGGCTCGATTGAGCACATCCTGCCGGAAAATCCGTTGGCCGCCTGGGAGGAATCGATTCGCGAAGAGGAATGGCCAAAGCAGGTCTGTCGCATCGGGAATCTGACTTTACTGGAAGCCAAAATCAATCGCGAGATCGAAAATTCGCTTTTTCCCGAAAAAGTGAAACTGTATGCGACGAGTCGTTACGCCTTGACCCAGGCAATTGTTGAGGAACCCCCCGAAGAGTGGACCATTGCACAGATTCACGCTCGCCAGGAACGTTTGGCACGTCGAGCGGTTCAGCTCTGGCGAGCGGATTTTGACTGAAACGGAGATTCCTGCGGCAGTCTGTTCGCGATGTCCCCCTTGGTTTTATTCGGCACCGTGGAATACGATATCGTTACCCAGACTGTCGAAATCTTTTTTCTTCGTACTCGCGACACAGAAACAACGCGTCATGCCGCAGACCCCACATATCGAAAAACATTTTACTTCCTCGGAAATTGTCCGTGACATTGTGATTGGCATGTCAGATGGACTGACCGTTCCGTTTGCCCTGGCGGCGGGATTGTCGGGGGCCGTGGATGCCACTGGCATCATCATCACGGCGGGTTTGGCAGAAGTCGCGGCAGGATCGATCGCGATGGGGCTTGGGGGCTATCTGGCCGCTAAAACCGATGCCGAACACTTTGTTTCCGAGCGTCATCGCGAGGAAGTGGAAATCAAGGAGCTTCCAGAGCATGAAATTGCCGAAGTCGCTGATGTCTTCAGGGCTTATGGCCTGAACGAAGAGATGACGATGGCGGTCACGAAGGCGATCTGTGCCGACGACAAACGCTGGGTTGATTTCATGATGCGTTTTGAGCTGGGGCTCGATGAACCCGATCCCAAACGGGCTGCCCAGAGTGCCGTAACCATTGCGATTTCGTATATCGCCGGGGGAATGGTGCCGCTGGCCCCCTATTTTTTCTCGAAATCGGCACAGGATGGTCTGATCGGATCGGTCATTGTCACGCTGCTGGCGCTGTTCATTTTCGGGTATATTAAGGGAAGGTTTACGACGACACACCCGTTCCGCAGTGCCTGGCAGACGGTGATTGTTGGCGGTTTAGCCGCCACCGCCGCATATTTGATTGCGAAATGGATCGGCTGATATTGCCGAAACGGCCCAACCAAAGAATTTCGGGGAAACGGTTGGTAGCCACACTGGATTCTTTCCAGGAAAACGATTACTCTCTCGATCCCTTCCACGGTGCCGTAGCGCGCGGAAGGACCTCCTGATCTACGCTACGGACAGACAATCCTTGTGGTTCCGACTCAATGCCGAATACAGACAGTGCCAAACGCGCCCTTCGCAAAATGCAACGTCGCCGCGTAAAAAACCGAAATGAACGGTCGGCTCTGCGCACGTCCGTGAAAAAAGTCCGGGTGACCGCTGCTGCGGTGACGACCGGCGCCAGCAATGTTGAAAGCGCGAAAACCGTGCTCCAGCTTGCCATTAAGAAAATCGATCAATCTGCTGCCAAGCATTTGATTCATGCAAACAAAGCATCCCGTGACAAGTCCCGGTTGATGAAATTGGTCAACAAGCTTTCGGCACCCGCCGCCAAGTGATTAACTGAGGTCAAGTAATCTGCTGAGGTCTGAGCTGTTGCTAAGTGACCAGCTTGGCTCGCCACTAAGCGATTGAATTCGGTCGCGGTCCGGTATTTATTCCCCCGTATTCACGCCCCGGTGATCAATACGGGTTGATTATCAAATTTCCAAAGAAAGCCCCTCTGCAAAAGCAGGGCGGGCTTTTTTCGTTTGCGAGAGCAATTTTTGTTTGTGCTCGGAAGTGCAATCCTCGTTTGGTTCGTGATTGCCAGAACCGCTCAATCAAAGTCGGTGCCTGAATTACCCACAATGAGGTAACTCGCAAAAATCACACTCAAAGCTCTTCCAAGTCTTCACTGAAAAAAGAAAACTGAAAACTGAAAACTAACTTCCCCTACATCTTGTAGGACAAAAACCACAACACCGCGAACACCATCGCCATAAAACCAATAATCTGCAGGAAGAGCCAAATCGCTCGCTGCAGAATTCGGTCTGGTAACTCGAAGCGACTGGCGCTGTAAACCAAGCTCACGACCATTGCCAGAGGCAAGAGATACCAGGAAACGTTTGCTGTCTGAGCCAGCGTGATGGATAGAAAAAGCATGGATTCAGTCACTCAACCAAGAGTAGAAGTAGGCGTAAGAATCTTGTCTGCGGGGGGAGCATCTGCGAGGGGTTTGGGCGTCTCCAGTTTCTCTTCCGGTTTAATTTCCGGCTTAGTCCCTGTTGCCACTTCATCTCCAAAGCCGTAGGCCGGTCCCTGAACGCAGTCCCAGATCGCCAGGACGTTGAGCAGGCCAGCAATCCAGGTGAAGACGAGGGCCAATTCATGAATTTTCCCCAGGCGACCCGTCACTTCCTGCAGTTGATTCTGGTCAGGTGCCACGCCGTAACTGTCTAGCAGTGAGCGTGGAATCGAGCCAACAATCATCCGACTTTCCGGAAGCGGCTCGTCATTTTCTCCGATAACGCTGCATCGCAACCCGCGTTTGAATCCCGCGCCCACAGGGGGATCCAACGCGAAATTTCCCGCCAAGGGTAATTTCACGGGTTTTCCATCCAGCGTCCCTGTGAAAACGCCAGTGGTTTCTGTTCCATACTCCATTTTTTCCAGCTTGAACTGAACGACTCCTTCGAGCTTGCCGCCAAGAGAATCGCGATCCGACCGACGCAATTCCCCGGAAAATTTGGCCGACAGGGGTTGCTCTAACTTTCGGACGACCTCATTCCCCTTCAACAGTCGTCGATTTTGCCAAAGTGCGGGATACGAGACCACACCTGCTCCGAGTTGAGCCGCATAATGCAGGGTGATCCGCTTGGCCCCCACTTTTTCAGGCAGATTGTAGACGACAATCCCTTCGCCCATCTTCACGCCCCACAGGTACAGTCCCAGGATACCGAACAGGTAGATCAATCCCTTGAGAGTCCGCCCCTGAAAGAGGTGCCCCAAGCCAGGAACCAGCACGGCCAGCACAAACGCAACAACCACATTGCGTTGTTCCCAGGGTTTGTTTCGTTCAGGGGGTGACGCGGTCGGCATGCGGAGGCCTTCGAGAGGACACTGGTGATAAACCGCTGCACACGGATTCCGGTTCAGCCGTTCGATTTCAATCGTGGAAACGGGAGTGAGCGAATCTCATCCCCTTGCACGACAAACGCTTTCGGATTGTAGCATAGCAATCGATCGAGAAACTAGGGCAATGCCCCGGTGGGGTTGAGGCCTTCTTCCGGGGGTTACGGCTGGATTCTTGGGGACTTGGAGATAAAAACCAAGCCAAGCCGCAAAGCCGCGAACGAAAGCGGTTTCGTGACGAGAAAATCGGCAATTACTTCGGCAGATTCTGAAAGATGAGTACCCCCGCCGCGCCGGCGGCCGCCGCATTTCCCCCTGACGAACCTGTCGCATCCTGGGAACCAGGCAGATGGTAAGTTCCGGTAGAAAAACCGGTTGTGGTCGAAGGTGCTGTCGAGGAGGGAGGTATTGGCGAAGGGATTCGGCCGGGTTGAGGTAGGCTTGGGGGAACACCTGGTACGAACAAAGCGGGTGTTGCCTTGTTGTCAGTAGGTTTGTTGGCCAAGGATTTCACTGCAGCGGGTGGGACCACGTTAGGGTCCTCAGGAAATGTTTGAGCCATATTCACAGGAGTCCCCGTCTCGGGCGGGTTCGGTGTGGTATTCCTGGATCGCATCCAGTGGGGAACTCGTTGCCCCGCAAAACTGGCCCCGGTATAAATTGAACCCCGCTGGTAAGGCCCGGTTCCAAACACCCAGGTATCTCGCGCATCGGCCGTGATCGGTGAAGCCCCAGACTGCCAAAGAGCCTGTCCGGTGGTCTGGTTGTAGGCAAAGACCGCAATCTTGGCGACACCTTTCTGGAGGGTCTTTTTCGCAAAGGGAATCTCGGGAATAACCGAAGGAACTCCCATGGCCAAGGCACCGGTAGGCAAACTGGTTTGAGGAATCCCGATCAAGACATCCTGACGATTTGTCCCCACGGCACCCGCTCGAGCCTCGACGACATACGTTGCCTCGTCCCGAACCGCCTTCAGAAAAACCCCTTCTGCCAATAATCGCTGCCGGATCGAGCTCACAATGTAGCCCTCATCTGAGACCCCTTTGAGGTATTGCGGATCGAAGAAAACATCCTTTCCATTAAGGATTGAGAAATCCATTTCACTGATCGACCGGTCTACTGCAGCTGACAATAACAGTTGTTCGGTCCCTGTTCGCAACGTGTCCGACATCCGAGTCGTACCACAGCCGATGACAAAAAGCATTACACCCATACAAGCCATTCGGCAAATCAAACGGCAATTCATTCGACAGACGCACTCAGGCCACGTGTTGCAGCGACTTGCGATCAAGGGGTGGGAATGCCAACGACTCAGCATGGGAATCTGTTTGCCAAAAACGAATTGTCGGTTGGTGAGGGAGAGGGGGACTGTAATTCCAGAGGCGAAAACCGCCAAGAGGGCTTTTGTCGAGCGGCATTTCTTGCCGGAAGAGATAAACATCCGAAAGCGGTGAGATGAGGAAGTGAGGTAGTGAGATGGGTCCCATTCTCATTCCCATTCCCGTTCTTATTCCCAGTCCCAAAGGGACATCAGTCATTGCCATTGAGCGTAAGCCCCTGGAAACCGGCACAACCACACCGCAGAACTCCAACAGGGTGACAGTCAATTGGATGCGGGATCAATCTCAAACGAAAATGGCATCGGCCTTCCTGGAATTGATCGTTCCCAGATCCGTCCACCTTGAAGGCCATGACGATCAGACGGTTCGGTCTCGACCGGATTGGTGGCCCCGTCCTGACGGAGGCGTTCAGGCAAATCTCTTGAATATTACCGTTGATTCGTGAATCACCCGAATCGGGAGAGAAAAAATTTCAAGATTGTGAAAACTGAAAACTGAAAACTGAAAACTGGCAACTGGCAGTCCTCTACCTCCTTTGATTCGCTGAGATGGTCACAATCGATTGTAGATCCACTCAGGCAACAGCCGCAGCACTCCCGCAATGACTCGCCACCTTTTTGTCACATATGCGTGCGCTTTTCGAGACTCGATTGCGGTCACGATCTGATGTGCCGCGACATCGACTGGGGCCACCCAAAACAAACCGTCTCCCTTGGCCATGGCGGTTGCGACGAATCCCGGCTGAATCTCGGTCACGTCAATGGGCAATCGCTGCTTCGCACACTTGTGCCGCAGGGCCTGCAGATAGCTGGAGACAAAAGCCTTGGACGCCCCATACGCGGGGGCATCCCCGTGACCACGGATGGCGGCAATCGACGAGATCCCGACGAGATGGCCTCTCCCCCGCTGGACGAAGTGCTCGATGGCGAGTGTCGCCATCGCGGTGAATCCAGTGACATTTACGGCGATGGTGTCGGCCTCGGGGTCCCACTCTAAGCCTGGGTTTTCGTTCCCCGTCCCGGCGGAGATGACAAACACATCGGCCCCACCGACCTTGCCGATCAGGTCGTTTGCCGCCGCTCGGGATTCGGCGACATCGTGCAGATCCAGCGGAATCGTCGCCGTAATGCCCGGATGCTGCGCTGCGACTTCGCGAAGCGTTTCGACACGTCGTGCCGCAATCCCAACGGCATACCCACGACGCGCCAATTCCACGGCGACTGCAGCACCGATTCCCGAAGAGGCACCAATAACGACTGCGGAACGTGCCATGCGTTGATGTCATCCTTTGCAAATATTGAAATTCAACAACGGGGTGCTTCCCCTCCCTGTTGAAGGCCTTATTCGGCGCTGAGGGACTTTACGATACAAATGGATTCCGCCAATGACAAAGGGTCGCCGTTGATTGCGTCTTCGACTTCTGACCATTTTGAATTGTTCTGACGGCCTGATTGCCGAGCAGGTTAATTTGGAAGTTTTTTGTTGCATCGTTTGGGGATGGCCGGCAACGGTGACGAGTCTTTTGCCGAAATCCTGCACTCGGTCAATCCAGGCTGCAGCAGGGGGGGGGCTCAATCAAAAACGAAAGTGCCGCAAGGCGTTGACTCTGTCGGTCGTGTTCCATCAAACGTTTTATGCTTCTGGTACTGCTCTGGCGTTTCGATTCTTGGAAAGAGCAAATCAAGGGACGTTGATAGGTGGAACGGAACTTGACACAAACAATTCCGTGGTCGGATTGACCAACGGTGAAATTTGTGTTAACCCCTACACCACGAACGATGATTCGTTGACCGATATCCTTCAGAGTTTTCCGGTGAAAATCCATGATTTTCGAACAGTATCAACTGTTGATTGCCGACGACGACGACGCTTTTCGTAGCACGTTGTGCGAAATTTTCGAGCCGTTTTTTCGCTTGATTGAGGCGCAGTCGGGTGAAGAAGCGCTCGAACTGGCTTCGCATGAGGAAGTTCATCTGGCCCTGTTCGACATGCACATGCAGCGTTTGACGGGACTCGAAGCGTTACGGCAATTGAAAGAAATTCATATCATCGCACCCTGTATTTTAATCACGGCAGACTACTCCGAGGCATTATGCGATGATGCCGCTGAGGCCCAAGCCTTTACAGTGCTGAAAAAACCGATTTCAAAACGTGAGCTGGTGAAAACGGTTGCGACGGCGGTGGCAACCGCCTATCACGACAACGAACTGACGTTTCGTCTGCTGAGTTCGTAATTGCAGACTTCGTCTGCTGAGTTCGTAATTGCAGACTTCGTCTGCGGGAAACATCACTGCAGACTTTGTCTGCCGAGTCCATAACTGCAACCAGAGCGAGAATCGATCGAGAACTGCGTGATTCGCTGTGGAAAGATCGTTGAAATCGGCCAAGTCCATGGCGGTTTTGGGTATTCTCGAGATTGTGTCGAATTCTTTTTGTTGCAATGTTTCTCTCTGTACGGAAAATGGGTTGAATAGAAACGTAGAAGAGTGTTTCTCTGCGGCTTCGGTTGTTTCAATGACGTTTTCGACTGTGGTGCCATTTTGCTGACATTACGACCGCCAAGATCCGGCTTTGGCTTCGGGGCTGCTGACCTGCCCCAAGAGTACGACCATCCCCCGCTCATCGAAGTCTGGCTGGGGGTCGAATTTGATCAGCCACTCATCTGGAATGACACGATCGAAGTGGCCATGCACCAGAGGCTCGGTTCCGACTGGAGCGGCATTTGGAAGTCGATTGGGCCTGCAGAACGACATTCGTTAGAAACAACACGGATTGAGCGCCAACTAACCGACATCATGGGCGATCGTGCGATTCGTTTCGGTGCCCCGGGTTTCGGTTTTGGCTGGCTGGGCCACAATGGGAGCAGGTATCCCCGTTATGAATCGATTCGCGATGGCTTTGTGGCAACGCTGGATGCGGTTTGCGAGCTCATGCCGGAACTCGGCTCGCCCCTTCGCTGGAACATCGCTTACGTCAATCGCATTCCGCAGGGGACGGTTTGGAATTCGCCCGAGGACTGGGGATTCATTCGCCTCTGGCAGCCAAATCCCCTGCCAAAGCTCGGCATTCTTTGCGACGGTTTTGCCGGCCGCTGGCAGTTCCCGCTGGATCTCGAACGGGGGTTGCTCGCCATCGAGCTCACTCATGAAATGCAGGTCTCAGACGAGAATCCCTTCGAGTCGCTCTGGCTGAGAATCACCGCCTCGGGGAGCACCGAGCTGCAAGAATCCTCATTGTTTGACGGACTCGATTTCGGCCGTGAGAAGATTGTGCGGGCATTTAGTGAGCTCATCACGCCCCAGGCAAAATGCTTCTGGGGCGAAGGACCTCGCCGCTGAAACGGTTTTCAGGCCATCCTCTTGCGGGCAGAAACGAGCGGGCTAACCCGCATGCGCGCCAAGCCCGCACGCTTGGCGAACTCGTTTCAACACTTCTTTTCCCTTGGCTCGGGCCTTGATCGCACCCGCCTGCAGCACCCCTTCGACATAAGTGGGGTTGGCGACGAGTTCCGCTCGCTTTTCTCTGGCCCGCTGAAAATAGGCCATCGAGGCGTCAAACACCGCCTGCTTCGCCTCGCCGTAGCCCATTCCCCCGGCCCGATAACGGGCCGCCAGGATTGCCTGCTGTTCGGGTGAGGCAAACAGTTGATACAGCGCAAACACCGAACAAGAGTCGGGGTCTTTGACTGCCTCCAGCGGCAATGAATCGGTTTTGATTGACATAATCTTTTTCCGCAGCGGTTTTTCTGCCTCGAAGATTTCGATGGTATTTCCGTAGCTCTTGGACATTTTTTCCCCGTCAGTACCGGGAACTTTGGCCCCTTCTTTTAAGACGCGGGCGGTGGGCAAATGCAAGCACTCTGCACCATAAGTGTGATTAAACCGCTGGGCGATATCCCGCGTGACTTCCAAGTGTTGAATCTGATCAGCCCCAACGGGAACGACATCGCTGTCGTAGAGCAGAATATCCGCCGCCATCAGGACCGGGTAGGTGAACAGTCCCGCATCGGCGGAAATCCCTTTGGCGACCTTGTCTTTGTAGGAGGTGCATTTTTCAAGCAGGCTGAACTGTGTCACCGTCATCAGCAACCACATCAGCTCGGTCACTTCCGGCACATCAGATTGTCGAAAGAGCGTCGCTTGGCTCGGGTCGAGGCCCAATGCCAGCAGATCAAGCGCCGCGTCCCATACGTACTCTCTCAAGGCAAGCGGTTCACGCACCGTCGTCAAAGCATGCAAGTCGGCAATGAAATAAAACGACTGCTCGTTTCCCTGCAGGGCGATGTACTGCTGGATGGCCCCAAAGTAGTTGCCCCAATGGAATCGACCGGTCGGCTGGATACCTGAAAGAACTCGCATGACTCACCAAAACTGTTTCGGAAATCGATACACACTAAGACGCCTAACGATATCAGAAGCGTTCGCGAGGTTCGACCATCCACCGGAAAGCGTGATGAGCATTGTGATTTTTCACGGCTTGCACGGCTTGCACGGATGTTCCTCGCTGCGGCGTTCCGACT